>JAUNBK010000048.1 GCA_030527105.1 Planctomycetia bacterium
CCTGCGAGTGCGGACTTGGCGAAGTGGGGGGCATCGCCCTCCACGAGCAAGTCCGGAGAAATAATTGTGCGATAATCAAACAAAAAAGGAGAGTTGAATGCAGGTGAAGGTATTTGTGATACATCCGGGCGATACGGAGTCGGAGGAGGAGTTGAATCGTTTTCTTCGATCGAAGCGAGTATTGTCGATGACGCGTAATTTTAGCGACCAAAATGGGGCGCAGTGGCATTTTTGTGTGGAATATATCGAAGGTGGTTCCCCCACCACGCCTGGTGGGCGTTCTGAGAAAACGAGCAGGGTGGATTATCGAGACAAATTGAGCGTGGAGGAATTTTCACGTTTTGCCGTTTTGCGAGAGTGCCGAAGAATAATTGCGAAAGATGAAGCAATACCAGCATTTGCGATTTTTTTGGACGAGCAGCTTGCCGAGCTGGCGAAATTCGAAGAGGTCACGTTTTCAAATTTGCGCAAAGTGAACGGTATTGGTGACAAGAAATGCGAAAAATACGGCGCGCGTTTCATTCAATTATGGGAAGAAAAGCGGGGAGAGAAAGATGCGGCGAGCGGGGAACCTATATTGGAAAATAGCGGAGATGGAGAACCTGCAACTGGCGTTTTGGAAGGCACAGAGGCGGAAGTCAGGGAAGAAGGAGGTGCAGAGATTCCGTGAAAATCTCAACGAGAATCTCCTCGCGATGGCGGAGGAGCTGCGTTCTGAGGAAGTTTCCGTTGGGGACTACCATTATTTCACCATTCACGATCCGAAAGAGCGCGTGATTTGTGCGGCATCGTTTCGAGAGCGTGTTTTGCACCATGCGATTATTAATGTCTGCGACGACGTATTTGAGCGATACCAAATTTTTGACTCCTTCGCATGTCGCGTTGGAAAAGGTCAGACGGCAGCACTTGCGCGCTCGCAACATTTTGCACGCCGAAACACGTGGTATTTGAAGATGGATGTGCACAAGTATTTTGACTCGATAGACCATAGCGTATTGATGGGTCTGCTTGCGAGGCTCTTCAAAGATGCGCCACTTTTGCGGCTATTCGAGAAAATCGTCGACAGCTACGAAACGACGCTGGGGCGCGGCATATCGATCGGCAATTTGACGAGTCAATATTTTGCCAATTATTACCTTGGAGTATTGGATCATTTTATCAAAGAGCGTTTGAAGGTAGTCGGCTACGTTCGATACATGGATGATATGGTTTGTTTTTCGAAATCGCGAGAGGAGTTGAAAGCGGTCGAGTCGGAGATAGTATCCTTTGCGAGCACGTGTTTGAACCTGGAGTTTAATTGTTCGCTGCGCAATCGTACAGCCCATGGCTTCCCATTTTTAGGTTTTCGAGTACATCCGAATAAATTACGACTTCTTCAAAAGACGAAACGGAGGTTTTTAACGAAGATACGCGCCGCGAGTCCGCAGGCAACGGAGGCTCTTCTTGCCTTCGTGTGCCAAGCGGAGACACACTCGTGGCGGAAGCAGATTTTTTATCCCAAAGGAGCGTTTCCATTGGTTCGAACCGAGTGAATCGTGGCGGTAGCTGGAACAACAACGCCGAGAACTGTCGGTCCGCGAACCGGAACAACAACGACCCGACGAACTCGAACAACAACGTTGGCTTCCGCCTCCTCTTCGTCCCCCAGCTCAGGGATACAATGGATGTTGCTTCCCTGAACCGGAAACGCTGCCTGTTCTTGCGAGAAGCAAGACGAAATGAGAGAATCGACCCTGCTGGTAGCTTCATGCGACGGCTGGGCGACTTCGCGATGGAGGGTTGAGGGATTTTGCCAAATTTCCCTCTTTCAGAGGGGTAGCAGCCGTTAGGCTGACGAGGTGTTTGACCGGGGGAACGCGTTTTCTCACTTCGGAACTACCCCCCGCCCTCCAGGCGTACCCCTTCAGGGAAGGGGAATTTGTTTTTCGTGCGGTATGTTGAGAAATCAAAATTGGTGGGGTGCTTTGTGGGTGTTTTGCGAAATTCCCTTTTTTACGAGGTTATATGATTGTGGATTTTTTCAAAATGTTTTAGTCCGCTATTCGTAAAAATGCCATGTTGCTAAAAATAGGAGTCAAGCGCGTTTTACACTTTTGCGTTTTTTGATTCTTTTTAGTGAAAAAATGCGTTTTTTTGGTGTTTTTTGCGATCGGATGTTTTTTGCAAAATGGGTTTTAGCGCTGAATTTCCGCAGTAGAATCGATATGCGTTAATTTAATTGTTTTTGAGGTTGTTTTGAAGTATGTTTCACACTTGTTTTTACGCGCTTAAACGCATTTTTCCGAAACGCGGACTAAAACAACGGACTTCTCGGACAACATTCTTTAGGATGCATGTTTTATCGTCTCGATGGTGAAAGGTGAAGTTTTTTCTCTTGGAAAATGCGAAAAAATGTGTCGAAATGGGCGGTTTTTTGAATTTGTGATTTTGGACGATTGGGCGATCCAATAAGGAGGAGGGGATTGCCGACCCCTTCCTCCATTACTTCTTCCGATATAAGGGGGCGGGAGGGGGGGTAAGTTCGTGAGTTTGCTCGCCAGTCTTTTCAAGCAAGGGGAGTATTTTGCGCTGGAAATCGATCGGCAGCTCTCGTGTGTTGAGAATCATTTCATGCAGGTTTTGGAGTTCCGCCAGCGTAAATCGATCGGGGAGGAATGCAAACGCAAGCTCCGACATACCCAATTCACTCCGAAGCTGGAAAATTGCCGTAGCGATGATCGCGGCGTGGTCGAACGCGAGGCGTGGAGTCTCGGGATCGTCGTTGGGGAGAATCTGGAAGCGGTGCACTCCGAAATTGGAGAAGACTCTGAGGCTGGTCGAGAATTCCAACTCGTCCGACTTCAGGTGGATTTGAAGCAGGTCGCCCTCCAGCACGTACGAAAGGTCGAACCAGCGGGCATCAATCGCATCGTCGCCGAACAGCACGTGGTTATCTTCTCGCCCGACAATCGAGAGAAAGGCGTTGGACAAAATCCACCCACGCGGGTCACGGTTGGGGGCGCTGAAACAGCCGAGCGGGAAAAGTGCGGTGGAGTTGAGCGCCGTCTCCTCGAAGAGTTCGCGCTGTGCGCAATGCTCGACGGTTTCGTTTTTCCGGAGAAACCCACCCGGCAGCGCCCAATGATTCATGAAGGGGTGCTCTCCACGTCGAATCAGCAGCAACGAGAGATGTTCGCGAAGGGGTTGGTGGTTGTTTTGGTGATTGGAGTCCTGGCGAAGCGTCATTGCTACGACGTCCGTTGCAATGGAAGGTCGATCGTACTTTTCGATGTTGTATGCCGAGAGGAAAACCTGCTCGTCGGCAGAGACTTCCTTGCGCCCCTCGTAAAGCCGTACCAGCTCCTCCCGCGACCGAGGCGAATAAAAGAGGGGAATCACACCGTTCACATAGTCGACCCCCCTGCGTGTGAGAGTGAGTCGTCCGTCGATTTCCTCCATCAGTCCGCGCTTCTTCACGAATGCCGTTTCCTCCGCGAAATAGTCCGTGAAGGAGCAGCCAAACCGCTTCTCAAACGCAGCATAATCCACAAAGCCGAAGTAGAACGCCACGGAAACCATCTTCGCCACCGTCTCCGAAAGCGGGAGGTCGTAAAAGTCCTGAATCGGAAAACGCCCCTCATCGAGGGCTTGAAAGTATCGTTCCATCCTTTTCGTCGCTGCACCCTCGTTATAGGAAAGGTAATTCATTCCAAACGACTGAGCGCCAAGTCCCATGCCGAGATACGGCGTTCCGTGTATGACTCGGGAGGTGAGGTAATCGCTCGTTCCCCAATTTCCGGGAACTCGGCTGAAGGTGTTTTTCCCGACGTTGGCGAAATACCCATTCTCCACCAGCTGCTGATATGCCAGCCGATACTGGCGCATTGCTTTGTAAAGGGAGACGCCGCCCGCCTCCCCCTCCAACTTGGTTCCCTTGTACCGATTGCGATACAGCGTGATAAACTCCGGCTGAAGCCCCACGGCATACTGGATCGTATTTTCCAAGTCCCGATCGTTCTGGTGCAGGAATCCATACATCAGGTCGATATTGAACTGTTGAACCCCGCACTGCCGAATGTTTTGGACAGCCAGCTCGTAAATGGAGTGCATTCCGTCCCGCCCCAATTCCTCCAGAAGGCGTGGCGAAACGGTCTGGATTCCCATGCTGAGTCGCTGAAATCCCATGTCGTACACGGCCAGAAGTTTCTCCGGCTCGTGCGCGGCAATCATGGGTGTCGTTTCGATGCTGCACACCACCGACGGAGGAATCACAAACGAGGAGAACAAGGCGTCACGTATCTTCTTGAGATTCTCTACCGACAGTTTGAGCGGAGTTCCGCCTCCAATATCCAGCCCGACAATCTTCGTGTCCCCGAGAAGATTCGCGTAGAGGTGGATTTCACGCAGAAGGTACTCGGTGTACCTATTCTCCAAATCGTCGTTTGTCTCGTCCAGTACGACATACTCGCAGAATCGACAGCGCTTCTGGCAGAACGGGATATGGACGTAAAGAGACATTTCCGAGGGATTTTTCCAGTCAGAGACGAGCCGTTTGGCAATATCGTCCGCCCCCGCCACGCGAAATTCCCGGAAGGAAGCTGGGGTGAGTGGGTATGCTGTATTCGCGTAATGGTGGTAGAGCAATCCTGTTTCGAAGACTTTTTTGACTTCCATGAGACTTTCCCCTTTGTGGAGTATTGGTGGCTGTTCAACGGTAAGACGATGATTGTAACGTAGATTTGGAGAGATGTCAACTGGGGGTGGGGCGGTCGAAACTTCCTAAAAACCGAAATCGTAAAGCCCGATGAGTATATAAAAAGATTTTTTCAAAAAACGTGAAAATTTCCGAAAAAATTCCCCATTTTGGGTGGGGTTATGGTTGACAAAACGGCGCGGACGTTGTACTCTTATGAGATGTGTTGAGAAGCAGATGGAACGGGGGCTTTGCGCTCATCGTGCTTTGGGATTCGGTTTTCATCGCGAAACCTCATGAAGACCGGAGTTTTATCCTCATCTTCCTTATAATTTTGGTTTTCACGAAGTTTCGGGAGCCGTGACGCGCAGGTCCAACGGTGGATAAAACCGAAAATTTCAACGAGAAGTATTATAAAGTTCGATGAGTATAAAAGTCGATTTTATGGTGTAGGAAATAGGGACGAAGCGCTTCGGCGTTCGCGTCCGAAAACATTGAGACAGAATTGAGACAGGGGATCACTCTTCATGGCGAAACGAAGAAATTTTGCAAGCATTTTGTTGAAAAACGGGCTGATCAGCCAAGAGCAACTCGACGAGGCGCAGAAGCTGGCTGAAAAAACGGGGGACAAATTAGCCGTCAGTCTCACGAATTTGGGGTACGTCACGAGCGCAAATGTCATGAAAGCAATGGCGGAAGAGCACGGCGTGCGGTATGTTAGAATCTCTCAGGAAAATATCCCTCCTGCCGTGTTGGAGCTTATGCCCGAGACGCTCGCGAGGGAGTATGTTGTTCTGCCGCTTGAGGAGGGGGACGGAGAGCTAACGATCGTCACGAGCGATCCAGAGAATTTCGACATGATCGACAAGCTCAATTTTATGCTCAATCGACAGATCCGAATCGCTCTCGCTCCGAAAGAGACGATTCTCGAAGCGATCAATCGTCTCTATGGACAGAGCGTTGGCGAAAGCGCGGACGCCATGTTGCAGGAATTCACGGACACGGCTATCGATTTCACGGAAACCGACGACGAAGGATTTGGGGACGATGAGAATATTGACGAGTCGAGCGCGCCGATCGTTCGACTTACGCAGCTCATTATCACGGAGGCGGTTCAATTGCGCGCGTCCGACATTCATATAGAGCCGTTTGAGGATAGGATTCGGGTGCGCTATCGAATCGACGGCGTTCTGGTCGAGCGCGACAGCCCGCCCAGGCGCTTGTTGGGGGCGCTCCTTTCGCGTATTAAGATTTTGTCGAAGTTGGACATTGCGGAGCGACGAAGGACGCAGGACGGGCGTATTAAAGTCACGGTCGGCGAAAAGGAACTCGACCTTCGTGTGAGTATCATTCCGACGAACCACGGGCAGTCCGTCGTCATGCGTATTTTGGACAAAGACAACATCAAAATTGGTCTGCGTCAGCTTGGTTTTGCGGAAGACGATTTCAACACGTTCAACAATCTTATCCGTCGTCCGAACGGAATCATTCTCGTCACGGGACCAACGGGGTCGGGGAAAACGACGTCCCTCTATGCGGCGCTCAACGCTCTCAATACGCCCGACCGGAAGATTATCACGGCGGAAGACCCGGTGGAGTATTACCTCGCGGGGATTAATCAGGTCGAAATCAAGCACCAAATCGGGTTGGATTTCGCGAGCGTTATTCGTTCGATGTTGCGTCAGGCGCCGAACATTATTCTCGTGGGGGAAATGCGAGACTTGGAGACGGCGCAAATGGGTATCCAAGCGTCTCTCACGGGGCACCTTGTTTTTAGCACGCTGCACACGAACGACGCGCCGAGCGCCGTGACGCGTTTGGCGGATATGGGCGTTCCCTCGTATCTTGTCGCCAGCTCCGTGATTGCGATTATGGCGCAGCGACTTGTTCGAACGATATGCAAGAAATGCCGGGCGCAATTTTCTCCCAGCCAGGCGGCAATCGAGGCGGCGGGGTTCCCCGAGAAAGTCCTTGCTAATGCGAAATTCATGCGTGGGCGTGGGTGCAGCAATTGCAACATGAAGGGCTATCGTGGGCGTTTGGGAATTTATGAATTGATGAAAATGTCGAGCAAAATTCGCGAACTCACTTTTGCCGAGGCGTCCGCTGGTGCGATTCGACAAGCCGCGATTTCCGAGGGCATGAAGACGCTCTATTTCGACGGGCTGCTCAAGGTCGCGAGGGGTGTTACGACGCTCGAAGAAGTGATGCGCGTCGCGAAAATGACGGAAGACGAATAATCCAACAGACCCGTCGTCGCACCAATGCGTTGCGGCGGAGAACACAATCGTGCATAAACAAACAAATTGAGACAACTCAAACCAACATTAGAAACCAAGAAGGATTGAACAAAAACCATGGCAGTACTTATTGATAAACTGTTGCACACGGTCGTAAAACAGGGCGTTTCGGACTTGCACATCACGACGGGGCAGCCTCCAGTGGTGCGTAAGCATGGGCGCCTTGTGCGTTTGGAGACCAACGATTTGACGCCGGAAGACACGATGGGATTGATGAAAAGTATCACGCCCGCGCGGTGTCAGCAGGAGCTTCAGGAGGTTGGCGGAACCGACTTTGGTTTCTCGTTTGGCGACATGGCGCGTTTCCGTGTCTCGGTGTTTCGACAGCGCGGAAATATTGCAATGGTTTTGCGACAGATCCCGAACAAAATGCTCTCCATGGAAGAGTTGAGCACGCCGCCAGTGTGTCGGGATTTGATTCAGCGTCCGCGTGGTCTTCTTCTCGTCACGGGACCTACCGGCTCTGGCAAAACGACCACGCTTGCCGCCATGATTAAGTGGATCAACGAGAATCTCGACCACCACATTATCACGATTGAAGACCCGATCGAATTTTATCACCCGAATATTAAATGTACCATCAACCAGCGCGAAATTGGCGTGGACGTTCCGACGTTTGCCGAGGCGATTCGACGTGCGTTGCGTCAGGACCCGGACGTTATTCTCGTGGGTGAAATGCGAGACCTCGAGACGATCGAAACGGCAATCACGGCTGCGGAAACGGGGCACGTCGTCTTTGGCACCTTGCACACGAGCAGCGCGGCGGGCACGATCAACCGTATCATCGACGTTTTTCCGACGAACCAGCAGGACCAGATTCGTACCCAGCTTGCGACGTCCATTTTGGGCATTTTGTGCCAAACGCTCCTCCCCAGGATCGGCGGTGGGCGTATCGCGGCGTACGAAATGCTCGTCGTCGACTCCGCCACGGCAAACCTTATTCGTGAAAATAAGATCTTTAGAATCACCTCCGTTATTCAGACCGGAGCCAAGAAGGGGATGCAGCTTCTCGATGACCATCTCTTCAAACTCTGGCGCGACAACTTGATCACGGAAGAGGACGCTTTGGGGAAAGCGAACAGTGTCGAAGATCTCAAAATGCGAATCTTCGAGGCGAAAAAGGGGCGACTCACGGATCCGGACATGTGATTTCGTTCATGCCCTCGTGAGTGGGAAATAAATTTTGTCAATGTTTTACACAGAATCACAATAAACATAAGTAGGGGACCTATTTTATGGCAATTCGTCGTTTGGGACAGGTCTTGGTCGACTTGGGATTTATCACGGATGACCAGCTTGAGATGCTTCGTGAGCAAAAGCAGGCGCGATCGGGAGATATGTTGGGGCAGATCGCGATCAGCATGGGGTTGATTAATGAGGATCAACTGATTCAGGCGTTGGGCGAGCAGTTGGGGATGAAAACCGTGAGTCTCGCGTCCGTTGCGCTCGACGCAAACGTTATTTCGCTCATGACGGAGGAAATGGCGAACAACTACAAGATCATTCCCATTTCACTCGACAAGGAGAATAACGAACTCACCATTGCGATGGCGAATCCGCAAAATCTCTACATTTGCGACGAGCTGCGCAACTTCTTGGGCTACAACATCAACCCTCTCGTTGCGATCGAGTCGGAAATCAATAAGGCGCTCGACAAATACTACACGCCGGGGAGCGAGAGTGTCGAGTCGATCATCGCGGCTCTCGAGTCGGACGAAGATTTGAGCAACATCGCGAAGGCTGCGGCTGCGGCGGAGGGTGCCTTTAATATCACGGACATGGAGCAGCTTGCGGATGCTGCCCCTGTGCGAAAATTGCTCAACATGGTCATTCTCATGGCGATTCGAGACCGCGCGAGCGACATTCACTTCGAACCGTTTGAAAATGAATTCAAAATCCGTATCCGCGCCGACGGGCAGTTGTACGAGTTGGTTCCTCCTCCGCGCCACTTGGCGTTTGCGATCACGACGCGTATCAAGGTTATGGCGAATCTCGACATTGCGGAGCGCCGACTGCCGCAGGACGGACGAATCGAACTCTCCGTCGGAGGCAACCCTGTCGACTTGCGCGTGAGTGTGCTTCCCACGCTTTTTGGCGAGAGCGTCGTTATGCGAGTTTTGGACCGCTCGGTCGTTATGTTGGATTTGGAGAAAATCGGCATGGACACCGACATTCTCAACAACTTCCGCTCGATTATGAACCGCCCGAACGGGATTGTTCTCGTGACGGGGCCGACTGGCTCGGGGAAAACGACCACGCTCTACGCCGCTCTCTCTGAGATGAACTCGATTGAGGAAAAACTCATTACGACGGAAGACCCCGTCGAGTACGACATTGATGGGATTGTGCAAATTCCGATCGATTCTTCGATTGGGAACACGTTCGCGCAGTGTCTTCGTTCGATCTTGCGACAGGATCCGGATAGGATTTTGGTTGGTGAGATTCGAGACCTCGAGACGGCAGAGATTGCGATTCAGGCGGCGCTCACGGGGCACATGGTGTTCAGCACGCTCCACACGAACGACGCGCCGAGCACGATCACGCGTCTGCGCGATATGGGGATTCCGCCGTTTTTGATCACGGCGACGCTCGAGGCGGTCTTGGCGCAGCGACTTGTGCGACGAATTTGTTCCGAGTGCAAAGAGGAAACGATGCCCAACACGGGTTTGCTCGCGGATATGGACATGACGCCGGACGACGTTTTGGGGAAGAAATTCTACCGCGGGCGTGGGTGTGCCATTTGCAACAACACGGGGCTTAAGGGCAGAACGGGGCTTTATGAGTTCCTCATCATCAATGATCGAATTCGCGACCTCATCAACCAAGGTTCTTCGACCGAAAAACTGCGCGACATTGCGCTTCAGGCGGGTTTAACGCCACTGCGAAAAAGCGGTTTGGCGAAGGTTTTCGCCGGAGAAACTACGCTCGAAGAAGTGGTGCGCGAGACTGTTGCCGAGTAGTGCGCGTCAGAAGTTCCACTTTGGTTTATCCACCTTGGTTTCATTGAAAAATAAGTGACACTAGAGATTTATAATAAGAGGGATCACTATGCCGACATATCAATTCAAGGCGATGGACTCGTCTGGCAAGGAGATTGAGGACGTAATCGAAGCGATTAATCCAGAGGAGGCGCAGGCTGCCATTAAGCAGATGGGCTACTACGTGATGAAGATCGCCGTCAAAAAAGATCGAAAGAGCAAAGCGGCTGCGGCGCAGGCAAAACGAGGGAAGACCTTCTCCTTGGGGCGCGTCAAGTCGAAAGTCCTCACAACGTTTACGCGACAATTGTCCATCCTTCAGGATGCGGGTCTGCCAATTTTGCGCAGCTTGAAAATTCTCGAGCAGCAAGCAAAGCCTGGCGCGTTGAAAAACAGCCTTATCGACGTGTGCGACAACATTGAAAGCGGTGCCACGCTCTCGGAGGCAATGTCGAAGTCGCCCAAGGCGTTCGACCGGCTTTATGTCAACATGATCAAAGCGGGCGAGGCGGGCGGTGCGCTCGAAATCATCCTCCAGCGTCTGGCGGACTTCCGTGAAAGAAGCGAGTCCTTGAAGCGAAAAATCAAGGGCGCGCTCACCTACCCGGTCGCCGTTATTTGTTTTGCGGTTTTGATTTTGGTCTTCATCATGATCATGATCGTGCCGTCTTTCATCAAAATCTTCGCCGACTTTGACACGGACTTGCCCATGATGACGCAGATGCTCATCGCGGCGTCCAACTTCTGCGTCAGCTACTGGTTTTTGATACCCGGTATTCCGTTCGGACTATTTATGTTCGTAAAAATGACGCGTCAATTCAAGCATGGGCGTATCGGGTGGGATTTGTTCGTCATCAAGGTGCCGATTTTTGGACAGTTGGTCGAAAAGAATATCGTTGCGCGAACAATGCGAACTTTAGGCACGCTCGTCGCGTCGGGCGTGCCGATTATCGAGGCGTTCACGATCACGCGTGAAACCGCCGGTAACGCAATTTTTGAGGACCTCTTTGACTCGATTCTCAACTCGATCAAGGAGGGAGAATCGATTGCCGTCCCGATGCGCGCGAATTCGGCGCCGCCGTTCCACCCCGTCGCGGCATGGTGGTGGTTCTTCTTTGTTGGCGGTCCGGTCGGCTTGCTCTGGTATATGGTCAAAATGAAGCAAAAAATCCTTGACGACATGGTGGTGAACATGGTCGACGTCGGCGAGGAAACGGGTGAATTGGACAAGATGCTCTATAAGGTTGCCGACGTGTTCGACGAAGAAGTCGCCGTTCTCACGGACAGCTTAATGAGTTTGATGGAGCCGCTCATCATCATTTGCCTCGGTGGAATGGTCGGATTTATCGTCATTTCGCTCTTCCTGCCGCTCATCAGTTTGATTCAAACGTTGTCCGGCTGACGCCCCCCGCTCGCGAAATGGGGACGCCCTCCCGAAAAGGGGGATAAAATTGTGCGAGAAAGAAGAATCCCGTCGCTTTCGTTTGTTATTTCAGAACTTTTCCCAAACGCGGGGCGTATTAGAGAGGTCAACCGGAATAACGCGGAGAACGAAGCGCTGAATAGTTGCTGTACAAATATATTTGTGAGAAATTTTCAAGGATAAAAGGATAATGGGACGCATATGAACAGTAGAAAAACAAATCGGCAAGGTTTCACGCTCGTGGAACTTTTGACGGTCATTATCATTATCGCCATTTTGGCGGGCATGGTCACGGGGGCGGTGGGGTATGCCGTCACGTCCGTGAAACAAGCGGCGATTCGTGCCGAGATTGGGAGTCTCGAGCAGGCGCTCAACGCGTACAAAGCCGATATTGGGGAGTATCCTCCGGACAATTCGACCGATGCCACGCGACATATCCAGGCTTGCTATCGGAACGCGACGACGACCACCACTTATGCCACCGTGACGCCCACGACGGCGCTCTACATCTTCCTTGGACCGCACAACGCAAACCCACGCTCGCCGTTCTCCTCCACGAGTGGCAAAACGACGAAAGGGTATTTTGAGTTCGACAAAAATCGCGTGGATAGCTATCAGTACTATCCCAGCGGCGGCACGGTGCCTTACGTCTATTTTCGTGCAAACCTCTCTAAAGAAGACACCTCGGCTTACGATGGCAAAAGTTGGAACGGCGTGAGTGCGTACTACAACAACACGCAAAATTCCTATTTTAACCCAAAAACTTTCCAAATTATCTCGGCGGGGCTGGATAACGAATATGGAAGCACGTTCAAGTTTTCCACCGACACCGGTCGTTTGGACGAGGCAACGGGGAATAATATCGTCAATTTTTCGACAAAGTTGATCAAAGACCTCTTGGAGTAATGTTGAGGTTTAATACGGTTAGGTGTGGTTCGGTTTTGGACATCGGGGGAAGCGGTTCGAGGGTATTTGTATGAACGATAGGCGCTCAGCGTTCACGCTGGTTGAATTGATGATTGTTGTGATGATCCTTGCGATCCTCGCGGGCATCTCGCTTGGCGGTTTGCAGGCGGCAAGGGACTCCGCAGCAAAAATGAGAACCAAGTCCACTATTAATAAACTGCATCGCTTCGTGATGGAGAAGTACGCATCTTACCAATATCGAAGCGTCCCGGCGGAGGGAGCCACGACTGCCGAGCGCGCAAGGAATCGACTCACAAAAATCCGATACCTGCAGCGGTGTGAGATGCCCGATCATGCGTCGGAGATTGATACCCTTTCCCCGCATGATATGCAACACGCTAAGACGACTTTGGGAAACAGCGACCTCGAGTGCGCCGAGCTTCTCTATATGATCGTCATGTCCATGCCTGGAGCGGATGTCTCTTTCGGGTCGAATGAGTCCGCCGACACAAACCAGAACGGTCTGCGAGAGTTTATCGACGGTTGGGGGAGACCGATCATGTATTTGCGTTGGCCCGCAGGTTTTATCGTTGAAAATGGAGCGATTACGCAGTTCAACGACATTGACGCCCACGATCCTTTCGACGCGATGAACGTGGATGGTGCCTATGCCGTCTTCCCGCTCATATATTCATCGGGTCCGGACGGCGAGAGAGGAATCGTCATGAGTGCGAACAGTACTTCGCCCTGCGGAAACACACAGACTGGCTGTCCTGGTTCGGGCGACGGCGCGTCGGATACGGCGGGCGACACCGCTCGCTATATGGACAACATCACGAACCACAATCTCGACTAATTGCACAACAACTGGACGATTTGGGAACTATACAATGAAAAACTTGGCATATCATTCATCACACGCGCGACGCGGAATGACACTCATCGAGCTATTGGTCGTTGGGGGACTGATGGTGTTGTTGATTTCCGTCTCCGTGCCCGTCCTCAATCCTTTGGCGGAGGGGCGCACGGCGCGGGAGACCGTTCGTGGTATCAATGCGGCGCTCGAAACGGCAAAAGCCCGCGCGATGCGCCTTGGGAGGCCTTGTGGCGTCGCCCTCGTTCCCTTTGAAGTGGAGGATGGCACCAACGCCACGCAAACGCGCCGGGTGTGCATTCAGGTTGAACAAATCACGGCTCCGCCAACCATCCTCTCTACCTGTTCCGTTTCTTCCTCGGGAATCTCCGGCGTCGAGGACCCTCTTGGCAAAGGTTTCAAGAAGGGAGATCGACTTCAGGTGAATCACACCGGTCCGTGGTTCCGATACACTGGCAGTTCGTGGGAGTCGGACGCGGGTTTTAGTTGTTCGTACGATCTATTCGACACGGGCGGTTCCTACGATTGCACGATTCGTTATGCCCCCGTCTCTGAGTCTGGCAACGCTTTTGCCAAAGTCCTTGGGTTGGACCCGACCTTTGTTTTGCCGCGCGGAACCGTGATTGATCTCTTCTACTCGGGCGTCGGAAAGACCGAAACTTGGGGACAAAACGTGGGAAATGCTACCTATCCTCCGCAGATTTTGTTCTACCCAGACGGATCTGTTTCATTATTCAGAAACGGGACAGAGTATCTCCTCCAAAGCAGCGGAAACAACGACTCAAACATTTATCTCCTTGTCGGACGATGGGACAGAGGACTCAGCTTGGCAGAGGATGGCGAGACCAACGTCCAAGACCCCAACTCGTTTTGGATTGTCGTACAACCGAAGTCCGGCTTGGTGCGCACGCTTCCCAACAACGCATTTGGCTCGGGCAGCGTTAGCGACGCCAGATCGTTCTATTCAGACGACACAACGACCATGGGAGGGCGCTAAACATGAAAAATCGCAAGGGTTTTACACTCCTCGAAGTTTTGATTTCCGCAATGGTTATCACGATCGGTGTGTTAGGAGTGGCAGCGTTAATCCCTGCCGCAAAATATCAAATGAACGAAGCCGTTAAAGCCGACATGTCGGCAAATTGCGGCAGAGCAGCCCTTAAAACCATGGTCACGATGGACTGGCTCCGCGAGTATGAGGACGGCGGCAGCGTCTTCAAATGTGTCAATTGGTCGGGTCCCGCTGGAGCCAGCTCCACGCCAAACTCTGGCGTCAGCGCGGCAGATTACGAATGCTCGGACGACATTCAATCGAACGAGTATTTTTACGACCATGATCGACTCTTGCCTTTTTTCGACACGGCACTCACTGGCAATTTTCAGTGGGTCGGCACGATTGTCAAAATTGGATCGACCGGCTGGTGCGAAATCTCTGCCGCTGTTTGTTATAAGAGACCACAGAGTGAAATTTCCGTTTCCGTCTCGTCGTGCACCAGTTCCTACGGGCGCTTGTGTGTCGAGGGTACTGTCTCTGGTCACACCGACACGGCAACGCTCAAAGCTGGGGACTATATTTTCCTCTACAACTCCAGTAGAGGGTTTTGGTACAAGATTATCAACTGCACGTTTGAGGGTTCCAACTCGGTCGATTTGGATTTGTCCGGACCGAATTGGTCGCCAGGGAGTTCAGGACTCAAGGCGAAAACTCCCGGCAACGTAGCGGGGGTGTATTCCGAGCTTGTACCGATCACGACAAAATAGTGCGCATTGGAAAATGCATGAACAGAATCGGGGGAATCAACATAGACAAATGGTGGATAGAGACATGAAAAGAACAATCTCACACGCATCGCGTCGTGGAATGGTTTTGATGATTGTGATGGCGCTCATCGCAATTTTCGGCATTGCTGCGCTCACGTTTTTCCTTTCGACGAGTCAGGTCAAAACCGCTGCCGACCAAAATCGACACAAAGGCACCGCGACGCTCACGCCCGAAACGATGCTGAACGAAGCCATGATGCAAGTCCTCCGGGGTTCAAAATCAACGGATAGCGTCATTGCGGAGTATAGCATTCTTGAGGATATGTACGGATATAACGCTGCTCCCGACACGACCACGCTCACGTATGCGGGCAAGGAAAATGGACTCCTGAAATTCACAGGAGGAAGTGTCGACATGGCGGGGCGCGTTATCACGAATATCGACCCTAAATCAAAAACTTATGGTTTCAGTTCGGTCGTTGTGAAGTGTGAGGGAACCACCTGTTTCGCGATTCCCACCGCAGACGGCGTCACGCCAGAGTCGGGCGAGTATCTCGTGAACGATATTCCCTTTCAAGGCACTTTGGACTACGACGCGCCGGACGACAATAATCGATATCTTGCGAAACGAGACCCAGAGACGGGAGAAATCGTGACTCCGTCGTTTGCGCGAAATGCCACCGATTCGACGATTGCGCCCGCGTTTAATAACGTTCAGGCGGACGCCGACAACGATGGCGTGGAGGATTCCTACTGGCTCGACTTGGGAGTTCCCCCGAGACCCGACGAAAATGGAAAAATGTACAAACCGCTCTTCGCGATTGTCGTTGAGGATTTGGACGGCAGGCTGAATCTCAACGCGCACGGCGATTTTTACGACAGGACTCTCGCAGCCACCACCAGCAACGCGAACGTTTTTGGGCTGGGGCGAGGGACTGCCGAGATCGACTTGAGCGTTTTGGGGTCTGGGTACGAAGAGCTTATGCGTGCCCGCTGCGGAATGGGTGACTCGAAGCCCGATTATACGGCAAATTCTGGACAAAAGGGTGGTTGGTACGCTAATTATAGTGGAACGCTCACGGGCTTGGGGGTCCAAGGGTCTCCGTACGATATTCGGGGGCTTCTTCGTCCCTCCATGACGACCGGCAGGATTGGTCCCGTGTATGATTCCGCCAGCACTTCCGCGCCTTCCACCACGCCTACCGGCAGCGCCACGATTCCGACTCAGATTGGATCGACGACCAACAATCCATACGATTTGGATCTTGGTTTCGCGCGCGTTTCGGGAATTGTTGAGAGCGAACAGGTGTCGACCAATCGCGACATGCCGTTTGCGCCTGCGG
This sequence comes from Planctomycetia bacterium, assembly GCA_030527105.1. GTDB lineage: Bacteria > Planctomycetota > Planctomycetia > Pirellulales > Thermoguttaceae > RGIG3701. The sequence goes on from JAUNBK010000048.1 coordinate 16,258, forward strand.
AACTCGAGGGTGTTTTGCGCCGCTACGATGCGGACTCGCCGTTTCTTCCGAATCGCATTGTGCAGCATCTGCCGAACGATGAGTATTATCGTCGAATTATAACGACCGAAAGTTGGGACGTTCCGGTCGTTCGCGATCTGGGCGTCGTCAACGCTTCCGAGGACGACTATCTGCCAGAGGTGCGTGCGGGATTTCCCATTGATCTCCTTCGGGCGGCAACCTTCAACGAGCAGAACGATCCGTGGGATGGAACCTGCTACCCGAAGCGGACGGCATTTGCGACCTGTTTGTACAATATCTTGGAGTCGCTCAATATCGACATGGGCGGAGACAATGGCGACCGAAGCCGAAATAATGCGCAGTGGGCGGTGAACGTCGTCGATTTTCTCGATGCGGACTTGATCATCACGCCGTTTAAGATCCCGGGAACGAATACGTACGTTTATGGATGCGAGCGCCCGGAAATTTTAATCACGGAGACGATGGCGATTCATACGAGAAACACCGAGCCAAACGTGAAAGAGGACACGGACCACGTCGGTGGCGAGCTTAAGGAGGGACCCGCCAACAAAAAAGATACCAAAATTTATGAAAATTACACTGAAGAGTACGTCGAAGATCTTCCTGAGGAGAAACTCGAGGCGAGCGCGAAGGAGAAGGTTCTCGACGCGCTGAGCAAGTTGAAGGACGAGCACAAGCCGGACGGCGTGATGGATTTCGACCAGAGATTGCGCCCGCAGGGGTCGTTGTTTGTCGAGTTGTACAATCCGTGGAATGGAACGGACGCGAAGGACACCTCTTTGTACTCCGCAGACGGGGCGAGTTTGGAACTTGGCAAGGTCGTTGGCGGCGACGCGGTTTGGCGTTTGGTCGTGGATAAAAACGTGGATATGAACGACGACCCGGACGCCGATGGAGTGATTCAAGCCGAGCGCGTCCTCAATCTTGGCAACAGCACGACGACGAAGGGTCTGACGGGAGCCGACATTGTGTATTCCGTGAGTGCGAACTCGTTGGGGACGAATCGTCGCGCGATTATTGGTCCGGAGGGCGGAGCCGTTTTGAGTTTCAACGAGCCAAACGAGGATTCTGCCACTCAGCCTCAAGTGATGCGGAAAATTTCGCTCGAGAGTCGTGTTTTCGATCAAGCGGCACTCGGTGGCGAGGACGTCGTTATCCCGGTGCCGAATCAGAATAACGCGCGTTTTAGTCTGACGGAGTCGAAGAATCCATATCCCACTTCGGGTTTACGCGATTTGGGTGGAATAGACAATATTCTCTATTCGGACGCGTACGACAGACCGTTGGATTCCGACAACGAGATGCTCATGAAGAACGGGCGCCATGGTTCGTATCGAGTCATTCGACTTCAAAGGCTTGCGGATCCGACACGAGCGTGGGATTCGCAAACCAATCCGTATATAACGATCGACTCGATGCCGGTCGATTTGACGGTGTTCAATGCCCGCTGCACGAGTGCGGATGGCGATGATCCCGACACGCCGGAGAACCAGTATGATATTGTCTCGCGAAAACGGGGGCAATATTGGTACTCCACGTCGGCGGCAGAGCGCTCGAATGTTGCGATGATTTGGTCGCAGGAAAACGTTACGAATAATCCAGAAACGCAGGTGCAAATTACGTCTCAGGCGGTCTCTCAGGGCGTTTTCACGAAGGATGTTGTTCATGCGTTTGGGCGTTGGACGACAAAGACCGACCCCAACAAACCGTTCGTGACGAACGCGACGAGCGGCGCTTTGAACGTTCCGGTGCCGTGGATGGTGTTTTTGAATCGTCCCCCCGTCAGTCCGCTTGAGCTTTTGAACGTTCCGAACGTGAAACCCTCGCGGCTTTTGCAAAAAGTGAGTCTCGAGTCGGGCGCGACGGCAAGCAATAATTTCGAGAATAACTACGGATTGAGGGGATACTTGCCGAGCTTCAGTGGAACCAAACTGCGGATTTTTGGCTACATGCGCGTTCCGTCGCTACAGACCGTGACGCCCATGCCACTCCACACGTCGAACCTCGCTGGCGGGAGTGCTTATTCCGCGCAGACGGAGTTGCCATACGCTTATTATTGCATGTATCGCGAGCCGGGCAAGGTGAATTTGAATACCATTTATTCCCCTGATGTTTTGGGGGCGATTTTGAATCGTTCGATTGCAACCGGGGACACGCTTTGGACGGAGTTTGAGACGAGGCGCGACGCGGGCTTCCGATCGATTAGCGAGGTGCCGGCGAGTTCGTTCCTCGGTTGGTCGTCTCTTTTCGCAAGCGACACGAACGCCGCGTTCAACACAACGTATCACCCCTACTTCCGCTACATGCAATACTATCGGCTCGCGAACCTGACGACGACACGATCGAACGTTTTTGCGGTTTGGATAACGATGGGGCTTTTCGAAACGGACTCTTCAGGCACGATTTCCTCGTACGAGTTGGGCTCCGACACGGGCGGTGTCAAGCGTTATCGTGCGTTTTATATCATCGATAGGTCGATTCCGGTTGGTTTTGAGCGTGGCAAGAACTACAATGTGGACAAGGCGATTTTGTTGCGGCGGATGTTGCAATAAAATCGTGCGAAAACGGAAGAATGCCGTCCGCCTCGACGAGAGAAGCGGGCGGTATTTTTTTGCAATAAAATTTACGACAATTTTTTGCAATAAGAAGTAGTTTGCTTACGTTATAATATTCATGAATGGCAACGAGAACACTTCCCCTCAGGATGAGCAGCGTTGGACGGCGCTGTTTTTCCCCTACCGAGAGTCGGTGTGCAGGTATTTGTACACCAAAACTCGAGATAGGGATTTGGCGGAAGATTTAACGCAGGAGACCTACGCCAAGGCGTGGACAAATCGCGAGAAGTACCAAGAGGAAGGGAGACCTCAGGCGTATCTTTTTCGGATTGCCGAGCGTTGTTTTCTTGACTTTTATCGGAAGAGGAAGGCGAGCCTGAATTTGGAGGAGACGTTTGAGTCGATGAATTCTCGCACACAAACGGAGTCGCCGGCGCAGGTGGCGGAGGGGGCGGAAGAGGCGCGAAAGTTGCGTGAGACGTTGGATTGTCTCTCGCCGCCCCAGAGAAGAATTTTGACTTTGCGGTATTTTTCCCAGTTAAAATTCGCCGAAATTGCCGATATTTTAGATATGCCTTTGAATACCGTTTTGAGTCACGCGCGTCGCGGGCTGCTTGAGTTGCGTGTCCGGCTGGGCGAGGCGGAGAAATGATTGGACTCCGAGCAACTTTTTAGCGGGCGAGAATCGGAAGGTGGGGTAGTTATAATACTTTGCGTTAAGATTCCCGGTTCCGTCCGCCGTTGGAGCTACGCACCACGGCTCGTAAAGCGTCACGCAAGACGGGAATTTTAAAGGAGAACGAGTGTATTATGAATAATTGGGATTTTGCAAATGACGATGAACTTCTCTCGTTGGAGGAGTTAGAAAGAATCACGGCTCCCGTTTCGGCTGGTGAGATGGGGGAAGGTGTGGATGCATCGTTGCGCCAAACGTGGCTCCGGTTTGGAGCGATTTTGGAGGCAGGCTGCGCTCTTTCTAACGATTCTGCTCCTAAAAACGTGCTCGAAAGCGAGGCACAAGAAACTGTGGTCGAGGTTCCGCGTCCTCTTTCGGCTGCGGAGGAATGCCTCGAGCACACCCCCCGCCGTGCGCGCCCACGACGTCGTTTTGTCGCGGCAAGCTGCGCTTTATTTGCGACGATTTGCGTCATTGTCGTTTTTGTTGTGCCGCACACGACGGTTGAGTCGCCCGATGTTGTGTTGCCGTTTGCCTCCGACTCTTCCGTGCTCATGGCGGAAAATTCCGAGTCGGCGTCTGAGTCTGAGTGGGACGATTTGGAGAGTGAGATGGATTGGATGGATGCCGAGTTGGAGTATTTGGCGAGTCGAGACACGCCGATCGACGCGGAGATTGCGTGGATGATGGGCACTTTGGATGAAATTTATTACGATACGGACGATAGCTTTTTTTAGATTTTGAGGATATTATGCTTTCGAAAAGAAAGATTTTAGCGCTATTTTTTGTTTTGATGATGGTCGTCGTGCCGCTTTCCGCGCAAGAAAAGGGCGGAGCGGGGCAGAGGAAGGGTCCCGCGCGTCAGGGAGCGAAATCCAACGATGCGTGGGGAGGCGCGCCTCAGAAAAGGTTCCATTTCGCGCCACATGGCGGTCCGAATATGCAAAATATGCAGGCGGTCTTTAAGAAGCACCCCGAGTTTCAACGTCTCATTGAGGAGGATCTTTTCCTTGAGCGCGAGACGCGGGCGCTCGTCAAGCGGATCAAGGGCGCGAGTGGCGACGAAAAAGAGAAGCTCCTTGCTGGGTTGGAGTCGCTTGTCAAAAAACATTTTGAGGTGCGCCAAGCAAAACGCAAGTATGAATTGAAGCTGATGGAAGAGCGTATTTCAAAAATCCGAGAAGAGTTGGAGGAGCGCGACCAAAAAGCGGATCGAATCGTCGAAAGGCGCGTGCGGGATCTCGTCGAGGAAGATGAAGATTTGAAATTCTAAAGCAAACATGCACGCATAAAATACTCGTTCGCCCTTAAAATTTCCTTTTATGCGATGCTTTGCGAGCCGTGGTGTGTAGCTCCAACGGCGGATGACACAGGAAATTTTAACGAGAAGTATTATAAACACTTTTTCGAATTGCAACTCCTCTCGTGGCGCGGCTGCGGGAGTTGTTGCGTTTTTTTGTATGATGAATTTTGACGGGGCCTCTTTTCCTAAAGTTTTGACACACGAATCGAAAAATAGTGTGCCGAGCGGGATCGTTTTCGAAATCCGAGAATTTTCTCTTTTCGACGGACCCGGGATTCGCACGACCGTTTTTCTTAAAGGCTGCCCCATGCGGTGCGAGTGGTGCCACAATCCCGAGGGGCAAAGTTTTGCTCCAGAAATCCTTTTTAACTCCAAGCGCTGCGTCGGCTGTGGAACCTGCGCGAAAGTCTGTCCCTCGCCAGAGCGTTGTTTGAAGTGTGGCGAGTGCGCCAAAAATTGTCCCACGGGCGCGCGAAAATTGTGCGGATTCCTCATCTCGAGTGAAGAGTTGGCGCAAAAACTATTGAAAAGCAACGATATCTTCCAAATGTCTGGCGGAGGCGTCACGTTCTCTGGCGGAGAGCCACTCTCTCAGGTGGAATTTTTTGTCCATGCTTCCCAAATTCTCCGCGAAAACGGCGTCCACGTCGCGCTCGAAACGAGTGGGTGCGTCCCTTTGAGCGCATATCGTCGCGGCGTTGCGTCGGCAGACCTCGTTTATCAAGATTTGAAGCATCCTTTTCCCGAGGGACATCGTCGTTATACGGGCGTTGATCTTTCGATCGTGCTCGAAAATATCGCGATTTTGAAGGCGCAGAGCACGCCGTTTGTTTTTCGTATCCCCGTCGTGCCCGGAGTGAACGATTCGTCGGAGTGCATGGAGGCATTCGCGCTGCTGGTCGAGGGGAGCGCGGGGCTGATTCGTGTCGAGTTGCTCCCCTACCACGCGACAGCGGGCGCGAAATATTCCCTCGTCGGGCGAAATTTCGAGCCAACTTTTGATCCTGCCGTGCCACCAAGGCTGAGCGCGGAGGCATTCCTCAAAAGAAAGATTCCATGCAAGATTTTATGATAAACGACGTGATTATCGTTGGGGCGGGACCTGCGGGGCTTTTTGCGGCGCTCGCGGCGTCTGGGCGATTTCCCCAAAACTCTCGTGAGAAAAGAACGCATGAGAAAAAAGGCGTCCAAAATGTGCCGCGAAAAATTCTCCTGTTGGAGAAGAATCCCACGGCGGGGAGAAAACTCCTTCTCGCGGGCGGCGGGCGGTGCAACGTGACGCACGAAGGAGAAATGCGCGATTTCTTGCCAAAATACGGCGCGGCAGAGCGCTTCGTGAAACCCGTTCTTTTTGAATTCTCAAACACGAGTCTCATCAACTTTTTGGCGGAAGAGGGTGTTTTGTGCCAGACGCGTGACGACGGCAAAATTTTCCCTCGCTCGGAGAGTGCGCGAGACGTTTTGAGCGCAATCCTTCGTGCGACGGAGTCCGCCGGGGTGTGTATCCGCTACAAAAATCCCGTTCGTGATGTGGAGTTTCTTGAGGAACAATTCCTCTTTCGAGTTTGCACACCCGAGACGACGTATCTCTCGCGAACGCTGATTTTAGCGGTGGGAGGAAAGTCGTACCCAAACACTGGGGCGACGGGGGACGCGACTTTTTTGGCGCCAAAATTCAATCACTCGATACGAACGCTGCGTCCCGCGCTCACTCCCGTTTTGGTTCGGAATTATGCTCTAAAAAACTGTTCAGGGATATCTCTTCGCAACGTTCTTATTACGCAGTGGCGGGATTCGAAAAAAATCGCCTCTCGAGTCGGGGATGTTCTCTTTGCGCTTAATGGACTTTCTGGTCCAGGAATCCTTGATCTGAGCAAAGGAATCCAAAAAAACGATGTTCTAACGCTTTCTTTGGCTCCCGACTGGACGGATCGATCTCTTTTGGACGTGTTGGAGCGCCACGCGAACAAGCGTCTCCCTGCCGCGCTCGCGTTGGAGTTGAACGTTGCGGAGCGTTTGGTGTCGACTTTGCTTCGTCAAAAGGGTTTGGACGAGCGTCGGTGTCTTGAAATTTCGCGTCAAGAGCGAAAAACGACGCTTTCGATTATTAATATGAATCCATTTGTGATTCAATCTTTGGGCGATTTTCGCCTTGCGATGGTCACGACTGGCGGCGTTGTTCTCGAGGAAATCAATCGTCAGACGATGGAGTCGCGCCTCCGCTCGGGTCTCTTCTTCTGCGGAGAAATGCTCGACGTGGATGGCGACACGGGTGGGTACAATTTGCAATTCGCCTTTTCGTCTGGTGTGGCGGCGGGGCGGGGTGCGAGGCGATTTTTAGACGTGTGAAATTTTACCATCTTTCCTGGTCCGCAACCTTTGACACCAAATGGGGCAAAAAACTTGTTTGAGTCAAAATAAAATTCAAGAAATGTGCGAGAAATTGTCCCGTCTCCCCTTGAAGTTTTTGCGATTTTGTTTTATCATGTAGGGTCTATGGTTTTATGGGAAAATAACCAAGGTGCCGAGAGGCGACGAAATTTAAAGATAAAGGAGTGAATCATGTTTTTGACAAGTTGGATCCTTTTTGCGCAGGCAGCGGCGGACTCAGCGGCGCCAACGAGCACGCCCACCGGTGGCGAACAATACATGCCGTGGGTGTGGCTGCTTATTTTGTTCGGGTTCATGTGGTTTTTCTTGATTCGACCGCAGCAGAACGAGCGGCGGATGCGTCAGCAGATGTGGGATGCGCTCAAACTTCATGATGAAGTCGTGACGGCGGGTGGGATTCTCGGCGTCATCACGAACATCGACAGGGAAGAGGGCGTCGTGACGTTGCGCGTCGACGAGACGAACAACGTCAAAATCCGATTTTTGCTCACGACCATTGCATCCGTCGTGGAGAACGATCCGAAGAATTCGGCGGAGAAATAGCGGAAAAATCGCGTGAGTTCGGTGGGAAAATCGTTGTTGAAGCGAGCGTTTTCCCCCATTGGAGGAGGAAAAATTTTTTCTATTTCGCAAAAAATCCAAGAAAATGGGTGGAATTTGCCACACTCCCCTTGAAGTTTTTGTGATTTTGTTTTATCATATAGGACTCGTTTCGGCTTCGTGTGGAGTTTCGCGCGAGATGATGATGAGTATAAAGAACGGTGCCATGAGGCAGCGAAAATCAAAAATATAGGAGTGATTTATGCAATTAATGAATTGGGTTCTTTTCGCGGAAGCGACGGCGCAGACCGAGGCGGCAACGTCTGGGAACGCCGCAGGATGGGGCATCTTTTTTACGATACTCTTGGCGGTATTTGTAGTTCCGTTTGGCGGTGCGTATCTGCTCAGCAAGCGGTGGCGGATGCCGACTCACTATTGGCGTTTCGCGTGGGCGCTTTTTGCGGTCATGTTTGGCGTGACGATTGTGACTTCAAGTGCCCTTCAGAATTGGGAAAACGTCAAACTTGGTATCGACCTTAAGGGTGGAACCATTCTCGTCTACGAGCTTAAGGGTGTCGACGCTGGTGGTATCACGCAAGAGGGTGGCGGCGCGGCGACGAACGTGGACATTGACATGGACGAACTCACGACGGCGCTCAAAAAGCGTGTCGATCCCGACTCCGTTAAGGACGTCACGATTCGTTCTATCGGCAATAACGACCAAGTCGAGATCATCATCCCGGAAGTGGATCCCAACGAAATTGAGTCCTTGAAAAACAAAATTTCGAGCCTCGGAACCCTCGAATTTCGTATTGTGGCGAACACTCGCGACCATACACAACAGATTCAGGCGGCTATGGAGTCCAAAACGGGTGAGAACGTTGTCGCCACCGAGCGAAAAGTCATGAAGGATGGGCAAGAAGTTGTCGAGCGCGAAATTATTGGTTGGTGGGTGCCTATTGCTCCAGATCATGTCCATTCGTTCAACGGAACGGAAGCGCGTCGCAAGCCGAACGAGCCGTATAACAATATGGCTGCGCCGTCGAGTTATTATACGTGGCGTCACGCGAAGGGTTCGACGACCGAGAAGCCAAAGTATGAGATTTTCGTCGTGAACGATCCGTTCGATGTGCAGGGAAAATATCTCACTCATGCGTATCCGAGTTTGGGCGAGTTGGGAAAGCACGCCGTGAATTTCCAATTCAATGCGGAGGGTGCGAGTTTGTTCCACCAGCTCACGCTTGCGAATCAGCCGGTGGAAATTGGTATTGGCGATGAGCACAAGCGTCAGTTGGGCATCATTCTCAACAACGAGTTGCAGAGCGCCCCGAGTTTGAACAGTCCGATCTCCAACAATGGGCAAATCACGGGCGATTTCACGCTTCAAGAGGCGACGGAGTTGGCGAACATCCTCAAAGCGGGTCGACTTCCGGCCGTTTTGAGTGAGGAACCCTCCAGCGTCATGACGACGGGGGCTACTTTGGGTATCGACACGATCAATCGTGCAAAATACGCAATGGTGATTTCGGTTCTTCTCATTATGGCGATCATGTTGTTCTACTATCGTTTCGCGGGAATCGTCGCGGTCGTTTCGCTCATTTTGCTCACGTTACTCACGTTCTCGCTCATGGTTGCGATGAATGCGGCATTCACCCTCCCCGGTTTGGCGGGTTTGGTTCTCACCATTGGTATGGCGGTCGACGCGAATATTCTGATTTATGAGCGAATTCGAGAGGAGACTGACGAGAAAAATTCCCCGGCTCAATGTGTGCGCAATGGGTTTGGCAAGGCGTGGAGCGCTATTGTCGACTCCAACATCACTACGATATTGGTTGGTGTCATTTTGTTCTCTATTGGTACCGAGCAGATCCGCGGTTTTGCGATCATTTTGCTCATTGGTATTATCGTCAGTATGTTTAGCGCGATTTATGTTGGGCGCACGATTTTCGACGTTGCGATTCGATTTGGATACGTGAAAGAATTCAAAATGCGTCGTATTTTCCCGCCGACTTCGATTCCGTTCATGAAATACGCGCGCACGACGCTCTTGGTCTCTGGCATTTTGATGTTCTTGAGCATTGGAGCCGTGTTCGCTCGCGTTAATGGGAGTTTCAACGCGACCAGTTTGTTCGACATTGACTTCCTCGGTGGAAACACGCTGCAGGTGTTGTTTAACGAGCAGCAATCCGAGGAGAAGATTTATAACGACTTGGCGGATCAGATTCCCGACTTGGCCGTGACGGACGTCACGCTCCAGACGGACGCGGACAACAACATGCTTTTCCGACGCTACAATCTCACGACGCCTGTTTCGAAAATCGACGACTCGTTGAGCGACGAGGAGAAGGAGAAGCGCGCGAGTGCCGATCGTGAGCACATCAAGAACGTTTTGATGGAGAAATATCCTGGCGGTTTAATGACCAACAAGATGGATTTCGCTCTTTCGACGCCCACGCACGGTACTTTGACGCCCGAAACGGCTCCTGCTCCGCTTCCGACGACCCTCCCCGAGACTGCCGCTCCGGCAATTGAAGCGCCTGTGGTCGAAACACCTGCGCCTGAAGTCCCTGCGGCTGAGACACCAGCAGTTGAAACTCCGGCACCTGTTGCACCTGAGGCGGAAGCACCTGCGGTTGAAACTCTGGCACCTGTTGCACCTGAGGCGG
>JAUNBK010000166.1 GCA_030527105.1 Planctomycetia bacterium
ACCCAAGCGTCAAACCCAAGCGTCGAGGACTCGTGAAAGTCGGACCTTTATGATACTTCGCGCTGAAATTTCCGGTTCCGCCCGCTGTCGGAACTACGCACCACGGCTCCCGAAACTTTGCGAAAAACGAAATTCTAAAGGCTGACGAGTATATACTGGCGCCCGGCTGAATTTGAGCACCAGTATAAAAAACAGGGGACACCCCAGAGTGCGGAGTTGAGCCACATTTCTAGCGTTTTTAGCGATACTTCAGGACGGCACCCGTGTCGGCACTGGTCGCAAGTGCGGCGTAGCGTGCGAGCCAGCCGGTCTTAAATCGCGGCTCTGGCTCCTGCCACTCCGACTTTCGGCGAGCAAGCTCTTCGTCCGAAACTTGCACGGACAGCTTACGTGCCGGGATGTCGATCTCCACCACGTCGCCATCCTTCAAAAGTCCAATGGGACCGCCAGCCGCCGCCTCGGGACTCACGTGACCAATGCAGGCTCCTGCCGTTCCGCCCGAGAAGCGACCGTCCGTGATTAACGCCACGGAATCGTCGAGTTTCACTCCCTTGATCGCGGTGGTGGGAGCGAGCATCTCCTGCATTCCGGGCCCACCCTTCGGACCCTCGTTGCGGACGATAACGACGTCGCCCGACTTGACTCTGCCAGCGACAATGCCGTCGTACGCATCGTTTTCGCTCTCAAAAATGACGGCGGGACCCGTGTGGCGCATCATGGTGGGGAGAACGCCTGCCGTCTTCACGACCGCTCCGTTCGGGGCGAGGTTGCCAAAGAGAATCGCCAGACCACCCTCTTGATTGTAAGCGTTTTCGACTTCGCGAATGCAGTCGTTCGGATCGAAATTCAACGACAACTCGTCGACCGTCGCCACGCGCTTCGGGACACTCATAGGCTCGGTGGTTCGACAATTCCCCGGCTCGACCGCCGCAAGCTCAAGCGCCTCGGCGCAGACGGTTTCGCGACTTCGAATATCCCACTCGGCAATGTTCTGCCCCAGACTCTTCCCCGTGACGGTCGGGCTGTCCAAATGCAGCAACCCCGGCTTGCCACGAAGGACGGAACCCAAAATGGTGTGGATTCCACCAGAATTATGCACGTCCTCAATATGATAGTGGATGCTGGGCGAGACCTTGCAAACGTTCGGCGTCTCCTTGCTCAAACGATTGATTTGGTCGATATCGTAATTCAAGCCCGCCTCGTGCGCGATCGCGAGCGTGTGGAGGACGGTGTTCGTGCTCCCGCCCATCGCCATGTCGAGCACCATCGCGTTGTCGACAGACTCCTGAGTGATGATTCCACGAGGCAAGAAGCGATAGTCGTCCCCCTCTTTCTCGTACTCGTACACCATCTCGACAATCCGCTCAGCAGCCTTTTTGTACAACTTCCGCCGCTCCGCACTCGTGGCAAGCAGCGTGCCGTTTGTCGGGAGCGCCATCCCGAGCGCCTCGCAGAGGCAGTTCATGGAGTTCGCCGTGAACATTCCAGAACACGAACCGCACGTGGGGCAGCCCATTTGCTCAATTTCGAGGAGTTCCTCAGCAGAAATGCGCTGATTCTGCTTGGCAGCCGCGCCGACGAAAACGTCGATGAGGTCGATTGCTTTGCCGTTTCGCTTGCCGGCTTCCATCGGACCGCCGCTTGCGAAGATCGTGGGAATGTTGCATCGCACCGACGCCATGAGCATCCCGGGGACGATTTTGTCGCAATTAGGAATGCAGATCATCCCATCGAAGCAGTGGGCGTTGACCATAGTCTCCACGCAGTCGGCAATGAGTTCTCGACTTGCGAGCGAGTACTTCATTCCGACATGTCCCATCGCGATACCATCGTCGACGGCAATCGTGTTGAAGACGAACGGGACGCCGCCTGCCTCGCGCACAAATTGCTTGACGAGTTCCGCGACCTTGTTCAAATGGACGTGCCCGGGAACGATGTCCGTGTAGCTGCAGCAGATGGCGATGAACGGCTTGGCAAAGTCATTTTCCTGCACTCCCGCCGCCCGCAGGAGACTTCGATGCGCCGCGCGCGCGTCGCCGATCTTGATTTTGTCTGAACGCATGTTAAAATCCTTAAAAACTGACAAATGTGAAATTCTTATGCCCCTGAGTGAAATATCGACAACCGACCGATGAGTCCCACGCAGAGTTGCCTTAAAAAAGCCCGACTCCAGCGGTCTATTGTATCACGCGAGGGGTTTTTTGTCGAGGGGGAGGGAAAGATTCTTGGAGAAAAAGGGAAAAAAGCAGACCTCTTGCCGAGTCTCCGTTAGACCACATATCACAGATCCTCACTTTTTGTGAAAGCTCAAATCGTGAGTGTGATGTTTGTTCATAAAAAAAGGTTTGCCGATTCACGAAAAGCGAACCAACAAACCCAAAATCGGGGCGACACGATTTGAACGTGCGACCTCTGCGTCCCGAACGCAGCGCTCTAGCCAGGCTGAGCTACGCCCCGTGCGTTTTAGGAGTCTCCCCAAAACGATGTGGACAATATACACCATTTTTGACTTTTTGCAAGAGGGGGAGCGCTCTTTTTCTCCTTTTTTAGGAAAAATTTTTTGACAAAACTGGTTTTGTAGTGTATACTTCTTGTAGAGACTCGTTGAATTGTTTTGGTGGAAAGATATTTATTTTATGAGGTTTGTAATGTCGAGAATGCGGAAGAATTCGTTGCTTGTTTTTTGCTTAATTATTCTAGGAATGATCCTCGTGTTTCCAACCCGGTTTGATACGGCGGGTGAGAGAAAACAAAATTCACCTGCCGTCGCGGAGATGAACGTAGAAGTTCCACCGCTTCAACTCTCCGATGTTGAGATCGTTTGCACACCTATGCCTCCTCTCGAAGAGGAAGTGTCGAGCGAGGAGGAAAATTCAAGCGAAAGTGCGAGTTCCGTCTCTCCTTCACTCAGCCTCAAAGCGGGAGGGTATCCCGAGTCGACCATTTGGGATTCACATCGAAATTCTCAAGACTCTGCGGGTTCTTCCGTCTTGCCTCCCGACAGATCGGAGGCGTTGCCGCATGTCGAGAGTGGCACTAATGTAGAAGTGCGTGGGAATCCCATGGTTTCGAGTCGCCGGAGCCACACGATGCAGGTGTCGCAAGGGAGCCATCCACTCAATTGGATGCCGTCCAGACCAGGCATCAATGGTCGCTCTATCACGCGCCCTCGCACACATATTATTGTGGATGGCGACACGCTTGAAAAATTGGCGCGACGGTATTTAGCAGACCCAGATCGAGCGGAGGAAATATACAAACTGAACGAACACATTATCCCGTCCCCAGAAGAACTTACGATAGGGGCGACAATTAGAATTCCCGAGAGACTTTATTAATCTGAAGAAAGTCTGCCAAATAAATATCCATAGAACAAACACCAAAACCGGGAACATAGACACCACGCCAGCGAGAAAAAGCGGACGCGAGTCGATGACCCCGGAAGAGGAAAAATCTCTATTGAATGGGCTGGGTATATTCCCGCCGTTATTCTTTCGCTGTTTTTTTGGTTGTTTTCTTCGTAGCGGTTTTGGCTGGCTCTTTTTCCTTCGCAGCGCACTTTTTCGCGCACGCTTTCTTGGCGGTTTTCTTCACGGGAGCGCTTTCCTCGGCAACTGGCGCCGCAGGAGCTTCCTGAGCAGGTTCAGCAGTTTTTTTGGCGCATTTCTTGCAGCACGCTTTTTTCGCAGCTTTTTTCGCGGGAGCAGGAGTTTCTGCAACAGGAGCCTCTTCTTTCCCAGGAGAGTTCTCTGCGGCACATTTTTTCGTGCACTTTTTGGAGCACGTTTTTTTGACCGTTTTCTTCACGCCCTCAGGAGCAGAGGCGCAATCCTCGGAAGCTGCGCATTTCTTGGTCTTTCGGGGAGCCTCAGCATCCGTCGCCTTTTGAGCAGGAGCCTCAGCAACTTTCGCCGCCTTCGAAGTGGTTTTCGAAGCGACCTTTTTTGCACTCTTCTTTTTTGGAGCCTCTTCCACAACGGGTTCCTTCGTCAACTCCACATCGGCTTCTTTGGCAACCTTTTTGGTCGTTTTTTTCATTTTGTTTTCTCCCCTATGGGTACGGAACATTGCGAACAAAAAATTCGTCGCGCCTTCTTCTGCTTTTTTCTCTGCGTCGCATCAAACCTGCGTGAATCGGAGCGCTTTCCCTCGAGCGAAGCGCATTCGATACCGTGTCCCCAACCTTGAGACAACCCCGGCGCGCCACGCCCTATTTTTCAAAAAATATCGGTTTTTTGTCTATTGAACCTTAAAAAACAAGTGACAAAAAAGGAAAAAATACTCTAATTTCTCGTTTTTTTCCTCATTTATGCGCAGCAATGTGTCATTTCGCGATCTTTTTTCCCTCTTTCTCACATTTTTCTTGCCTCGATATAGAAATTCATCTGCCAGTAGCCCTTGCGCTTTTCTTAAAATACAGTAGAATTATGTTCGTGCAGGCTACTATAGTTCTCCTTTAAAATTCCCGTTTTATGCGACGCTTTGCGAGCCGTGGTGCGTAGC
>JAUNBK010000049.1 GCA_030527105.1 Planctomycetia bacterium
AAAATCCAACCCAATTTCAACCGGTACCCCTTGACAAAAACACTGTTGCTTTTGACACACAAATAGGAACCCACTCAACTTGAAGACGCCACGTATCGAGAAATTTTGCACCTGCCTCTGGACAAAACCCATTTCGTGTGGTACAATGCGCGTTGTAGTCCTTTCGGGTCCGTCCATATTCGTCTTTTCGTAGGCAGGTCGTTTTGCTATGGCGAGAATTCAGCGTCTTTCTCAAAATCTGGTCAATAAAATTGCCGCGGGCGAGGTGATCGAACGCCCCGCGAGCGTCGTCAAGGAACTCATGGAAAACTCCATTGATGCGGGTGCCACTCGAATCGACGTCGCTATTGATCGTGGTGGGTTGGAGTTGATTCGCATTGCTGACAACGGGTGTGGGATGGACGCGGAGGACCTCATTTTAGCCGTCACGAGCCACGCGACCAGCAAGCTGCGGGCGGAGGAGGATCTTTTTCACGTTGCGACAATGGGATTTCGCGGCGAAGCGCTGGCGTCGGTCGCGGAAATCAGCCAAATGACGGTGCGAAGCTGCATCAATCCCAATGCAAAACCTACGGTGGGAGAGGCTTTTGTGCCGAATCCCGATCGGGCGATTGGAGGATTGGAGCTTTGCGTGAAGGGTGGAGAGTACGAGCCGCCCGCTCCTTGTGGCACACCGGGTGGGACGTGTATCGAAGTGCGAAACCTTTTTTTTAACACGCCCGTCCGACGCAAGTTCCTCAAGTCTCCCGCTACGGAGTTCGGACACATCTCGGACGCCTTTTCGAGACTGGCGCTCGCAAACCCACACATCCATTTCACGCTGAAGCACAATTCGCGCTCAATCTTTGAGCTCCCTGCCGTTTCGAATTGGCAAGATCGCATTTGCGCGGTGGAAGGCTCGGAGCTTGCGGATGGGCTGCTTTATATCGAGAAGAACTTTGGCGAGATCCGGATAAGTGGTTTTGCGGCGCGCCCCAACCATAGTCGGAGCAACCCCAAAATGCAGTATCTTTTCCTCAATGGGCGCCCCATTCGCGATCGATCGCTCCAACACGCGCTCAACGAGGCGTATCGCGGGCTGCTCACGTCGAATCGGTATCCGATCTGTTTTTTGAAGTTGGAGATGCCGCCGTCTTTGGTGGACGTCAACGTTCATCCGACGAAGATGGAGGTACGATTTCAAGACTCCGGTACGATTTATGCTCGTCTTTTGACGGCACTTCGCGAGAAGTTCCTCACGACCAATCTTGCAACGTTTGTGGGGGATGAGTCGAATTCGGACAAACCTTTCACGCCGATAAACGAAACGTTCCGAAACATGGACGCGCTGGAGGCGGAGTCTCCCGCTCAAGAGCCTGCCCAATCGAGTTTGTTGTGGGACACCTCCCCAAGCGTGCGTGGCGGCGGCAGCGTGGGGCAAATCCCGCCCTTTCGACCTTTCGAAGACACGGCAGGAGGGTGGAATTTCGCCTCGCCTCGTCGCGCAGGAGGGGGAACTTCGGAGAGTTTGGCGACTGCCGCAGATGAGGATTCCCACGCGGACTCCCAAGGAGCGGAGCCTTTTTCGCGTATTCGAAAGCCGTTGGAGCTTCATGAGTGTGCCGACTCCACGGGAAGAATCGCCGCAAGCCACGGAGGAGCCGAGAGAAATGAGAGCGAGAGAAACGGCTCGCGCGCCGAAGAGGAAGATGACAAGGATGGCCCCGAACCAGAATTTCGGCTGACGTCTCGACCCGTGATTCAGATACACAATCGCTATATCGTGACGCAGTGCGACGAGGGAATCATGGTGATCGACCAACACGCCATGCACGAGAGGATTCTCTACGAGCGTCTCAAACGCAGGGTTCTCTCCGTGTCGGTGGACATTCAACGGCTTCTCACACCAGAGCCTATCGACTTGAGCGCGGCAGACGCGGCGTTGATATTGGAGAGACGAAAGGATTTAGAGTCCGTCGGCGTCCTCGTGGAGGCGTTTGGCGGCAACACGATTCTCGTCCACGGACTGCCCGCCGCGATGTTTTCGTTCAGCAAAACGAACCGCAGCAGCGTGCAGGATTTCGTCCAGTCGATTCTCGACATACTTCACGCGGAGGGGAGCGCGCTCACGATTGATAAATTCATCGACGAGACGCTTCACGCCATCGCGTGCAAGGCTGCCGTGAAAGCGGGTCAGCAACTTTCGTACATCGAAATGCAAAAGCTGCTCGACGAGTATCGCTCTTGCGCCGAGGCGGATCATTGCCCGCATGGGCGCCCGTCCGTGTTGATTTGGACGTGCCAAGAGTTGGACAAGCTGTTTTGTCGAATCCTCTGACTTGTGTCAAAAACGGTATGAGCGAACGACGAGACCTGGCGTAATATTTTGTGGAAAGCACGGAATCGTTAAAAATATTTTTCCCCCCGCCCTTGATATTTTCTGGAAATTTGGTATGATATAGCATGACAGGTTTTCTGTAAAGTGGAGAAAGAGTTTTCGTCACCAGAAAATCGGGAACTTTAACAAATTTTTGGGTTAGTGAAGTTGCGTTTGGCAGCTTCCAGAGGTTTTTAATGGTTAATCGTAATCTTATTCGTGGACTTGATATCAACCAGGACGACTGGACGGACGAATTGGAAGCCGCCTTGCAGGGCTTCAATGAAGAAGAAATTGATTGGGGTTCGAACGACGTTTCCGTCAATCAAATTGTAGAAGGAAAAGTAATTCGCGTAGAGGGCGATTACGTAATCGTCGATGTCGGATACAAGAGCGAAGGTCTCGTGAACCGCAACGAGTGGGACGAGGGTCAGGAGCTTCCGCAGCCGGGAGATATCATTCGCGTTTTGATTGAAGATGTCGAAGACGGAGCCAACACGGGAGGTCTCCCGCAAATCGACGAAGCCAAAGGCATGATCAATCTCAGCAAGCGCAAGGCTGAGAAAATCGAAGCGTGGAAGAAAATCATGGAATCGGTCCATGAAGGCGAGATTATCACCGGCGAGGTCGTCCGGAAGATCAAGGGCGGTCTTTTGGTGGATATTGGCGTGCACGTGTTTCTCCCCGCAAGCCAGGTCGACATTCGTCGTCCGGCGGACATTGGTGAGTTCATCGGTCGTACCATTCAGTGTGTCGTGCTGAAAATTGACGAGGCGCGCCGAAATATCGTTGTGAGCCGTCGTTCTCTCATTGAGGCAGAACGTGCTGAGCAGAAGAAACAGTTGCTTGACGAGCTTCAGCCGGGACAACTCCGAAAGGGCACGGTTAAAAATCTCGCCGATTTCGGTGCGTTTGTTGATCTCGGTGGAATTGATGGGCTTCTCCATATCACGGATATGAGTTGGGGAAGAATCAATCATCCTGAGGAAATGCTGCATTTGGACCAGGAAATTGAGGTGCAGATTCTTTCTGTGGACCACAAGAAAGAGAAAATCGCCTTGGGTCTCAAGCAAAAAACCGCCAGCCCGTGGGAGGGTGTGGAAGAGAAATATCCACCCGGAAAAGTCGTCACGGGGCGCGTTGTCAATGTGATGAACTACGGTGCGTTTGTCAAACTTGAGGAAGGTGTTGAGGGCTTGGTGCACATCAGCGAAATGTCGTGGACGAAGCGCATCAATCATCCCAATGATCTCCTCTCTGTTGACGACGAAATTCAGGTCGTGGTACTCTCCTTCGATAAGACGAAGCAGGAAATCTCCCTTGGCATGAAGCAGACGCAGCAGAATCCTTGGGAAGCTGTTGCGAACAAGTATCCGCCGGGAAGCATCGTCAAGGGTGTAGTGCGCAATCTCACCAACTATGGTGCGTTTATCGAAATTCAGGAAGGAATCGACGGTCTCTTGCACGTGAGTGACATGAGTTGGACGCGTCGCATTACCCATCCGAATGAAATGGTTGAAAAGGGACAGACGATCGAGTGCCGTGTGCTTTCGGTGGATCAAGGTCGCCGCCGCATTGCTCTCGGACTCAAGCAAATGACGGAAGACCCGTGGGCGCACGAGATACCCTCCAAGTACGAACCGGGTCAGCTTGTCAAGGGCGTTGTCACCAAAATCACCAATTTTGGCGTCTTTATCGGCTTGGAAGACGGTTTGGAAGGTTTGCTTCACATTTCCGAGTTGGCGGATCACAAAGTTGACAACCCCGAAGAGATTGTCAAGGTTGGCGAAGAAGTAGAGGTGAAAATCCTTCGAGTTGATACGGAAGATCGCAAAATCGGTCTCTCGCGCAAACGTGTTGAGTGGGCAGAGGATGCGATTGAGAAGGAAGAGGAACCGCATCAGGCAGCCAATCAGGTGCATTCCACACCGAATAAGGATCTGAAGGGTGGCGGCGGAAGCGGCGGCATCAATCTCGGTCCTGGAATGGCAGCCCAGGAGTAATCCGACGCCTTTCTGGAGGCGTTTAGCGCTTTTTGTCGCGCGGATTCGACGATCTTCTCGTCTGTTCGCGCGATTTTTTCGTCTCTCTTCCGTTTCTTACTAAAAAACTAGCGAGATTGCCCGGTTTTGCCGATATTGCTGGTAATTGTATATTCGTTTTCCCGCAAATGGAAAGTTGAGGAGTCTCCTATGCGAGATTTGCAAAAATATGACGATTACCAACCCGTTCGACGCACCAATCGAAAGAGCGGAGCGACTGGCGATTCTTATATTATGGGATCCATTTCGAGATTGGTTTTTCTCGTTATGCTCTTGTTTGCTGTCGGGTACGCAATTTGGTACTCGCATCAGCCCGTGAATCAAATCGTCACAGATGGAGCGATTGAAAAGATCGAGACGGAGAGAATCATCTTGGGAATGGAGGCGGAGCGTGCTCGGCTTGAGTTGGAGGACAATTCTCAAACGGAGCAAGCTGTTGCAACTCAACTCGTGAGGAGCAAGCAAGACAATCCATATCTCGTTCTAACCCGATCGGACCGTGAGATAATCCGCAGACATTGGAAGTTCCTCACTCAGGGAATGACCACAATTGATATCAACACACTCTTGAGCACTTTGGAGATGAAGTACGACGAGAATCGGCAAGTCGTCGACATTGTCGAGCCTGTCGATTCCGTACAGGGTGCTGAGAGCGAGGTGCAAGCCCAGACGGGAAAATCCACACCGGAGCAAAATGAGGGTGTGGACGATATTGTGGATTCTATGCACGACATAGCGAAGTCGCAAACCCAAAAAGAGGATGCGGAAATAAGAAAGGAAGCAAGGGCGCGAAAACACAAGGAAGAGTTGAGGCGTTCGAGACGCGAGATTCGTGAGACGATCGACAGGTCGGTCGACTTCATTATCTCGGGCGAAATCCCACCAGATGAGGATTGGGAAGACGGAACTGACGAGGAGGAGGAAGAAACCGAAACAACGCAGGATACGCCAAAAACAGAGCAGGAACAGCAGGAAGAAATACCACCAAATCAAAATGGACAAGAAAAATGAACAACGTCGCGTATCGTTTAGCAAGTTTCGCCAAGTCCCAGCCGGATCAAATCGCCGTCGTCGAGCCGCTTGGGTACTACAAAGGAAAACGTCAATATAAAACCATCACTTTTCGCGCTCTCGATGAGGACAGCGACAGAATCGCGTATGGGTTAAACAAAATCGGCGTCCAAAAGGGAATGCGCATGGCGCTTCTCGTCACGCCGGGGATCGATTTTGTCTCCTGTGTCTTTGGGCTTTTGAAGTCCGGCGCCGTGATGATTCTCATCGACCCGGGGATGGGCAAGGGAAATCTGCTCCAGTGTCTCCAAGACGCGAATCCAGACGGCTTCGTCGCGATTTCTAAAGTGCAGGCGCTTTGGCGTCTCATGTGGCTGCGCTTCCCCAATGCCGAGTTTTCTCTCACGGTAGGAAAACGTTGGTTTTGGGGCGGTCCCACGCTTGAGATGTTCCGGGAAAACAAACACCCAGGAAGCGTTATTGCCGATGTCGCGCCGGAGGACCCTGCGGCGATCATTTTCACCACGGGCAGCACCGGTCCGCCGAAGGGCGTTCTTTACCAACACCAAACTTTCAACACGCAGGTCGCGGAAATCTCGAAGCGCTACAATATCCACTCTGGACAGGTCGATTTGCCCGGTTTCCCAATGTTCGGGTTGTTCAACTGCGCGATGGGTTCAACTGCCGTGATTCCAGACATGGACGCGAGCCGACCCGCGCAAGTGAATCCACTCAATATTCTCGAGGCGGTAGAGGATTGGAACGTTTCCCAATCTTTCGGCTCGCCCGCGATTTGGAAGGCGGTTGGGCAATGGTGCGAGACCAATGGGCGAAAGCTCGAGAACATCCGAATGATTCTCACGGCAGGCGCGCCCGCGTCGGAGGAGGTCTTGCGGTGCGTTAAGGGAATCATACATCCCGAGGGCGAAATACACACACCCTATGGAGCCACGGAGGCGCTCCCGGTCGCGACAATCTCGGCATCCGAGGTGCTCAACGAGACGATTGCGCAAACTCGCGAGGGGGCCGGCGTCTGCGTGGGGAGGAAGTTCGACTCCATCGAGTGGAAAATCATAAAAATCACCGAGGAGCCGATCGAGACGTTGGATTTGATCGAGGAACTCCCCACGGGTGAGATTGGCGAGCTTCTCGTAACGGGACCTCAAATCACGCGAGAGTACGTGACCCATTGCGAGGCGAATCGCTTGGCAAAGATTCGGGAGACGCTCCCCGACGGCAGTACACGAATTTGGCATCGAATGGGCGACGTGGGGTATTTCGACGAGCAAAAGCGATTTTGGTTCTGCGGACGAAAAGCTCATCGCGTCGAGACTCCTGAGGGTACCTACTTTTCGATACCGGTCGAGGCGATCTTCAACAGCCACCCGCAAGTCTCCCGAAGTGCGCTCGTTGGAGTGGGAGAAGGCGCGGCACGGCGACCAATTATTATCATTGAGCCACGCGATTCCTCGGTTTGCGCGAGCGCTCGGCGCTGCAAAAAATTGGGCGAGGAACTCCTCCAACTCGCTTCCGAGCACGAAATGACGAAAGAGATTCAAACGATACTCTTCCATCCAGCGTTCCCGGTCGACATTCGCCACAACGCAAAGATATTCCGGGAAAAACTTGCCATTTGGGCGGAGAAAAACGCTTAATCTCTCGTTTAATGCATTTCTGCCGCCACCGTTTTGATGGCGGGGCGGTAGTAGTGAAAATGCACATTGGGGTGATCCGCCAGCAGCGACATTGGCACGGCAGAGTCGACAATCTTCTTCGCGATCATCCATGCGGAGAGTCGCATTCCGAAGGGGTTGTCGTGCGTGCCCGCCTGCCAAATACTCACGCGATCGCACTTCCACGTCTCAACGGGACCGACCGTACACGCAAATTGCGGCACGTTCGCGACATACCCCCCACCGCTCGTCCGTGCGTTTTGCAAAATCGTGATCGGGTGCAGTTCCGTGACTCTCGCCGCGAGTTGTCGATACTCCTCTGGCGACGGCGGCGCATCTTGATATTTTCCGTCGCGACGGACGGGGTCGTTAAACGCCCAGTGTTTTGTGTCCCCCTGTCCTCCTTGCATCGTCAGGCATCGAATTTCATCGAAAGAGCGAGTGTAGGCAGCCAGATCACCCGAGGGGAAGTGGATATTTTCAAGCGGCATACGCAATTTCTCATCAATCTTGCTAAAACAAAGCTCATAATCCGCCTTATAAAACGAGAGTGGATGATCCATTCCGACAGGCGCGCCGTCAGTTCCGACCCACTCATCCATGCCCCAAAAATGCGCATGGCGGAGGTTGAGTTCGAGAGCGTTCACGAGTCGCGCGACGAGCGGGAGTTGTTCCGTCGGACCAATTGGACCGCAGATTCCCACCGGATTATCGGGAGTCGCCAAGCGCCACGCTTCGATATACTCGAGCGCTTCCGCCAGATAGAAGTCCTCCAACGTTTCATGATAGTGGACTTGGAACCCTGGGCGCGAGAGTTGAAAGAGCGTTTTTTCTGTTAATTTCGCGGCATCATCGATAATCTCCTGGTCTAGCGTCGTATAATCCCACCATTGCGGGGCAACTTTGCTCAAAGGGCGCGACATAAAATTTTCTCCTATAATCATTGAAAGCGGCTATTGTTCTCGTTTCTCCACAACGATCGTGAACGAATCCAGCAAGTTGATTATAACGTATCTCCTCGAAATATTCAAGGGCAGGGAGACGAGAGACTCGACATTTTGCAATAGAATTGGACGAAATCTGCCAAAATACAAAGCGGTCTGTTTTTTGTTTGATTGAAACATTTTTAGAGAACTTCGTGGAGCAAGAGTCAAGCCCCTCTCAAAAGTAGGGGCTTATAATGCTCCGCATCAATAATTCCAGATTTGCTCAGCCATTGGATATGCACACCGAGGCTCGCAAGACCTCGAGAAAAACGGAACCACAAAATGTGATGGGCGTAGAACGTATCCCTCCCCGAGAAGAGAACTTGTTTCTTATCTCTTTGACCAAATGATTGCAATACTCGTGCCGCAAAAACCTTCAGGAAGTTCCGCCTCATCCGATTTCGTGTACAAGAGCAATTCGTATATCCCATCTTTATTTTTCACCACAACAATGCTTTCTTCCTTTGAAGGGAATGTAGATTGAACGACTATCAAGTCATCGTCCTTGATTTGAAGATGTGAATTGCCATGGGAAACGGCTTCTTTCCCTATGGAAATCGTGAAACAATTTGCCTCTTTTTTGAGATTTTGGAACAGCATCGTTCTTCTCCTAAAATATGGATTGTGGATAAAATAAGCAATAAAACAAATAACACTTGAAAACCTTCTGTCAGATTCAGTTTGATAGCGAGGACTAAATACAACTCAAGGCATGTCATCGAATCAAGCCCCAGATCGTCCGTCGGCCTGATCCATCTTTTTATTCTTGCACACAAACAAAAGACGATGAGAGAAAGCAACGCCCCCCACTGTCTTCAATCTCGTTTTGTACGCAAAGACCCTTCCTCATCCATCGCTGTGAAACCACAACCTGAAGTACGATCAAGCTGGTTTATATCATACCACATCGTAAATATTTTTCTAGTGAGAGTGGCGTTTTTTTCCGACAGATTCCCCCAGAATCGCGCACCTAAGAAAACCACCCCAAATATCTAAAGGTGCGCTCGTCACGTTTTTGACATATACTGTCAAAAATACCGCCCGGACCTTGCGGACTGTACCAATATGCCATATAATGCCGGTTTTAAGCCGCTCTGCAAAAGTTTTTTCTTCGGTTTGATTTTTCCCGACACATTTTGATAAAACTTTATACAAGACAGATATGCGTTGATTCGTGTCGTTCTCCAGACTATCATTACTCCCCACAGAAGTTCATAAGTCACCCCTAAAATATCTATACTCATCGTTCTTTAAAATTTCCGTCATGAGCGACGCTTTGCGGACCGTGGCACGTCGCGCAAAACGGGAATTTTATAATACTTCTCGTTGAAATTTCCGGTACCGTCCGCCGTTGGAGCTACGCACCACGGCTCGCAAAGCGTCGCATAAAACGGAAATTTTAAAGGGGAACGAGTATAAACGACGATGAGTATAAGTACAATTATATACGAGTATAATCACGGAACCTCTCAAAGGGTCAAAATGTCTCGACTTCCGTCTGAAAAAAACTACTCCAGTCTCCCTTTATCTCATACGCTTCGGCAAGAACTTTCATCGGGTGGAGAATTGGTTTCGCGGCTTTGTGACCGAGCTGAATCGCGCACGCGCTGCATTCCGTCGCACACGCTTGGAGTGTCGGGTCTCGCAGCCAATTGTGGAGCGCGCGCCCTATTTTGAGGCTGTTCGAGTAATTCGATGCCATGAGTCCATACGTCCCACCCATCCCGCAGCAATGATTGGGAGCCGTCTCAATTTCAAGATCGGGAATCAGACCCATCAAATGCCGCGAGGGAAGACCAATATTCATCGCCCGAAGTCGACAAGGTGCGTGGTAGCCCAACTTGAGAGGGATTGCACGAGTGGGGAGGCGCAGCTTCCGCTGAAGATGGTATTTGTAGAGATATTCTCCCGCGTCGTAACTATGCTTGGCGACAAGCGCGACGTCTTCGTTGTGCGGGTACGTTTGTGGATACTCCCAACGAAACGCAAGCGTGGCGGTCGGTTCCGTCAAAATAACGTCGAACCCCTGCCTCACATAGTCGGCTAAAATCGCAGCGTTGCGATAAATCTGCTTTTCGGCATAATCACTCCGCCCCAGCGCAACGGCTGGAACGCCACTCCCCGACTGACGCCGAGGGATGATGAGAGGGATATGATTGTGGCGAAACACCTCGACTGTCGCAGCGGCAAGAGACGTGTCAAAGTGGTTCGCGTACGTGTCCAAAAAATAGACGACCCGACCTCGGATTTCCTCAGAGACCGAGCCTGCTTCCACATCGCCCTCCCAAGCGTCCTCCGCCCACGCTTCCTCTGCATGAACGCGTTGCGCTGGCGAGAGTCGATACCATTTGTCGATAAACGATTTCAACTCAATCTGAGGGAGCCTGCGCTCCTTGGCGATTCCAAAGAACTTCTCGATCAACCATCGGGCAAAATAATTGGTCGTCACAAAATTCGAAAGGCATGGGGTACGATAGAGGCGCTGCACCCATTTGTCGAGCCGAACGATGGCGGAATCGTAAAAATCCAACCCTCTGGCGCGCGCCCACGCTTCTTCCGCACGTCGCACCAAGAACGGAATGTCGACCTGCGCCGGGCACTCCAAACGACACGAGTGGCACTGAAAGCATTGGTGTATCACGGCGTGAAACGCTTCGTCCCCAATCTCGGGCAGGCGCAATTTCTCGGACAGAATGCCGTCCATCAAATTCGCTTTTGCTCGGGGAGACGCAAACTCCGTAGAATTCTGACGAAACACCGGGCACATCCGTCGATCACGCTCCGTCCCGCGACAGTGGGAGCAGCCGTTGCATTTGTGCGCAATCTCCTGAACCACCTGCGTGTCCCAATTCAAACCCAACTTCGTGAGAGGCTCAAGCGGCGGAGAGGCTCCTCCAACCTCCAGAATCGCGCTCGACTCGGCATCCGTCGCGACACTCTGCCCCGTTTCGTCAAAAACATCGCCAAGGATTTCTCGGACTTGTTTCATCACAAGAATATTGCTCGCGTCGGGATTTTCCCCAGGCTCTCCCAGCTCCGTCTCTTCAGGAGTCGAAACGAGAAACTCCTCATCCACCTCAAACGACGCCCCCTCATGCGTCTGCTCAGGACGGATCTGCGGGAAAAAATTCGATCGCAAATGTTGTATCTCGTTCGGGTCCGTCTTCCTCAATCGATTCAAAAATTGTGGATCCGCACCCATTTTCCCCGGCTGAAAGATTTCGTCCGGGTCAAAAATCTTCTTAACGCGCCTCGTCCAATCGTATTTTTCCCCGAGAAAGAAAGGGAGCCACGCGCTTCGACCGAAGCCAACACCATTCTCGGCACCGATCGCGCCACCCATGGAGTGCACGAGATTGTAGTACTCGTCCGTGAAACGAAGGAGATTCGCGACCTCTTTCTTCGAGTTCAAATCGGCAAGAGGCTGGATTCGCGCCTGTCCTTGTCCCGCGTGGGCATAAAACGCCGCCGTCAGAGAGTGCCTTTGCAATATCTTCTGTACCTTGAGGAAAAATTCATACAACATCGGCGGAGAGACCGAAACATCCTCCGCAAACGTGATACGATTCCTCCCCGTGCGTGACTTCTGCATCGGCGGATGAAGCGTGTCGGCAAGGCTCCAAAACATCCCCGACTCGACATCATCCCATGCTGGAATCATCATGAAAGAAAGCTCTTTCGTGCGCACGAGCAAATCCGTAAGCGTTCTCACTCGGTTGCGAAGCTCATAATCGGACGCGTCCGACAGATCGACAAGGAGCGCAGCTTCCGTCTCGGGCGGAAACATAACGTCGAATCTCACGTCGCGCTCAGCCGCAAGGTGCAAGTAGCGTCGATCGACCAAATCGCACGCATCGGGATGAAATTTCAAGAGAAACGGCACCGCTCGCGTCGCCAATTCCATGCTCTTAAACAAGAAAAAGAGCGTTTTTCGATGCTCTGGGACTCTTTGAAGGCGAATGCGTGCCGTCGTGATAATTCCCAGCGTCCCTTCCGCCCCCGCGAATAATCGCAGGACGTCAACCTCGTTGCCCTCCCTAAAAATGTCGGTGCGATATCCCATTTTATTCAGCACTCGAGGCTCTTTCTCCAATAGCGGAACGGGAGAAAGGCTGCCCATCTCGTAGAGTATTCTTTGCTTCTCGTCCTGAGAATCGAGGTATCTTTCGCCAAAGTCCAGTGCGGACTTGCGATGAGGCGCAGCGGAAGGTATCGGCGCAGACGAATCAAACGAAAGAACGTTCCCTGACGCCGTGACGACTTCCAAACCCAGCAGCCAATCGGAGGGGCGCCCCGACGCGAGCCAGTGGCTACCGAACCCATCGAGCGAGATGCTACCACCAATCGTGGACGCCTGAGTATTGCCGAAATTCCGGGAAACCATCCAACCCGACGCGCGAAGCATTTCATTCAGGCGCAAGCATTGTATCCCCGCCTGAACCCTAATGACGTTGTCTTTTTGCGAGAGGATACGCCGCATATATCGCGACATATCGAGAACGAGTCCCTCACCCAAAGCGCCTCCGACACAAGAACTTCCCGCGCCGCGAGGGTGGATCGAAAGCCCATTTTGCCGCGCGTAGCGAACCGTCGCAACGACATCGGTCGTCGTTTGAGGAAAGACAACTCCCAAAGGCATGATCTCAAAAACGCTCGCGTCGGCGGCATACACCTGCGTGTACACGGTATTGCACAACACTTCGCCTTGAACCAAACCACGCAAATCGTCCTGAATTCGTTCCCTTCGAGGGTCAAGCATGACTCGCCCGTCTCACTTCCTTGTACTCATGGTACTTTATGATGTTTCGCGTTTGAACGAAACTCCACACGCTTCTTGCGCACGCGCCAAGACATCCGCCGCCTTGCTTCTCGCGCGCTTCGCTCCCTCCGCGAGAATCTCATCGACCTCGTCTGGATGCGCCTCAAAATACGCACGTCGTTCTCGCGCGGGTGCGAAATATCGTTCGCTCGCGTCCGCAAGAGCCTTTTTAATCTGCCCATATCCAAAGCCACCACGCAGATACAACGCAGCCATCTCCGCGCGTTCCTCTTCGGAGGCAAACAACTTATACAACAAATAAAGCGGATCGGTCTCAGGGTCCTTTGGTTCCTCCATCGGTCGCGAATCCGTCACGATTCTCATAATCTTCTTCCTCTGCGCCTTCGGTTCCTCGAAAACGGAGAGCGTGTTGTTGTAGCTCTTCGACATCTTCGCGCCGTCCGTGCCCGGGACCTTCGCCGACGCGTCCAAATTCCGCGCCTTCGGAAGGATGAAGACCTCTCCAAACAAATAATTGAAGCTGGAGGCGATATCGCGCGCCACTTCCACATGTTGATTTTGGTCTTCACCCACCGGCACGAGGTCGGAATCATACGCGAGAATGTCGGCTGCCATCAAGACGGGGTACGTGAACAACCCCATCTCTGCCGTGAGACCTCGAGCTTTCTTCTCTTTATAAGCGTGGCAGCGTTCCAAAAGCCCCATTGATGTCACAGTGAGAAGGAGCCACGTCAACTCCGAAACCTCTGGCACATCCGACTGAACGAAAAGCGTCGCCTTCTCGGGATCCAAACCGAGCCCGAGCAAATCGAGAGCCGCATCTTTCGTCATTGCCAAGAGTTTCTCCTTATCGCGCACGGTCGTGAGCGCGTGCAGGTTTGCGATAAAATAAAACGCATCCTCTGGCGAACCTTGCAAATCGACATACTGTTGGATTGCGCCGAAATAATTGCCCCAATGGAATCGACCTGTGGGCTGAATCCCTGATAAAATTCTCATATATTCTCATTGAGCTAAGGACTTTTGGAAACAAACAAACCTCGCCCCATTATAGCGAATTTCGCAAATTTGTAAAGCCCCATCGTAGAAAAGGTTTTTCGTTTCCCGCACTTCTCGCCCCCTCCTCAGCGGACTGTGCTTGTTCTCTGCCGTCCTTCACCTTCGGACTCTCTCGTTTTTATGGAAACCCGAATACTTTTGACCTCCAGAACAAAGTGCAATAAGTACTTTTGCACGTCTATTTTTTACGTACCAGTACAAAACGCGCCCTCATTCAGGAAACGTTCGACGTGAAGAAAGGTTTCGATCATGTTCGGAATTTCGCCATGCTCTCCATGAAGAAGGAGGAAGTCTTTCGCGCCGTCCAAGCGTGTGTTTTGAACCGGCACCACCCAATCGTCGTCGCCCGGTATGATGTTGGAAAACCCATTTTCGTCTCCGCGCCCGCCCGCGATGATCGCAAATTCGCACGCAGGTGTGCCAAATTGTTCGAGCATCTCTTCTCGCGAGAGCGACAGGTCGCGAAGAGGTCGAAGTTGAAAAAAGCCACTCGTTTCGCAAGAAAGCGCGTCCTGGGCGTAGCGCAGCCCCGCGTTGGGTGGGCAAAGCTGCACGAAACGCCGAATCCTCGGGTCGGGCAACTCGCCACGCTCCCCATCGGGAGGGTTCCCAAGATAGCAGCGAAGAATGAGCGCGCCGAGGCTGTGTCCCACCATGTCGATAGACTCAACGCCCTCCATTTGCGTCACGATACGATGGATGAGCCGAGCTTCCTCCTGGACGGAGACGGAAGTGGAGGGATACGTGATGTTGACGACGGCAGAATACGTTTTGCGCGTCCGAAACCAGCCCGCCATGCGCTGGAGGGTGAGTCTGTTGGAGCCAAAACCGTGGAGAAGAACGAGGACGCGACCTTTCATCGGAGGAATTGCACGCTCGATTTTTAACTCATCCAACCTTTGGAGGCAGTCGTCGTAGGTGCCCACGGCACAACAAACACAGTGCGGGTCGAGAAGACGATGCGCGCCGGATCGAATATTGTACTGAATGCGCCACTCGTGGTAGAAATAAGTGTCCTGCCAAAAAAATATCCCACCGAGCGTCTGATAGACGGGGAAGATGGGGACTTGGGACTCCTCCCCTTCTTGCACCTCTTGCACCTCTTGCGCAAAAGACAGAGTCGAGAACCAAAAAAACAAAACGATAAAGATTACGAAATAACGCATAGGAAAAGGTTTTCTCATATTGTGCGGCACGACTTGGGCAATGTCGTGGAAACCAAATTTTACAACATTTCTCATTGAAATTTCCAATTCCGTCCACCGCTGGAGCGTTCGCACCACGGATCGCAAAGCGTCGCGCAAGACGGGAATTTCAAAGAACAATGGGTATAATGGGGGCTGAGCATAAAAAATACACTAAAAAGACCAAAAAGTAAAGAGCGAACGGAGAAAAAAAGGATAAAACCTGGAAAAAACCCGCCACCCCCGTTTGAAGAAATTTCGTTTTCGTAGTAAAATAGGGTGAAGTTCAAAGAATGCAAGGGACTCTTTTTTTCAATTAGGGAGAATTTAATGACCGACTTTTCCAATCAAACTCATCAAGGTCTTTTATCACAGTACGACATTTATCTGCTCGCGCAGGGCAAACATTGGGAATCGTACGACAAAATGGGGGCGCAAGTCTGTTGCGTCAATGGAGTGAATGGTGTGAATTTCGTGCTATGGGCACCCAACGCCGACGAAGTGAGCGTCATTGGCGACTTCAATGGCTGGGATCGAACTGTCCACTACATGTGGAAATATCAGTCGCCTGGGCTGTGGGAAATATTCATCCCAGGTCTAAAGGCAGGGATGCTCTACAAGTACTCGCTTCGCGTCGGGAACGAAATCTACGAAAAATGCGACCCCTACGCGTTTGCGTCCGAGTGTCCGCCACGCACCGCGAATCGTATCGTCGACAAGGACGCCTACACGTGGCACGACACGATTTGGCAGGAGAAAAAACACCATTTCGATTGGCAGCACGCTCCCATGACGATTTATGAAGTCCACTTGGGAAGCTGGCAGAATGATTTTCTCGGGTCAGATCGGTGGCTGAATTATCGAGACATTGCGGATCGACTCGTCCCTTATTTGAAGCAGATGCACTTCACGCACGTGGAGTTTATGCCCGTTTGCGAACACCCTCTCACGGGGAGTTGGGGCTACCAAGTCATGGGTTATTATGCTCCCACAGCGCGGTATGGTTCGCCAGAAGACTTTATGTACATGGTGGATCAATTCCACCAAAACGGGATAGGAGTGATTTTGGATTGGGTGCCTGCCCACTTTCCCAAGGATGAGTTGGGACTGGGGCGCTTCGATAAAACAGCTCTTTATGAACATGCTGACCCGCGGCAGGGGGAACACTCCGATTGGGGGACGTATATCTTCAACTTCGGAAGAAACGAGGTGCGAAACTTCCTCATTTCGAACGTTCTCTATTGGGCGAAGCGCTTCCACATCGATGGCGTGCGCGTCGATGCAGTCGCGTCGATGTTGTATTTAGACTACAGCCGAAGCGAGGATCAATGGGTGCCGAACAAGTACGGCGGTCGCGAAAATATCGAGGCGATAGAATTTCTGCGCGAAATGAATCACGAGCTTTTGTCGCAATGTCCTGGGGTCGTGACGATAGCCGAGGAGTCAACGGCGTGGCCGGGAGTGACGCGCCCTTCCGAGACGGGAGGATTGGGATTCTGCATGAAGTGGAACATGGGTTGGATGCACGACACGCTTGCGTACATGAACGAGGATCCGCTCTTTCGGAAGTACCACCACGACCAGCTGACGTTCAGCCTGCTTTATGCCTTCAACGAGAATTTCGTTCTCCCATTTTCGCACGACGAGGTTGTCCATTGCAAGGGGTCGATGATAGGTCGTATGCCTGGGGATACTTGGCGAAAATTCGCAAATTTGCGTCTTCTCTATGCGTACCAATGGACGCACCCTGGGAAAAAATTGATTTTCATGGGAGACGAAATCGCGCAGTGGGATGAGTGGGATTTTAATTCACAAATTCAATGGAATCTCCTGCAACACGAAACTCATCGAGGCGTTCAACAATGCGTCTCCGATTTGTGCGCACTCTATAAGAATACGCCGGCGCTTTATGAGTTGGATTTTGATGCTGGCGGATTCGAGTGGATTGATTGTTCCAATCGGGATTGCAGCACCCTTTCGTTTTTGAGAAAAGCGCGCGACCCTCGCGATTATTTGGTGGTTGTGTGCAATTTCACTCCCGTGACGCGCGACAATTTTTGGGTTGGCGTCCCGGAATCGGGGGAGTTTAAGGAGATTTTCAATAGCGACTCCGCGCGCTACGCAGGATCGGACGTTCGGAACGACATCGTGAATGCCACGCTCGTTCCGTGCCAAGGGCAGCCCGCGTCGATTCAAATCACGCTGCCGCCGCTTGGAGTGAGCATTTTCCAACCAATGCGTCAGGCGAAAATCCCGTCTTATACTCATCGTGCTTTAAAATCCCCGTTTTGAGCGACGTTTTGCGAGCCGTGGTGCGTAGCTCCAACGGCGGACGGAACCGGAAATTTCAACGAGAAGTATTATAAAATGCTTCGCGTTGAAATTTCTCTCGTCGGACGGCGGTTTTCCCCCGACGAGAGTTTGTTTTATCCCTTTTTAGGCACCTTTTTGAATTTTTATGATCGACATCCTGCGGCAGGAGATTCTCACGGAGTCTCCTATTATCGTCGTGAAGGTCGGAACCCGAATTTTGACGGATTCGACCGGACACCTTTCGAATGAACAAATCGCCTCCTTTGCTCGCCAGCTTGCGTCCGCGCACCAAAAGGGACGACGCATCGTGCTCGTCAGCTCGGGTGCCGTAGGCTCCGGGATGGGGCGGTTGGGGCTTTTAAAACGTCCCAAGGACCTCGCGAAGCTCCAAGCAACAGCCGCCGTGGGACAAAGCGCCTTGATCGAAGCGTACAATTTCCACTTTGAGCAAGTGGGATTGTGTGCCGCGCAAATTCTTCTCACGGCAGACGATTTTGAGATTCGAACGAAATATCTCAACATTCGCAACACGCTCAACGCGCTCCTTGAGTTCGGCGCCATTCCGATCATCAACGAGAACGACTCCCTGAGCGTGGCGGAGTTGCGCACGACGTTTGGTGATAATGATCGACTGGCGGCGCTCGTCGCGGATTTGATTCACGCGCCGCTTCTCATTTTGCTCTCGGATGTGGATGGGTTATACGATGGAGACCCGCGAAACTCCGCATCGCGCGTGATTCCCACCGTGGTTGAGATGGATCAATCGCTCCAATCGCTCGTTCACGACAAGCTCGGCGGGTTGAGCAAAGGAGGCATGGCGAGCAAACTCCGAATCGCGCGGCAAATTACGTCCGGCGGCGGGAGCGTGATTATTGCCAACGGACGCACGCCGGGGATTTTGGAACGAATCCTCAATGCGGAAAATTATGGCACACTCTTTTTGCCTCAGGGGGGGAAAATCACGGCGAAAAAACAATGGATTGGCTACGCCGTCGCGCCCCACGGAAGCGTTGCAGTGGACGACGGCTGCGTCGAGGCGCTTGCGCTGCGGGGAAAAAGCCTCCTCCCAATCGGCATCCGAAGCGTTGCGGGAGAGTTCGAGCGTGGAGACATTATCGCCATTTTCACCCTAAATGGTTTGGAGATTGCGCGCGGTTTGACGAATTATTCGTCGAAAGAGTTGCGAAAAATCTGTGGAAGAAAGTCCGACGAAATTCAAACAATCTTTCCCCACCGCGAAATTTACGAAGAAGTGGTTCATCGAGACAATCTCACCATCACGCAACCTCTTGTTCACGCAAAAGGAGAATAAATTTCGTCCCTGATTTGCCGAATGTGCGAGGGCGTGAGCCCAAAAAAACGATAGACAAACGCGTCCATTGCGGCAGGAGTGAGGCGCTCTTCGATTATTTGCGCTACAATCTCTTCCGCCGCCGCGTTTTCGTCCAGCGTAAGACGTGGGAACGGAAGCTGGCGCAGATTCCCCTTGAGCATTTTGACGCCTCCGAAAAGTTTTTGATAAACGAACGCATAAAGCTCCGAATTAAGGAAGCCGAGAACGCTCTTCATGGCGAGGGTCGGGACGCGAGGAATCAGAATGTTCGCGCTGTTCAACACCAACGTTTGCGACGCATCGTACGCAAAAATCGGGCGCGGCGAGATGAATTTATAGATCAGTTTTTCGGGTGCGCGATAGAACGAATCGTCTGCCGTCTGCTGAAGCTGCGCGCGGTCGAAATGGATGTAGCGCGTCGGCGGCGCGGTGCGATAAAGTTGGATATCCTTCCCCGTGAGAATCGGCTCCGCCCCCGGTCGCGCGTCGGGGAAAAGTTTGTTGCGATTGTCCCCCGTCACGATTCCGAGCGCCCACAAACTCTCGCTCAGGGTGAGCGGCGCGCGCTCAAAGACTCGACGAAGGAGGTCGCGATCTGCACGATCCGACAAACGAAAAATATAATCCGGCGGCTGATAAAAATCGTTCCGCTCCACGAAAAACGACTTGCGGAGTGTGTTTATTCGAATCTCCTCCGCTCTCTCCCGCTCGATCTTGGCTGCCGTTTCTCGCGCTTGGTGGGGGGTGTATTCAAGAATCAAGCAGGACGTTTGGACGTTCGAAAACCGTTGGTCGAGCAGCGTGATTGCGTGAATGTGGGTGGTTTCGAGGAGCGTTTTTCGTATCTGCCGATGTGTCGGAACGTTCAAAATCGACTCGGGCAGCAAAAAAAGCGCGCGCCCTTTCTCCTTGAGGAATGGCATTGAGGCACACAAAAATCGAGCAAACGCGTCTTTGTGCGTCTTTTTTGCGCTCCTGCGTGCTTCGAGCGCTCCCCACGGTGGATTCGTGACGATATAATCAAATTTTTGCGGCGTGAGCGAAGCCGGGGTGGAGAAAAAATCGGCACAAACTATTTGTGGCACGAATTCCTCGGCGCGAAATTTGAGGAGCAGATTGATCTTGCAAATAAATGCGGCAAGAGGGTCTTTCTCAACGCCCACGAGTTGCGAGGGAGCGCCCCCTCGTGCCCGTTGGAGAAACGCGCCACTTCCGCAGCAGGGGTCGAACAACGTCTCGCCGTGGGAGAAATCGAGGCGCGCAAGCATGGTGTCTGCCGTGGGCGGAGGGGTGAAATAAATGCCCGACCGGTTTTTTTCTCCCTCAGAGAGGAGGGATTGATAAATGAGTCCCAACCAATCGTGCTCGTCGTGCGGAGGCTCGCGCTCAAAAATAGATGGCGCGATGGGGTAGGAATATTCCGCAATCGTTTGCGCCACGTGGGGTCTCGCGACGAACGAGGTCGCGACGCGTTGGGCAGAGTGATTTTGCGAGAGAGACACAAGCTCGGCGCGTTCCAAAAGGCGCAAAGCGATAGAATAAACGACGCTCGGTGTCGAAATCCTTCTTTCGTCGGCAATTTGAACTATCTCCTGCGCTTCCGCCAGATTGGCTTGGTTAGAAAAATATTCTCGAGGGAAGAATTTTCGCGAAGAAAGACTTTTATTCGCCCGGGCAGCAAGTCGACCCGCGCCCGTCGTTTGGAGTTTCTTCCAATTGCGTTCCGTCGCTCGCGAAATGTGTCTCCACTCCTCCGAGTCCGAATCACTCATGCGAATCTTTTTCCTCTTTTTGCGGGAGCAACGCTCCATACGCGTTTTCGTACACATCGTATAACGAAAAGAGCATCTCGCGAAGATTCCCTTCGTGTTCGTCATAATGCCCCTCGATAATCGAGTCCGAGATTCGCACGATCGTGTTCTTCAGCAGCTTCGAAACAATAAATTTCCCCATGAGAATCTCGCTCTGGGTACGATAAAGCTCGGGGTACTCGAAAGGCTCGTGCGCGATGATAATAACGCCGAACTTTTGAGAGCGCGACCTCGACTTAAGCCGCCAGCGTGTCCAAAGAGAAAGCTGCTCGTACCCATCAATGGCGAGAAGCGTATTTTCGTCCATCGCGTTGATATCCTCTTCGGAGAGAGGAAGTTGACGCACACCATCCTGAAGCTCGATATGGATAATTTTCTTCCCACGCCGTTCGATTTCGGGGAGAAGAGTCGCCAAGAGCGTCGATTTGCCTGAGCCGTGGGGGCCGATGATTTGCCCACACCATTCGTTTTGCTCCAACGTGTCGATCAAAGTCTCTGCCGACACGCCCTCTGGAAATTGAAACGGAATAGCGCCGGGTCGGATTCTTTTGGTGCAAAATGGGTTTTCCTCGTAGAGATGCATGATTTCTCCCCTAATCCAAAACAGCTTGCGCGGGAGGAACGGAACCAAGGACGAACACGCGCTCCGTTTTCACGTCTCGACCCGACTTGAGGAAGAGACGAACACGGACGCACCAGCGGATTTTAAGCACCTTGCCATAATACGAGAGCGGCGTCTGTGGGAGAATCGTCTCAAACTCTCCGCCAAGCGCGTGGTCGTCCGGGAGAGGTGGGAGGAGTCCGCCGTTCATTTTTTGCTCTCGTTCCTCCCACGGGATGAGTTCAAAATAATGGACGCCCAAATCTTCGTCTCCTTTCCCCTCCGTGTACCACAAAATCGAAAGCTCAACGCGTTGTATCTCGCTTGACTCCACATCGACAAAACGATACGTGCCAGAGAGCGATTCTCCGGGGTTCGCTCGATGCGAGGGATGATCGAATTGGATAATAATGGTCGGCGTCATACTCTTCTCCCCGAAATAGTGGTCCCGGGAGGGCAAACGATAATAGGAAAATAGCGTTCGAACATTTCACACCCCGCCGCAGCTCCTTGGATTAAAATCTTCCAATTCACTTGGTTGTGTGGCGAAACAAAAGAGTGCATCGCATTGAGCGGGATTTGAAGGCTCGCTTCGATATCAAACGGCTTCTCATGGGAGAGATGAAGCCCCTCCTCTCCGTATATGAGTTCTTGATAAACGCGTTTCCTCTCACGCCGCGTGTTGGTTCCGTGAGTAAAAACCGCCTCCTCCTCGCAAATAAGGATGATATTGAGCCAATATATCTTGCGCGACGCTCCCTGAGAGACGAACATTTGCGCCGCGTCCCCATTCTCGAGGGGGAAATGGTCGATTTCGACAATCGTCGGTCCGATGATAGAAGCGGCTATCAACTTTTTCCACGCGAAAAACGTAAGCCAAACGTCCACTGCCGCAAATGGGAACGCATATAAAATCCAAAAAACGTTCAGTTCCCCACTGCTCAGCATCCCGGAAATATACACAAGAAGCGAAATGGTGAGCAAATTCCAC
Organism: Planctomycetia bacterium; assembly: GCA_030527105.1. GTDB lineage: Bacteria > Planctomycetota > Planctomycetia > Pirellulales > Thermoguttaceae > RGIG3701. The sequence goes on from JAUNBK010000049.1 coordinate 22,141, forward strand.
ACCAACGTTGCTACGATAAGCGCCGCAAGCTCAAACGCGGGCGAGTCCACCATAGGAAGTCGATAGGCGAGGCGAATTCCGGGGCTGTCCATAATCTCCGCCGCACTCGGCACGCCAACCAACTCGCGAAATTCCTCGCTGGTCTCTGCGCCAAATTTGGCAGAATTCCGCTCGGCAGGGCGAAGATTCGCGGCAGAATACTCTTTTGACCCCCACCGCGTCGTCGTGATGGAGTGCCCAAGCGTGCCGATTCCCATGACGAGAAACGAGACCGGTATCACGAGTGAGAAGAAATTTTCCCACGATCGGTCTCGAAAAATGACGACTTTATCGGGATTTTCCGGGTCATAGCAACAACGCTGCCCCTCCGAGACCCACAGATCGCGAAACGCCTCCGCCTCCTCCCGCGTGGCAAACTTCATGCGATTCGTCACACTTTGTAGGGGTGTCGCCCAATTTTTGTAGGAGTTTTCGCCAACTTGATAACTAATGAGAAACTCCGGTTGGTAGAACGCTTCCCCCAGTTGGGAACGTAGCTCACGAACGATCTGCATCCCGCCGCGCTCAATGGCAGAGGACCACTCGCCCCCTTCCGCAGGTTCCGCACCATCATCATCAAAGAGAGGTTTCGAGACTTCCTCGTCAAAAAGAGGCTTCTGATCTTCATCGCCCTCCGACGGCAAGATACCCTCATGAATCGAGAGTTTCTCAACCACACGAAAGTCGTGAAGCTCGCACGCCGTCTCGTGGTACTCCTCATACACCGCCCATTCGGGAATCACAAACGCACTCAAAATCCAAATTATCCCCACGACACCGCCCAGAATGCAGAAGCCCGCAAACGCGATTTCCGCAATCAAGCCGAGACGTTGGGAACCCGTGCGATGATTTCCCCGTTTTTTGGTTAGAAGCCAAGAATGTGCGACCATGTCTCTTTCTATTTGCTTTGTTCAAGCGTTGGAGGAGGTTTTTCCTGGTATTCATTCCGTTTCGCGTCGTTTTCGCGAAGCACGTTTGAAGCCCAGTTTTTCCAGTGCGTTATACACTTCCAGGAGCGTTTTCCCACCAAAGTTCGCGATCTTCAGCAGTCGCTCTGGGGGGCTTTGAAGCAGGTCTCGAACCGTGAAAATTCCTTCCGATTCCAAACAATTGGTCGTCCGTACCAAAAGACCGATCTGCGCAACGCTCAAATTCAAAATTTCCTCGCGTTTTTGCCGCTGAAGTTCAGACTCGCTCAATCTCACATCCGTCTTGGCTGGTCGATATTCAGGTTCTTTTTCCGTATCCATAATAAATCAAACTGGATTTTGAATATACTCATCGTGCTTTAAAATTCCCGTTCTGCGCAACGCTTTGCGTGCCGTGGTGCGTAGCTCCAACAGCGGACGGAACCGAAAATTTCAACGAGAACTATCATAAATGACAACACGCTGCCTCGCAGGAGCCAAGCCCTCGAATTTCTAGAGGCGCCGACGCGCCCCACTCCCGAATTATACCATAGCGAGGGAGAAAAATAAAGGGGGGGAAAACATTCCCCTGCGAGAGCGCCCAAAGGCTGCCTTCAAGCGGGGCGCGGCTCTCGATGTCTCGTTTCAAGGTTTCTCCCAAAGTCGAATGCTTCAGGCGAAACTCTTCCAACGAAAATTTTCCATGCGTTCCCCAGACGAACGCAGGAAAACGACCTGCGCACGCTCTTCTGGCGCTCGAAAGGATCGGTGGTGTCACGAAAAATCGGAACTGGCACAAACACCAAAAGTCTATTTCTCGCTGAATTTCGCGATTCCTGCGGCACCGATGAACCCCGCATCGCCACCGAGGTCTGCAAAATCGAGAATCGTAGACGTGCTGCACGCTTTGTAGGCACGGCGCGCGACTTCCGCTTTGACCTCGTTCAGGAAAAAGTCGCCCGTTTCGGAACCACTGCCGCCGAAGGTCATTGCTCCGCCGATGTAGATCGCGTCGGGGTCGATTGTGTGCATGAGCGTGGTGATGCCAACGGCTAAATATTGGGCGGTGTCACGAATGAGCTGAATCGCGACTTTGTCCCCTTTTTGCGCTTCTTCGTCGAGCACCTTTGCGCCAAGGACGTCCAAATCCCCCACGCGATGGGAGAGGGACGTTTCGACTCCCTCCGAGGCAAGAAGTTCCTTCGTGCGCGCAACGACTGCCGTCGCGCTTGCGTAGGCTTCGAAGTGTCCCGGCTTGCCGCAGCCGCAGATTCTCGCGTCGGGAGAGTAATTAATGATGGAGTGTCCATATTCTCCGCCGTGGCTGTGCTCTCCGTCAAAAACCATCTTGTTGAGGATGATTCCACACCCAATCCCGGTGCCGAGCGTGAGGAGAATCATCGAATTGATCGGCTCGTCGGTCTGCTCCACGCCGTCTTTGGTCAGGCGATTTTTCTTGGCATTTTTTCCTTTCCCCACCCAATATTCCGCAAAAGCGGCAGCGGAGGCGTCGTTGGAAAAGACAACCGGGAACCCACTCGCCTGCGACATCATGTCGCAAATGGGGCAATAGTTCCACTTCTTCCCCAAATTCGCGGGCACCATGAGTTTGCGCCCCGGAATATCCATCGTGCCTGCCGAGGCGAGACCTGCGGAGAGGATATCTTTTCGCTCGATGCCGGTGTTCGTGAGCATATTATGAATCCCGGTCGCGATGCGCTCGCAAGCCGCTTCGGGACCAAGCTGAATGTACGTGGGGACGCTGCTTTTGACGACGATATTTCCTTCATTATCCACGAGACCAATTTTCGTATTGGTTCCGCCCAAATCAATTCCAAGGTAGTATTGCATCATTCTCTCGTTCAAAAAGGGTGAGGCGTGTGGTTCGGCAAAATTCCATACGAAACTCCTTCATTGTGTGTCGAATGAGGGTGCTTTGGAAGTCTCGATAATGGGGTGAAGAACCAAGCGCACTGGGTATAAAAATTTGTATCTATACTCATCGTTCTTTATACTCGTTCTCCTTTAAAATTCCCGTTTTACACGACGCTTTGCGAGCCGTGGTGCGTAGCTCCAACGGCGGACGACACCGGAAATTTCAACGCGAAGTATTATAAAATTCCCGTCCTGCGCAACGTTTTGCGAGCCGTGGTGCGAAGCTCCGACGGCGGACGGAAACGGATATTTCAACGAGAAGTATTATATACCCGTCATTTTAATCGAATTGGAGGAGAAAACAAGGGAGAGGTCAAATATTTTCGAAAAATTGGGAGAAAAAAGAGAAGAAAACTCGAAAATGCGGGAGATTTCCCCTCCCGCCCATTGAAAAAAAATAAATGAAGGCTATAATATACGGCTGTTTGTGGCGCGATGAAAAGCGAGATTCCCTCGTGTGGTTATGAATGTGGAAGGATGAATTCGTGACAAGTTTCTCGGAATTGGAAAAATTAACGATACAGCAACTTGCCCCGCTTGCTAAAGTTTATAACGTGACGCGGATACATAGTCTGCGCAAGTTGGATCTTATCGATCGACTGTGGGAGAGAATCGTTGCACAGCGCCAAGAGAGGATGCCGTTGGCGGATCTCTTGGCGGCGGCGGAGGCGAAATGCCGTGCTGAAAGCAAAATTCGGGAGGAAAAGAGAAAACGACGACAATTGGAGGAAGCTGGCTCCGAGGAGATTCAGAAAGAGAGCGCGTCCGCAGAGGGTTCCGTCGCGAAATCGAACCCCACGACGCCTGCGTCTAAAACGCCCCCTGCCCCTCCACACAACGCCCCTCCAC
>JAUNBK010000167.1 GCA_030527105.1 Planctomycetia bacterium
GAAACTTTTTTCGACGTCGAAAACGGTATTTGCCTGACCTGCGTACGCTAATCACGGAGAATTTCTAAATTCTCGGCGCAAAAACGGAATTTTAAGTGCGATTGAGTATATTTGTTTTTTGCACAGCAGTAGCTCACCTGAGCCGAGAACGGACCGTAGCGTAGTTCCAGATGAGGTACCCGCCCCCAGAGTAAGCAAAAAACGCCGGAGCGCTGAATGCGCGTGGGGGCGGGGAAACAGCGGTCAAGCGATAAAATTCGCGCCGATCTTTTGTACGCTGGTGGTCAAACGTTGGGGCTCATCACTTTGAGGATTTGTGTTTATCCATGGTTCATTATCGCGCCCAGCGTTGCTCATCCGGCAGGGGTTGGATTGGTTTTTGTGCAGCATTTCGAGAAATCAAAAATATAAGGTGCTTTTGGGGAGTATTTTGCGATATGCCTATTTTTACGAGACTGTATGATTATGGATTTTTTCAAAGTGTTTTAGTCCGCTATTCGAAAAAATGCCATATTGCGTAAAAATAGGATTCTGGCGCGTTCCACTCTTTCGCACTTTTTGATTCTTTTTGGTGAAAAAGTGCGTTTTTTTGGTATTTTTTGCGATCGAATGTTTTTTGCAAAAGTACGGTTCAATGCTGAATTTCCGCAGTAGAGTTGATATTCGTTAATTTAATTGTTTCTGAGGTAGTTTTGACACGTGTTTCTCACCTGTTTTTACGCACTCAAACGCCGATTTACGAAACAGGGACTAAAACATCGGGCTTTTTGAACAATATTATTTTGAGTCCCTATTTTACGCTATCCATCGCCAAATGTGATGTTTTTTCTCTGGGAAAATGCGAAAAAAGAGGTCGAAATAGGCGTTTGTTTGAATTCGTAATTTTGAGGAAGCGCTCTATACTCGTTCTCCTTTAAGATTCCCGTTTTTCGCGACGCATTGCGAGCCGTGGTGCGTAGCGCAAAACGGCGGACGGCACCGGAAATTTCAACGAGAAGTATTATAAAATTTGAAGGCACCCTTTTTGACAATTTCTTCCTCACCCCGCTTGACGACGTGGTTTTTCTGGGGTACAATGAGAGTGGGGAGTGTGCACTCTTCGGATTTTTTGGTACGACGAGCATCCCCCCTTTTTTGCCCATATCTCTCAAAATCAGGAATGAATGATGACAAAGAACCTCCCTGCCTACGCATTTTTCGCGCTCATGCTCGTGTGTTCGAGCGTTTTTTCAAGCGAACCCGCCCCGCAAACCAGCTGGATTTTCAACCATGGCCCGGATTTAAAACGAGCCAAAGTCGCACAAGGCGCGCTTCTGTCCGAAGTGGGGCTAATGAAAATCCTGCCGACCGGCTCGGATTTAACGCTTTCGGTTCCGATCTACGAAAGCGACCGGTTTTCTGCGGAAGAACGACCCATTTTCGCGTTGCGCTATCGCTACGACACGCGTCTCACCAGCGCGGCACTCTTTTTCGCCACGAACGAAAACCCGACACTGTGCGACAAACAATATGTAGTGATTCCGGTCACTGGCGATCGCACATGGCGTACCGCGACTTTCGACATGCGTTGTCACAAATTGTGGAAAGGAACGATTCTAAACTTCCGTCTCGACCCGACGAATCCGAGCGACATGGTGTCGACAATCGAGATTTCACGCATGGGATTTTTCGCGACGGAATCCGAAGCGACCGCATTCCTCGCCGCCGCAGACGACCGTCCCGACTACACGAGTCCAAGCATCTTCTCGGGCAACAAACAGCGCGTCCTCATCCCCGGGAACACGCTGTCGGACGGCTTTCGTCGGGAGGAGTATATGCTCCAAAATCAGCTTTCCGCTTCGGAGATTATGCGCGCGCCGGAGGTGGTTGTTGAGCGCGACGGGGAGCGACTCCCGCTTTGTGATACGAACGCCCTCGGATTTACGGTTTTCGAAGCCGCGCGGAGTGGGGTTTATCGAGTTCGACAAACCTCCGATGCCGACACGCTCGCGGACATTGCTGGGCACGCGAACGAAAGCGCCATCCGATTCGTCGTGGCGCGCGGGCTGATGAATGGCGTGGACGCGGCGCATTTCGACCCGGATGCTCCACTTGCGACGCTCGAGCGAAAAACGTTCCAAGAAAAAGCCACCACGCTTGGATTGGATGGCGATTTGCCACAAGGCGCGACGCGGGCGGAGGCAGCCGAGTGGCTGTGCGGGCGGATCAAAAAACGCCTCGGCACGTTTCGCGAGTCGCCGTATCCAAACGAATTTTTCGCTCGGAAGCGGCTTCGAATCGGCGCTTGGTGCAATTTCAACCGTGCGGATGTGGACGAAAAGTATATGCGTGAGTACGCGGACGCAGGCTTTGATTGGGTAATCGACACGTGCGGAATCTCGGCGGGCGAGCGGAAAAACGACTTTTTCCGATGGTGCAACCAGTTGGGAATCGAAGTGATCGTCAACGACGGCGCGTACCAAGACCCGGAGAACTTGTGCGCCGAGTATTTCGATCAGCCGTGCGTGACCGGGCACTATATTACGGACGAGCCAGGAACCGACCGGTACCCCAAACTCGCGGAAGTGTGCAATCCGTACGTGAAAAACACGGGGAAAACGCCGTTCATAAATCTTCTGCCGATGTATGCGAACGCTGCACAGCTAAAATTCGGCGCAGGAGCGGCAGCGATCGAATATTACGATTCGGATCCCGATTTGTACCGAAAATACTGCGCGTCCTTTTGCGACCAATTCGACACGACGTACATCTGCACAGACATCTATCCTTTGAACTGGAGCCGAGACGGGAAAAAGACGACGTACAACAACTATATCGAGTCGATCAACATCATCGCGACAGAGGCACGCCGCCACAAACGGGAATTTTGGTGTTGCATTCAGACGTTCGCCTGGACGCCGAGCAAGCGCACGCCGACCGAGGCGGAATTTCGATGGCAATGCTACTCACTCATGTCGTTTGGCTGCACGGGGATTTTGTGTTGGAATTTCGCGGGTTGGGGGACGGAATTCCCCTCCTTGGTCAATTATCGAAGTGAGAAAATGCCCTCGTGGTACAACGCGAGAACGGTGTTCCGGGAGCTTCGTGCCCTCTCTCCGATTTTTATAAAGTATCAAAATATAGGCGCGTTCACACATCTTTGCACCAACGGGACTCCCTATTTGAAAATGTCGGGAGAGTATGCCGACTTTCGAACGATCCAAGAGATTCAATGCGACAATCCGCTGTTGGTCGGCTGTTTCGCGGAGGAAAAGACGGGCGACACTGCCTTCACGCTCGTGAACATGGCGGAGTTGGAGGGCGCGGCAGGGGCGCAGGCGCGCATCCGTTTCGAGGGGAAAAACGTTCGCGTCACGGCGTACTACCGTGGTGTTCCTGAGGTTTTAACACCCGCGAATGACGGGCTGTACGACTTCTATCTCACGTCCGGCGAGGGCGTTTTCGTAACGATCGAGAACATCCAAGGGCGCAAATCGGAAGAATCGGAGGGAGAATAACAACTCGCCAGAGATCGATTGGAGTTTTTACTCTTCGTGCTTAAAATCTAGTGTTGTGTCGAAAATATAAACAGCATGAGCGAACGGCGCAAGCCTCCTAAACTCACCTTCCAAAAACTTTTGAAGTGCTCACTACGTTCGCGAATGCTGTTTATATTTTTTGACGCAGGGCTACGCTTCGTTCTCGGCTCGGGAGGGAATTGCTCCAGCGCTTCTCGCTCACTACTCGGGGGCGGCTCCGCATTCGCCCCCTTGCGTTCGTTCGTTTCGCCTTCGCGATGGCTATGAACTACGGAACGAAGAGGAGGCGGAAGCCAACGCTGCCGTACGAGTACGTCGGGCTGCAGTTGCTCTGGTACGCGGACCGACAGTACTCGGCGTAGTCGTTCCAGCTACCGCCACGAAGCACTCGGTACGAACCACTAGGAGGTCCTTTCGGGTCGCTCGTTGGCGACTCCACGTAACCTCCATACCAGTCCGAGCACCGCTCCCACACGTTGCCGTGCATGTCGTACAAACCCCACGCGTTTGGCTGCTTCGTCTTCACTTCGTGCGTCCGACCGCCACTATTACTATCGTACCAAGCCATCGAATCCAAGTTGCCCGCATACTTCCCCGTCGTACCAGCTCGACACGCATACTCCCACTGCGCCTCTGTAGGAAGTTGGATATTCAAGCCTGAAAGCTTCGATATCTTCTCGCAAAACTTCACGCAATCATGCCAACTCACACTCTCCACTGGAAGATTGGCACCCTTCCAAATGCTCGGGTTACTGCCCATCACGCTCTCCCACATCCGTTGTGTCACCTGCGTTTCAAGCATCCAAAAGCCCTGCGTTAGTGTTACCTTGTGGGATTTATAACCATCACCGCCCATCATAAACTCACCCGCCGGGCACCAGCGCCACACGTACTCCACGCCGTTGA
>JAUNBK010000050.1 GCA_030527105.1 Planctomycetia bacterium
GCGAGCCGTGGTGCGTAGCTCCAACGGCGGACGGCACCGGAAATTTCAACGAGAAATATTATATACTCATCGTCCTTTAAAATTCCCGTCCTGTGCGACGTTTTGCGAGCCGTGGTGCGTAGCTCCAACGGCGGACGGCACCGGAAATTTCAACGAGAAATATTATAATTATCAAACTGGCATTTTTAACGGTTTTTTAATGCGGCAACCGCCACCCTCACCACGACGGTAGAGGTTCATCAGGGACACTGAGTTTTACATCCAGTCATAGATGCGCCCTTGGCAGCAGCAACTGCTTCTGTGGTCTTATTTTTGCCGTTGCCGATGGCGCGACGCTTCAGTACAACAGAGTGTCGAGCGGCAACGAAGTAAGTACCGTCCAGCTTCTTGAGAGAAACATTTTTGGAAAATTGTTTCCTCTCCAACTCCCCATCAAAAAACTTGTATGATTCTGGCATTCAGGTATTCATGAGGATTGATAAATATCTGGATATTGGTAGAATGTTAGGTGTCGTAAAAAACTGCATGGCTCAACGCACATCGCCTAAAAGCGTGACACCCTCGGTGCTTTTTCAAATCCGAACTGTTGCCGGAGCAGAAAGCTCGTATCACAAGTAGGAAAGGAATGTTGGAACATGAAAAACAACGCAAAAATCGACGTTTGGCAACTCGATCGCGATGAGTTGGCATCATTCGAAAATTCTCCCAAGGGATTGCAAAAGCCAGTCGCTACACTTTATACTGATCGTCCTCAAGACGCAGATTCGTTCCAGGCGAAAATGGGAAAATCGCCTGCAAAATACCGAAAATCCAACCCAATTTCAACCGGTTCCCCTGACAAAAACACTGTTGCTTTTAGTGCAACATTATCTATTTTTTTGACACAGCAGTCGGACTTATCGCTGCTTCCCACGCCGCTGGAGAAGGTACCCCATGAGCGCCCTGTCGAACGGCATACTCGTGTCGAGCGGAAGATAATCCGCCCCCATCACGGCACACTCGCGCGCATAGGTCTCGCGAAAACGTGTGATGCTTTTTTGATACTCGTCTCGAAACCCTGCCGCATCGACTTGAAGCGTTTCTCGACTCTCGGGGTCCTCCAAATCGACCGTTCCTTCGAAGGGAAAAGTGGTCTCTGCCTCGTCGAGGATGTGGAGGAGGAGAACGTCGTGTCCCGCAAAAGCAAGGCGGCGCAGCGCGTCGAGTATGGGCGCCTCGTCTCCCAAAAGGTCGCTCATGATCATGACGAGACTCTGCCTTTTGAGGAATGCTGAGGTCTGCTGGAGCGCACGCGCAATGTCGGTTCCACCCTCGGGCGTTAGTTTGGAGAGAATAGAGAGGATGTTCCCCAGCTGCCCTCTTTGCGAGCGCGGGGGGAATGAGCGCTGAATCGTCTCGCCAAACGTGAGCAGCCCCACGGGGTCCTGCTGGTGTATCATCAAATACGCAAGCGCGGCGGCAAGACAAACGGCATAATCAAATTTCGTCACGTTTTGTCGATACGTGTAGTTCATCGAGGCGCTTTGATCGATGAGGAGATAGCCCGTCAGATTCGTCTCCGCTTCGAATTTTTTGACATAATATTTGTCTGTTTTGGCGTAGATGAGCCAGTCGAGATCTTTGGGATCGTCGCCCGGGGCGTAGCGTCGATGTTCGCTAAACTCGACCGAGAAACCTTGAAACGGACTCCGATGGAGACCGTGCAAAAAACCTTTCACGATAAATCGGGCGCGCAAATCCAAACGCTTGATTTGCGCAGCCACGGAGGGTTTCAAATATTTCTCAGAATTCATTCGGCAATCCTTTTACTTCGCGTCTATTTCTCGGGGAATTGCATCCACGAGATGTTGTGGAGTCGACGATCGAGCCGCGTCGCCGCTTCCGTGTCGCCATTTTTGACGGCGATATCTCGAATTCGGGTAAGCCATCCCGTTTTCTCCCAGCCCACTAACGCTCGAGAGCCGAGCAAAAACGCCTCTTCCGCTTTTTTGTGGTCCTTGAGCTGAATCCACGTGTGCAGAAGATTAGCGCTTGCGCTTTCATTAATCCGACGCAGATCCCACTCCTCGAAACCTTCCGACCGGCGCATTGCCTCTTGAAATAGAAATACACTCATCTCAAAACTCTTGCTGAGTTCGGAATACGGACTCCCGTCACGAACATGGAGTATCTCTCCCAAAATATTGGCACGAGCCGGGTGCGCGTCGGGGGCGAGGGCGAGAGCCTTTGCGCGCTCGAAAGAGCTTGGGAGACCTCGGCGTTTTTCCGCGCTGAATATCGCTTTAAGAAGGCGTTCGCCATAATACCCCCATTTTTTGTCTTGCGCAAGCCATTCCCAATAAATCGGATCTGTGGGATCAAACAATTCCGAGTTGCTTGCGAGAATGCCAATCGTCCAGTTTGCGTAATCAGAACCACCATGTGCGCGGAGTTCGTCGAGTGCGAGTTTCGTTGCTTCCTCGCCCTGATTTAGATTCCCGCAGACACGAACGAGATCGCGTAGGAATCCAGGTCTCATTGCGTAGGACTTTTGGTCGCGAGGGCTTAAATCTTTGTACAAATTATTATAATCTTTCCCCGCTGCGATGATTTCGGGGGAAAGTGGGCAAAGCTCCAACCCATGCAAGAGCGCGTCCTTGCAAAGTTCCCACTCCTTTCGACCTTCGTAGTACTCCGCCCGATCGCGCCAATATTGCGGGTCGTCTCTGGAAAGTTCCTCTTTTTCGAGAATTTCCTTCTCCACGACGCGCTCGCCCGTCGCAGCCTGAACGGCGCCAGCAAAATGATAAGTACCCGTGATATTATGCTTTTTTCTAAATTCATGCGCGGCAAGCATCCATTTTTGCGCCTCGTCCTTTTTCTCCTGCTTGAGATAGATTTTCGAAAACCTCTCCATGCATGAACATCTGAAAAACAACTCATACATCTCCGCAGAAAGCAGTGCCGAAAAATGGGATTGATACCGCTTTATCTCGCCCTCCGTGAGTCTTCTTTCGAGAGCGTCCTCCATAAATAGAATAGCCAAATCATCGTAGCCGAGCCTTGAGAGCGTTTCCGCGCTTTCGAAGGCGTCCAACGCACCGAGGGACGGGAGACTCTTCTTGAGCCACGCGAGATTATTGAGCGATTCATCCTCAAACTTCGGCGCCCAGTTGTGTCCGGTCCGCCCTAAAAGCCACGACAAAGCGCGCAGCACTCGCAGCGTCGCCTCGGAATCCGTCGGATTGTCGATTGCTTCCTGGCTCCACTTTTTAATTTCGTCTTGAACGCGCCCCATTCGAGTCAACTGATCCAAACGGAGTTGCGACCACCTTAAAGAAGGTTGATACCAAGGGGGGAGGCTCTCGTGATTCTCCGTTTTGCGGATTTGTTCCTCAATCCACGCGAGGAGTTTTTCGTCGTCCCAATCCGCATAAATCTCGGGAGGAATCTCTCCGAGTTGCATAATCCCGTTGGGAAAAAGCTCCAAATATCGTTGCATGATGGACGCTGGCGCGTGCTGGTTGCGACAAAAACTCACGAGTTCCGACGCTATTACCGGACTGTTCTCATTGGGGAAGAGTTCCAAAGCCGAGAGCGCGTCGTCGGTCCGACCGCAGCGCAACGCAAGTTGGAACAGAGTGAGTACGTCTTCGAGGTTCTTATTCTCCTTTTTCGCCAGTTCCTGTTCCCACGCGCCAAGCTCTTTTTTCTCGTAGACGAGCGTCATGATGACGTTCTCCTCCACGCTGTACCAAGACGCCTCCTCCTCCCCCGCCTCAACGACCGCAGAAACGAGGCACAAAGCCGCGATTCCCACGCACAATTGCTCAAAATGCCATCTCTTTTTCATGGGTATGATCCTTTTTTCTTGTTTAGCGTTTCAAGATGCGCTTCAACCGGAGTGGTCACGAAAGCCCCCCACGTCATCATTTTAGACAAAATCCCCACCTTTGTCAAGCGAGAGATGGTCTCAAACCCGCTCGAGGGGAGTTTTTTCCCTCTTTTATGCAAAAATTTTTTGAAAAATCGCGGGAACCTCTTGCAATCTCGGCGGGGAGGTGGTATAATCGTGGGAACGACAATAGATGTTTTGTTGTTCTCGATGAAAGATTGTTTTTTATTCACACCTGATCAAGGAGAAAATTATGACAAAAATTTCCCGCCGGAATTTTGTGAAGGCTGGCGCCGCCGCTGGTTTGGCTCTTGGTACACTCTCCGTCGCCCGAAATGCTCACGCGCAAGGGTCGGAGATTTTGCGTGTCGGTCTCGTAGGTTGTGGTGGTCGTGGAACCGGCGCGGCTTACAACGCACTCAATGCCGACCCGAACACAAAAATCACCGCGATTGGCGATTTGTTCCCCGATCGCACAGCAAATTGTGCTAACTCGCTGCGCACCACGTTTGGCGACCGCGCGCCTCTCACGGACGACAACTGCTTCAGTGGCTTTGACGCTTACGAAAAAGTGATCGACAATTGCGACGTTGTGCTTTTGTGCAGCACGCCGTTCTATCGTCCGATTCATCTTCGCGCAGCAGTCGCGGCGGGCAAGCATGTCTTTTTTGAGAAGCCGGCTGCCGTCGATCCCGCTGGTGTTCGAAGCGTTATCGAAAGCTCGAAAATCGCGAAGGAGAAGGGACTCACGCTCGTGTGCGGTCTCTGCTGGCGATATCACACTGCCGTGCAAGAAACCATGGCGCGAGTGTTGGGCGGCGAGATCGGCGACATCCTCGCCATTCAAGAAACCTATCTCACGGGCAAACTGTGGACGAAACCCCGCCAGGAAGGGGACACAGAAATGGCGTTCCAAAACCGAAACTGGTACAATTTCACGTGGCTCTCCGGCGACTTCAACGTTGAACAGCACGTCCACTCCCTCGACAAGGCGATGTGGGTGATGGGCGACGTTCCGCCTATCGACGCGTGGGGCGTTGGCGGTCGTATGGTTCGCGTCGAACAGCCTGCCTATGGCGATATCTACGACTTGATGGGCGTCACCTACAACTGGCCGAATGGCGTTAAGTGTCACGCGTTCTGCCGTCAGCAAAATGGGTGCTACAACGACACCTCCGACCAGTTCATCGGAACCAAAGGCACCGCGAATATCCTCGGCAACTCCATTTCCGACCCGCAGGGAAAAGTCATTTGGAAGTATCGTGGTCCCGGGTGCGACATGTACACGAACGAGCACAAATATATGTTCCGCTCGATTCGAAGTGGCGAAGCCCGAAACGACGGCGTGATCGGCGCGCAAAGCACGATGCTTGGTATCCTCGGTCGTGAGTGCTGCTACACCGGAAAGAAGATTACGTGGGATGAGATTATGAATTCCAAGATGGATCTCTCCCCGTCCGCCTTCACGATGGACGGAACGCCCTGCACGATGCCCGACGAGAACGGTGCCTACAAAGTTCCGCTCCCAGGCACGGGCAATCATTCCATCTAACGCCTTGAGCGCCATTTTGACATTTTGGTATCGACCGCTCGCAATTGCTGGGCGGTCTTTTTTATCTCTCTTTTGAGCTTTTAAATTTGCAAAATATGAAATTTACAAAAATGCAGGGCTGCGGGAACGATTATGTTTATATCGATTGTTTTCGAGAAGCGTTTCCTGAGGATGCCAAACAGCGTGGGGCGCTGGTGCGGAGGCTCTCAGACAGGCACTTTGGGATAGGCGGCGACGGTGTCATTTTTATTTGTCCTTCCGAGTCTGCCGACGCGAGAATGCGCATGTTCAACGCCGACGGATCCGAGTCCGCCATGTGTGGAAACGGCGTCCGCTGCGTCGCGAAATACGTCTTTGATCGACGGCTCGTCTCTGGCGACGAAATTCGCATCGAAACGGAGGCGGGCGAGAAAATCATCCACGTGGCGGAAGTCCAAGCCGGCTGCGCCACCCGACTGCGCGTCGATATGGGAGAGCCGATTTTGAGTCCGCGCGAGATTCCCGCGACTGTGGAAAACAACGTTCGATTCACGATTTCCGCCACCGACAAACTCGGAAACCAGCGCGAGTTCCAAGCCACCGCCGTTTCGATGGGGAATCCGCATTGCGTCATATTCGTCGATAAAATCACGGACGAGATGGTTTTCCACTTCGGTCCCCAACTGGAGCACCACCCCTTTTTCCCCGAGCGCGCGAATATTGAGTTCATCGAACGTCTCGCCTCAAACGAGCTTCGAATGCGCGTGTGGGAGCGTGGCACGGGCGAAACACTCGCCTGCGGGACGGGTGCCTCGGCAGTGTGCGTCGCTGGCGTCCTCATTGGTGCCACCGATCGCGCGGTACGAATCCACCTCCCTGGCGGGGATTTGGACTTGGAGTGGGACGAAACGAGCCGACACGTTTTTATGACGGGGCCCGCCGTCGAGGTTTTCACGGGCGAAATATCATAATCCCGCAGACTTCCCAGCTCAATCGTCCCTGGCACCCTCGCGACTTGAGGCGACGTCGAACTCATAAACGGCAGGAATCAGCATCGCGGCAGTGGTGAAACCATACGCAAGCGCCACAACGAGAAACACGCCGAGGGTGTAGTTCATGAGGAGCGCCGACATTGCGTAGAAGGTGGCGAATGGGCATCCAAACGACGCCAAACCAATGGCGGAAGAGGGGTTTCGCGCGCCGAGGGCGAGGTACATCGCGAGACCTCCGCCCGCCATAAAGACGAGAAACGGTTGAATCTGCGCTTGAAACGAGCCTCCCAGGGAGAGCATCATCCGCAAGCAGACCGCCACGCCGACGAAAAGGAAGAAAAGCGTCCCGAGACTCACTCCCACCGCGCTTCGGCTTTGTCCGTACGTCATGCCGCAATGGATGCCGAGCATCGCGGAGAAAATCAAGAGCGTCGCGAATCCGCCGAGAAGATAAAAACCAATCTCAGGGGAAACGACGCTGCGCCCGCAAAAATAGAGGATGAGGCACACCGGAAGCGCCCACATCTCGCGTGTGTTCCAAAAAATCCCGCCAAGTTTCCCCAAAACGATCTCTTTCGGCGTAAGATCCGTGACGAGAAGGAGATCGAGCGCCCGCGCGTCGCGCTCCCCCGTGATGGAAGTGACGGCTTGCGTATTCACGAGCGCAAGGCTCAAAAGAGCAAGCGGAACGAGCGACTGAAGCGCAAAAAGGGACGCTGCCGTGTTGGTCTCATAAAACGAAATCGGAAGGCGATCCAGCGTTTGATGAATACCATAGAACGCCGCCGCGAAAATCAACACGTAAAAAAGACGAACGAGAAACGCTCGGCGTCCATACGCACGCGTCCGCATCTCGCGCCACAAAATGGGATTATCCCACACCGATCGTGAGCGGCTGCGACTTGGCGCGGCAGGGTTTTTCTCCGCAAGATTTTTCTCTCCGACGTTTTTCTCCACATTCTCGACAGAGGCAACGTCGCGATGTTTTTCGCCCCGATTCCACACTCGAACGCGGACAATGGTCCAGAAGATAAGGAGGAACGAGACGCCTGCCGCGACGAAAGGGAAAAGCGGTGTGGTGCTCGAATAATGCGTCGTGAGAAGGATTGCGCGCCACGGGCTGAGCGCCTCGGCAAGCGTCGCGGACGAAACGCCAGCAATCGTCGCGCCCAAAAGTCCGTTCCCGAGTCCCTCGCAAACACCCAGCCAAACGACCATGGATAACACCGTCATGGAAATTGCTTGAAACGTCTGCTCCCTCCAAAACGCGAGCGTCGCACCCAACGCGCCAGAGAGAAGGATCGTCCCAATCGTGACCCAAAAGCAATGGAGGATCTGCGCGAAATCGACGCCGCCGAAGCACAAAATCGCAAGCAGCACGGGCGCGGCGGCAAGAAGGTTCGTATAAAGGTGGAGGAGCGTGGCAGCCAGCTTGCCCAGGACGAGTTCTGCGTTGTTGAGGCGCGTCATGAGGAGGAGGACGAGCGTGTTGCGATCTTTCTCTTGCGCAACGGCTCCCGCCGCGAATATCCCCGAGAAAAACATCGCGAGAATAAGCTGCATCGGCGCGAGCAACCCAAAAAGAGCCTTGCCAAAACGCGCCATGTCACCCGGATCTTCAACGAGTTGAGACCCGGAGAGGATGAGCCACGCGGTCGTTGTGATGATGAGGAGCGACACCGTATAAACGCAGCGCGAGACGTACATCTTCTTGCGGCGCGGCGCGAGCGTCAACTCCCGACGAAAAATGGGACCTAAAATCATGGGGAAAAAACCTTATACTCGTCGTATTCCTTCGAATGCTGGGACAAAAATCGACTCGGCGCCTTAATCAACACGGGCCCCAAAAGACCGGACGACATGGGGACATCCTCTTTGTGAAATCCTTGCCACGGCATAAATTTCCGCGTCCCGCCCTCGGGAATATCGCCCGGCTTCTCGTACAAATACATATTCGAGCGCGTGAAACGCTCCTCGGGCGGCAGGAGTGCGTCCCCAATGAGTCGATTCGCCCAGACGTTGGCGACCTCAATCTCCAGGTGATTTTCCCCCTTTCGAAGCGCGCGCGAAATGTCGATTTCCCAAGGTGCCGTCCAAACGACGCCCAAATCTTCGCCATTGAGCCGAACGCGAGCAATGTGGCACACCTTCCCAAGCGACAAGACGACCGGCACGTCGGACGGCTCGTCAGACAGCAGCGTCGATTGGAACGTTTGCGAATAAACGGCTGTTCCAGAGTAGTATCGAACCCCATCATCCGGATGCTGCGTCCAATCGAGGAGCGTCTCCCACTCGACCGACTCGGGACCACCCCACCGTGGGTCGAATCGCACCGTCCACGGAGCGTCGAGACGCAGAAAAACGCCCTCAGCCTCGTGAGTTTTGAGCGCATCGGATGCCGTCTCGCTGAGTGCCGGCGCGTTGGGTTTTTGCTCCGATCCGAACAAGAGAAACGCGGAACCATGCGTCGGGAGCGCAATCGTCGTTTGGAACCGTCCGTCGGGCGTCGGCGTGAGGGTTATTTTTCGCACCTCGCCCGAGACGGCGTCCCACCGAAGCGCCTCGGCTGCGGCATCGCGAAACGTGCAGAGACTCGTTCCGCTCCCCGTCACGAAATAGAGATTCATCCCGTCGATTTTGCGATGATGATATTGAAAATTCCCCTCAAAGTCTGGCGCCAATCCCTCAAGCGGTATCGTGTCGGCAGGTGTCCAAATTCGGGCGACGATCTGCTGAATTTCCGCGTCGCCATTGGGATAGTGCCTCAAACCTCTCTCCCTCAGGGGGCGTTTTTGACCAAAAACGATTTTCGCGCCGGATTTTTGAAGGGACTCGATTTTTCGCAGCGCCTCGAGCGGCATCTCCTCCTCCAACGGATCGACGATGAGCATTCGGTACGACATCCCTGAGGGCAAAACGAGCATTCCGTCGCGGCACTCCATGCGCAAAAGAGAGGGGGTGTCGAGGAAATCCCACGCGAACCCCTTCGGCAAAACGAGCGTCGAATCCTTGTTCCACTTCTCGCCACGCCCCCAATCGACGTAATTTTTGTCGCTGACGTACGCTGCCGCATCCGCGACGAAAGTCCCTTGCCGCAGCAAATATTGGCAGCGCCCGATATACGTGAGAAATCCCTCCACATAGGGGAACCACGTGACGTTGCGATTGACGTGCGTCCCGGCGAAATACTCCAAACCCGGCACTCCGTGTTCCGGCGGCGACGCGGTGTAGGTGTGCCAAACCACGAAATTCATTCCGTCGATGAAATTAACGTCCGCCGCTGGTTTGAGCCACGCGGGATACATCGTCCAGTGTTTCGTCATGTGCGTAAATGCTTCGCACGCCGTCTCTCTGTGTCCATAAAGATTCGAAGACATTGCGGCAAAGCGCATATTCGAGCGCGTGCGGGTCGCGTCGTGCGTATTGACCCAAAATTCTCCCTGAGCAATATCGTTTTGCCCCCAAAACGTGAGCATGTCCGACTCGCGGAAGATGGGCGCGGTTCGACGCCAAGGTCCGCCGTCTTCCGAGTGCCAAAGGATTCCTTTTTCGTGGCAAAGTTTCCCAATTTTGGCGTAGCAATGCTCTTGGAAGCAACGACTCACGGTACGATAATAATCGACCAAAAAGCGACGCGAGACCTCTCGATTCTCCACGCAGAGTCCCCGAAGGACGCCCCAAAAAGGTGCCATGGAGTACCCGTTCCACTCTTCAAAAAAGCGATCCATACCGTGCGTCCAGTTGGGGTGGCTCCCCTCCCAACTCACGTTGTAGAAATGAGTGAGCGTCTTTCCCACATAGGGTCGCGCGCGCTCCAAAATCGGATCGGCAAAACGATGAAAATAACCCTCAATCGCCTGCTCGTTCAGGATATCAACGGCTCCAAAATCGCCCACGACGTGGAAGCCAAAACGGATGATCTTCCAATGTCCCTCGGGAACGCTCCAAGATAAACGCCCGTTTTGGACGAATTGGCGCAGGTCTCGCGTTTCCCCCACCGTCGCGGCATCCTCCGCCGGGTCAGACACGGGGTACCAATCACGATTGAGCTTTATTTCTTCACGCCCCTGCGAGACGGGCGACGTGACACGAACGGCGACAAGCGCGACGTCCGAGTAGAAATTCTTCCCCGCTGGCGTGTCGAGAGGAATCGAAACGTTTTTCGGACCATCGACATTTTCTTCCGTCCAAATCAGTTCCTTGGGACCATCCCCCCCCATGTCCCACGGACCGCGCAGCATTCCGCCCGAGTTGGCAATGTTCAAACTCACGCGCATCCCGAGACGATCCGCCTCCTGAATCAAAAAGAGAATCAACTCCTGCCACGATTCGCTCATGAATTCGTGCCGAACATGGATCGGTACAGGGACGTGTTCCTTGGAGTCGAACTCGTCGTAATAATAACGCGAATCGACGACCAAAACGCCGCCGAAGCCTTTCTCCGCCATGGCTTGAAAGTCGAGCGTGATTTGCTCTCGGGTGAGATTTCCCTTGAGAACAAAATAATAACACCACGGCTTCGTCTCGTTCGGTGGAGAAACGAACGCTTCCACCATCGGCTCCGCGCCGAGAGATTGCCCCAGCAAACTAAAGCAAACGATCCATAAAATCCAAAACGAAACGCATCTCGTGCGGCACTTCATCAGGGGTACTCCACTTATTTTGTTTGAGGAAGGGGAAAATCTATCAATTCTTTTTTCATCATTCATCAATGCGGAATCGTGACTTCGTTTCCGTCGTTGCGCTGTCCAAGACGCTTGTGGGTATCCAAATTGATACTATACGAAATTCTTTGAACCGATCCGTCCGCCATGACCATGGTGAAAAAACCAGCATGTGGACCACCGAAGAGGGAAGTCTGCGTCAATCCCGATCGGTCGCGCTGAGGCAAAGCGTAGGCGCTTCTCGTGTTGTCGACGTCCATGCCCGCGTAGACACCTTGGTCGTCGGAGGAGGTGGAGGTTTCGTATTTGTCCGGCGAAACGTATTTCTCACCAATCATGTAGGTGTTCGAGGTGCCGTCAGAAATTGCCTCGACACTCACCTCGCTTCGGTCGAAAATGACGCCGTTTGCGGAGGAAGTCGACCATGAATTGTTTTGGATTCGGGTTTTTGCTGCGTCCCACGACTCAACGGAGTTGCTCGAGGACGCCCAGCCGGAGGCACCGAAGTTGGAAGCGTAGTCCGATTTTGCCTGTTCCGAGGGCGTATTCACGTTGCACTGCGCGTTGGAGGGGGAGGGATACAACTTGCACGAACGGCGCGAGGGACAATAGAAAATCGGAAGCGGCGTGCTGCACACCTCGGCGGCTCGACTCTTTTGCTCGGACGTGATTTCCATCGCCTTTCCGTCGCCAGCGTAATTATACAACGCTTCCTGCTCCAAGAAGGGGAGAATGGAGAACGCCCAGCCACCCGGCTGCGCTGCCCCTACCCCCAAATCCGGGTCGCCTACCCAACGATAGAACCACCCGGCAGAAGGATAGGTCTGCGTTTGCGACTCCAGCAAGAGGCAAGCGTTGCCCAATTGTTTGAGATTATTCGAGCACTTGAGCGCCCGAGCCGCCTCTCGTGCCTGCTGCACGGCAGGGAGAAGCAATCCCACCAACATCCCAATGATCGCAATGACCACAAGAAGCTCCACCAAGGTAAAACCACCGCGTTCCTCTCGTTTCAACATGATAATCTCCAATACGAATTTCTCGAATCAACCCATAACGCACTCGCTGCACAATGAAACTCCTCTTCCCAGTTTCCAGGAGTCTCACTCCACCACGTATATAATACGCATGGAGTTCCGCGAAAAACGGATTGCTACCGATTTTTATCTCGATTTTGTGTAAAATCTGACTCCAATGCGTCCTCTTGCAATGTTTATCCTCCCAATATACACAACGTTCCTCTTTTCGTCAAGGTGGAATGCGCAAAAGTCGTGTTATTTTTCGAAAAAGCGAGGCGTAGTTCTGGAGCGATTCTCATCTTTTAGAGGAACTCTATTGGGAAAAGAAGCCACCTGAGCGAGAAATTTTTTTGAAGGTTCCCCGAATTTCTCTTTTTGCGGAAGACCCACTTGACACCGTCGCCCAGCTCGTGTAGAATGAGGCGAAGTATTGAGCCATTTGACGCACTATATGAGTCACCGTACATGTTGGAGGCTCCGACTAACAAAGATTTCACCCCCCTTTTTCACGTAAAACCATGAAACAAAAAGCCCTCCGCTTCGTGTTCTCCCTCGCCCTTTTTTTCCCCGCGCTTTCGTCCAGTTGGGCGGCAGACGATACCGCCTCCAAATCCGACTGGCTGATTGATCCCTCTCCGTTCGTTTCCGAAGTCCAGATTGAGGAAGAGACGGGCGAAATTCTCCTCTCAAATGGACTTGTAGAGAGGATCATCTCCATTCCCAAGTCGCGGACTCCCGCAACGACGAGCCTGCGCGCGCTGAATTCTGGCGAGCAGTTTGTTCGCGCCCTCGGTCCCGAGGCGTTCGTAACGCTTGATGGGGTGGCGTATTCCATCGGCGGAATGATGGGGCAGCCGGTGCAAAACTACTTCAAGCCCGAGTGGTTGGGGAGTATGAAGCCGTGCGAGAATGCGTATCGGTTGGAGGGGTGCTCGGTGGAGCCGATTCGCGAGCGATTCCCTTGGAAGAAGCGGACGGAATGGCTCTCGCGCGACCTTGCGTGGCCGCCAAAGGGCAAACACCTTATCATGCGTTATACCCCTCCCGCTCCCGAAAATAACGCATTGGAAGCGTCCGCTTTAGGCTCGGTTTGTTTCGAGGAGAATTTCGCCGGGAGTCTCGCGGAAGGGTGGAATGTTGTCCTGAGTGCGGCTTCGGATCGAACCTCCATCTCTAACGAGGGGAAGTTGGGCGAGATTTATGCCCTCGAAAACACCTGTGCGTATTTGGAGCGTGCGTGGCCGAGCGACGCCGTTGCGCTGCGCGTCTCGCTCGACACGGGAGATGATTCGGTCTCCAACTCGTGGGGACCCGGTTGGGCGCTCCTTTTCGACGACCGGACGATAAGCTGCGTCGCGCGACCGCACTCCGAGCAGTATGAGATTGCCCTCGATGGCACAAAGGGGGCGGAGAAACTCCTCGGAGCGTTCGAACGCGGCAAGGCGATTGTGCTTTTCGCGCGCTTCGTCTCGGGGAGGATTTATATCTCGGCGGAGCAGGATGGGGTGGAGCGCCCCTTGCTCGACGCGCCAGTCGCGGGGCTTCCGAAGCGCTTCCGCGTGGGCAAGGTGGGAAAATATGGGGAGGGTGCCGACAGCTCTCACACAGGTCGGGAGCTTTATCGTTGCCACCTGTGGAACGTTTCGTGTCATGCGCGACCCGACACGGCACGGCTGCGTGAGAAAATCGAGAGTGAGGCTCAAGACCTGCCCCTTGTGGAAGTCCACTACGAAATTTACGACGGACTCCCTCTCCTCGCAAAATGGGTTGTCGTCCAAAACACGACGGAGCGCAACGTGCGGGTGGAC
The DNA here is from genome assembly GCA_030527105.1 of Planctomycetia bacterium. GTDB lineage: Bacteria > Planctomycetota > Planctomycetia > Pirellulales > Thermoguttaceae > RGIG3701. Next base: position 13,886 of record JAUNBK010000050.1, read on the forward strand.
TCGTTCGTCGCGGAGGAGTTGCGGCTAGTGGAGCCAAATTCGACCGTCGACGGAAAGACTGACGGCACTCCGTTCAACCTTCATGTCGTGAGCAACTACACTTTTGGAGGAATGGCGGACACGATGGCAGACAGCAAGGCGGCGAAATTCTTGCCCGACAGTTCCTATCGAACGCAGGTGAATTATCAATGCCAAGAGTTGGCGCTTCTGCGCTGCGCGCCAGAGATTGGCCCGGGGCAAACTTTGACGCCGGGGGAGCGGTTTGAATCCTTCCGAATCTACGAGCTTTTGCACGATTCAACCGATCGCGAGCGCCGAGGTCTCGCCGTTCGACGCATGTATCGCACCCTCGCTCCTTGGACGGCGGAGAATCCTCTCATGTTCCACAAAACCACCGCAAGTCCGACAGAAATCCGCGCCGCAATAGAACAATGCCGCGAGACGGGCTTCGAAATGATCATCATGAGTTTCGGCTCCAGATTCAATCTTGAGAGCCAGGACCCCGTATATCGCCAGACGTACAAAGAGCTTGCGGACGAGGCGCGCGCCAGCGGAATTGCTCTCGGGGGCTACTCACTCACCTCTTCGCGCAGGGCGGCAACTTCGAAAGACAACGTCCAGTGCGACGCGCCGCGCTTCGGGGTGGGGCCGTGCCTATGTTCGCAATGGGGAATCGAGTACCTCCAAACGTTGAAATCCTTCATGCTCGAGGCGGAATTTGGCGTCTTCGAAAACGATGGTCCCTACCCGGGCGACACGTGCAGGGCGGATTATCACCCAGGGCACGAGGGTGTGGAGGACTCCGTGTGGAACCAATGGCGCGCGCAATCCGAGTTGTACCAATTCTGCCGCGAACACGGAATCTACGTCAATCAGCCCGACGGCTATTTTCTCAACGGCGGCAACAAAACCGGCATGGGATATCGCGAGACGAACTGGTCGCTCCCGCGCGCGGAACAACTCATCATCGAACGGCAAAACATCTACGACGGAACTTGGACGAAAGCAAGCTCGATGGGCTGGATGTTCGTCCCCCTCAGCCAATATCACGGTGGCGGGGCGGCAGCGACGATTGAGCCGTTGAAAGACCACCTCGAGCACTACGACGCGCGCTTCGCGAACCTGATCGGGTCGGGCGTCCAGGCGTGCTATCGAGGCCCGCGACTTTTCGACGCACCCGAGACGCTTGAGGTCGTGCGAAAATGGGTTCAATTCTACAAGACGCACCGAGAGGTTCTCGATGGGGACGTCATTCATCTCCGCCGTGCTGATGGACGCGATTGGGATGGGTGGCTCAACGTCAATCCTGGCGGGAGAGAAAAGGGGCTTGCGTTTTTCTACAATCCACTCACGCAGCCAGTGGAACGAGAAATCGAGGTGCCGCTCTACTACACGGGGTTGAGAGAGAGCGCCATGGTTTCGGTCGACGGGGCAAATCCGTTCCGCGTGCCTCTTGACGAAAAGAGCGTGGCGAGGATCAAGCTGAAGATTCCCGCAGAGGGGTATGTTTGGGTTTTGTTTGAATAAAACGGGGTCTTGAGAATACGCGCGTCGAGGCACCTTCATAGTGGGGGTGCCTTCAAGTTTAGTGGGTGCCCATTTGGGGGCAAAGGTTTTTGCTTCCTGCACATCTCGCCAACCCATCGACGGTCGCGAGCGTGTCAAAAGTTGTTTGAAGAGGAGTTTGAGGGCGCTTCCTCAAAATCACGAATTCAAACAAACACCCATTTCGAGCCATTTTTTCGCATTTTCCCAGAGAAAAAACTTCATATTTGGCGATAGACAGCGAAAAATACGGTCTCAAAACAATATCGTCCAAAAAGACCGATGTTTTAGTCCGCGTTTCGCAAATCGGCGTTTGAGTGCGTAAAAACAAGTACGAAACATCCATCAAAACTACCTCAAAAATAATTAAATTAACGAATATCAATTCTACTGCGGAAATTCTGCGCTAAAAACCACTTTTGGAAAAACATTCGATCGCAAAAAATATGTAAAAAACGCATTTTTTCACTAAAAAGAATCAAAAAACGCAAAAGTGCGAAACGCGTCAGACCCTATTTTACACAATATGGCATTCTCTACGAATACCGGACTAAAACACTTTGAAAAAATCTATATTCATACAGTCTCGTAAAAATAGGCATATCGTAAAACGCCCTCAAAACGCACCCCAAATCTTTGATTTTTAGAGAAACAGCACGAAAACCATTCGTTTCCCCTTCTTTGAAGGACGACGCCCGCAGGCTGGGAGGTGTTCCAGAGAGCAGGGTGCTTTCCCTCCCCAACACCCCGTCACCCTTCGGCTGCCCCTCCTGGAAGAGGGGAATTACTCCGGGACTCAGCTTCGCTCCGTTCACGGCTCAGGGGGTCAGCCGCCGAATTTTGCCAACTCCACTCATTTTCCCCCAAAATGCGCAACAGGAATTTGAAGGCACATTCATTGCGGAGGGGCTGAGGGTTCCTTGGCAACAATTTTGACGAAAAAACCGGTGGTAGCGGCAAGACGGCGAAAAACTTCTAGAAATTTTGTCTATTTTAGTCAAAAAGCCTATTTTACTCTTGACAGAAGTGGAATTTAGTAGTACAATAAACGGTAGAGAAGTTGTGTATTGTTTTGAGATTTACGCCCTCCCTATAATAAAAAAGTGCACAAAATGAGAAAAGTTGAGTAAATTATGTTGGTACTTTCACGAAAAATCGGCGAGCGCATCCTGATAGGCGAAGATATCGCGATCACGATAGTGCGTATATCCCAAGGTACTGTGCGCATTGGCGTGGAGGCACCTCGAGATATGGCGGTCGTTCGTGAGGAAGTTATTTTGAACGGCGAAACGGAGAGGCAGGGAAGCGCTCCAGACACACTTTTCGTGGAGCCACCCTCTGCGAAAACGACGGACGGCACGGCGGAAGAACCCACCACGCCTCCCTCCCCGACGCCCCCGCGTCTCGGTTCGTAATTATCCTCCTCCAAACGCAAAACTCGCCACTATTTGGCAGATGGGATTTTTTTGTACTTACTTCGTCGGTGCTCCAGCCGCCCTGGATCCTCCGCACGAAGCGTCTCTTCGTATGCCTCAAAGTTCCCTTCGAACCAGCGTGCTTTCCCATCTCCCTCAAAAATAAGCATGTGCGTGCAAATCCGATCCAGAAAAAATCGGTCGTGGCTGATGGCAAGGACGCACCCGGAGAAATCGAGAATCGCTTGCTCCAACACGCGCATCGTGTTCACGTCCAAATCGTTCGTCGGCTCGTCGAGAAGAATGACGTTGCCGCCACGTTTGAGAAGCTTCGCGAGATGGATTCTATTCCTCTCGCCGCCCGAACATTGCCCGACGCGCTTTTGTTGCTGAGTTCCACGAAAATTGAAACGCGAAACGTACGCACGACTGTTCATCTTGAGAGGTCCAAGCTCGATCGTGTCCTTTCCCCCCGTGATTTCTTCGAAAATCGTATTCTCATCGTCGAGCGCGTCGCGATGCTGGTCGACATAAGCGGGCACGACCGTGTCGCCTAGTTCGATTTTTCCCGCGTCGGGACTTTCTTCCCCCATAATCATGCGGAAGAGAGTCGTTTTTCCCGCGCCGTTGGGACCAATCACGCCCACGACCGCGCCACGAGGCACGTTGAATGAGACATCGTCGAGAAGCGTGACGCGCGAGCCGGCGATTTCGTACCCCTTGGAGACGTTCTCGACGAGAAGGACTTTCTCACCCAAACGCGGACCGGGAGCGATTTGAATGACAGCGTCTCCCTTGTCTTCGAAAGATTGCTGCGCCGCGAGCTGTTCGTACGATTTGACGCGTGCCTGATTTTTTTGCAAACGCCCTTTGTGCGCCATTTGAATCCACTCCAATTCGCGCTGGAGGGTTTTTTGGCGCTGGGTCTCTTTCTTTTCGATAACCCGCAGGAGTTCCGCTTTTTGCGCAAGCCAAGAAGAATAATTGCCCTCAAAGGGAATTCCGATGGTGTTTTCCAGCTCCAAAATCCACTTCGTGACGTTGTCGAGAAAATAACGATCGTGCGTGACAATAATCACGGTTCCGGGATAATCGCGGAGGGTTCCCTCGAGCCATTGGACGGTCTCGGCGTCGAGATGGTTTGTCGGCTCATCCAGCAAGAGGAGGTCAGGCTTCTCCAAAAGCGCCATGCAGAGCGCGACGCGACGCCGCTCGCCACCAGAGAGTTTTCGCACAACGGCATCGTCCGGGGGCAAAACGAGAGCGTCCGCCGCCATGTCGATCGTGCGATCAAGCTCCCAACCATTGGAGGCGTCAATTTCCTCCTGAAGTTTCCCCATTTCGTCCATCAGCTCGTCGAATCGCTCGGCTTGATCCGGGTCGCTCATCGCCAGCGAGATTTCCTCAAAACGCACCAATTTCTGATGAATCGGCGCAACGGCAAGCATCAAATTCTCTCGCACCGTTTTGTCCAACTCAAGCTCCGGCTCCTGCGCGACGTATCGGACCGACATGCCTTTCGCGAGTTTCGTCTCGCCGTCGAAATCGTTGTCCAGCCCCGCCATGATTTTGAGGAGGGTTGATTTTCCCGCGCCGTTTTCGCCCACAATCCCAATTTTTGCACCATAATAGAACATGAGACTGATGTTTTGAAGAACGACTTTTTCCCCGAATCGCTTGCCGACACGGTTCATTTCGAAGATATAATGAGGAGGCATATGCTTCTTTTTTTCTTTCGTCAAATGAAGAAACGGGTTTTCCTTTTCTCGTCCGCAGGGTGGGACGGAGCAAATAGCCGAGGCGGGGATCGAACCCGCACGCCCTGAACGGGCAAGGGATTTTAAATCCCTAGCGTCTGCCATTCCGCCACTCGGCCAATGTTCTCAGTTTAGCAAAAACTGTAGTTTTTTCAAGGAGGGGGAGGAATCCTTTTTCACGTTTTTTGGGGAAAACGTGAAAAAGTACCCTCCCATTTTTCCGATCGTTATCGGGGCTGCATCGACCAGAGGGAACGCCAGTATTTTTCGTCCGTCTCATAGGGATCAATCGGCGTCCCTTCCTTATAATCAGGTGGGAGGATTCCGTAGCGCACCATTTCGCGCGCATACCACGGATTGGGATAAAACGGCTTGATGCTAAAGTGGCTTCTCTCCGACGTCACGAATTGCTTCCCACGCTCAATCGCCTTGAGAATGATTTGATAGTCGGGGTCTTGGACGTCCTTAAAAACGACCTCCGTCTGCCATTTTCCCTCGGCGTCGCGACGTTTGCAACGCTGCCTCCCTCCTGCGTCCGCACTCAATGGAGAGAGGAGAAGTCGGGATTCCTCCGGGTGCGAAAGATTAAAGCACCAATTCACGCCATAGCGTTTTGAACTCACGGAGAGATAGTGCGGGAGTGGCTTCGCGCGCTCGTTCGATTCCTGGTGGCACTCCGCACAACGACGATTAAAAACCTCGACCATTGCGTGGCGCTCCGACCAATTTTCGTCCTCGCGTATAACAACGCCTTTTTCTCGCCGATCCTCGCCATAAGGGGAGTAGTGCCACCCAATCAAACCACAAGCGTCCGCCGCGTACGTGCCGCAATAATAGGCGCCCGCGTCGATCCAATATCGCAACATTCGAATCTCCTCAGGGGTGAGATTCACGCGCCGATTCCCCTCTGCGTCGGGGTGCCCACCCTGGACGAGATGGAGGAGTTTGCTCGCGGGCGTGCCAATCGTGTATGGCTCGAAATTACTCATGGGGCGATTTCGATTGTCGCCCAAATACCCACCGCTTCGATAACTCAAAACGTTGTAGGAGTCCACAAACCCCGTTGGGCGCAGATCGCTGTTGAGATTCACGCCGCCATCCGCTCGTTTCTCGCAGTGGCACTCGACGCAGTTCTTGTCCAAAATGGGGACGATATCTCGGAAATAATCGAAGACCTCCGGAATCCCTTCGACAGGAGTGGGTCGGACGGGCGGCTTGGACATGGCGCGCATGAGTTGGAGCCGATCTTGCGTGGTTGGCGCCTCAGTTCTTTCTTCGTGGCACCCAATGCAGACGGCATTTTCGCCCGGCATTATCGTCGTGAAGCTGTGCATTCTTTTCACGGCGTCCCCTTTTTCGTCACGCGCGATAAAAAAGTAGGAGCGACCAGCGGGGAGTTCCATGAACGCGGAGCCGTCGGCGTTCACGGGAACAATCCCAACAAATCGCGTGAGCGCAAACGTTCCTCCAGAGGAGACCGACATCATGCCGCCATTATAATGCACCGGGATCGGAAGTGGCTCCATAATCATCAAATCCTTGATCGTTCCCTTCGGCACGTTCATCATCTGCCGACCCGTGTAGACGTTCATCAGAGCGAGACGCCCGAATTCCTGCTGGTCGTCCGTGGTGTCGGCAATCACTTCTTCCCTCTCGCGCGGAATGATGGGCTGGACGTCGGCGACCCAAAATCCCTTCTCGACCTCTTCGGGGGGCAGCTCATAAATCGTCACTTCTCGCCCCTCCTCGTCCATGATTTGAAGTTGGTGCTTTCTCACGCACAAGAACGCTTTCGCGTCGAACGACCAAGCGTCTGCATGATCGTTGTGGAGCGAAATTTGCCTTGCGCTCTCTAAATCGTCGGGACCATTTTTAGGATTCACGAGCGTGATTGCGCCATAATGCTCACGACGTCCGTGTCCGGGGGAGAAAGTTCCCACCACGGGATATTGTCGATCCTCGGGTTTCGCGTCGCCTCGATAGCGCACGGGTTTCGCGCCCAACATGCAGATTCCGGGGTTCTGATTCCCATAGTAGATTTGGTGCTTCGTTCCGTCGGGATTGGATGTCCACAAATGATGATAATGAACTTGCGAACGATCGATATACTCCCACCGCATGTAGAGAATCTGCCCATTTGGGAGTACCCAAGGTGTGTTTTCTTGCTCAGGATTGCTCGAGATGGGGCGAATATTCTCCCCATTGGGGCCGCATCTGTGGAGCATGGCGACGCCCGTGAGCCAACATTGTACCCAACGTTTTCCACGGCTTGAGGGGAAAACGATATCCCCATTCGGAAGATATGTTGGCTCAATGTCGTCCCACTCTCCCGACGTGATTTGACGCAAGCCGGTGCCGTCGAGGTTGATTTCGTATAAATTATAGTGTCTCGTCCCCGCTTTAAGGTAGGAAAAAATGGCTTTTTTGCCGTCGTAATGTATCTGCGGGTCGCGAACATTCCCATTTTTGTCCTCGAAAATGGTGCGCGTTTCGCCCGTTTCGAGATTGAGGATTCGGAGGGAGCCACCTTGCCCGAGGGGGAAAGGGAAGTGTTCCGTGTCGCACGCGTAGTATCCGAAGTTGGCGTACCAATGCCCATCGAAACTAGGCTGACGCACGGCAAAAAGGACTTCCTTCACGTCCTCCATCGGCGCGCCCGGCTTGCGGAATTCCTCCAACATGTCGTCCGTCTTCACGATAGGCAACGGCTCGTTCTTCTCCCGCAGCAGGAGATAATCGAAAATCGCCCAGCTGCCATCATAAAGACGCATTTTGAGTTCATTCTTCCCCTTTTTGACGAGATTTGGTGGGATTTCGATCGACATATTCTCCGGCCAGCCGAATTGCTCCGCCGAGTTAAATTTGGGGAAGCCTGGAGGTCCCGGCACAACGCGCTTCGGCTCGATATCCGTCCCATTGATCGTGAGTTTGACGAAAGAAGGCTCCGTCGGGTGCCCGTAGCACGTCGCGACGATAAAATAGAGCGGAATATCATAATCCTTCTCGGCGTCAAATTCAATCACGGAGAGAAACGAATGACCCGCATTTTTCCAATCGCGCGTACTATTGTACCACGCCATCCACTCCCTCGGTCGGCTCTCGCCAACCACATATCGACGCACCGGCTCGTCCGGCTTCCCAAAATAATCCTCCCACTTGACGCCCGTGCGGAACTCCGCAGCTTTGCCATCGGGGAAACCAATTTGAAAAATCGCATCGTCCTGCGCGCAAGCAGTCTCGGCGCAGAACACAACTCCGAGCAGCAAAAAGAACGCGCCGAAGGGCACAAAATTCGTTAGAAAACGCAAAAGTCTCATGATAAACTCTCCATTGTACTCATCAAAATTTCCGTTTTGCACGACACTTTGCGAGCCGTGGTGCGAGAGCTTCCAACGGCGGACGGAAACGAAAATCTCAACGTGAAGTATTATAAAAGGCGGGGGAATCGACCCTGTCGGCGAAAAAAACACATTTCCTCGTCTCGGCAGGCTATTTCGGGGGGAAAATCGCGCGAACGCAACGTCTCCATTCTAGCACAAGAACGGATCCACTTCAAGGGGAAACGTGGGAAAACTTCGGCAAATTTTTGCTTTTTCACCAAAATTTCAATGTTAGGACTTCGAGTCGTCCTCGAAAATGTCGACGTCTTCCACTCCCACGATACGCGCGCCGCTCGCGTCGGAACGAATATAAACGGCGGAGTAGAATTGGCGTCCATGGTGCTGCGTCGTAATGCAGAGAAACGTGTATTTTACGCTCGTTTTTTCCTCTTTGGAGGCGTAAGCGATCGGATCATAATCCGCGCCGCCGACGCGTCCCTCCATTGCCTTCTCGAAAACGCTCAACGCGCGCGAGTCGAGCGTTTTGCGAAAGACCCAGCCCACGGAACTTTCGTTTCCGCCCAATGCGACGGAATTCGAAAGGAGAGGGACGATTAAAATCAACGCGACCCATATGGTTTCTCTCTTGAATTGCATATACTCATTCCCCTTTGTATAAAGTTGAGGTGACTTTCTGACGACAATATCGTTATAGCGAACCTCCCAAAAAGTGTCAAGAGGGACAGGTGCGAAAAGTGGCAAAACAAAAGGGCAAACGCTGCTGTCCGACCCGATTTTTGCGCGTTCCTTCTGGCGCGCGTCCGTTCATTTCGTTGCGTTGCGACAATCGTTGCGTTGCGACAAGTTGTTGAGACGGTCGTTTTTTGCAACGCAGAACGAGGGGGAAAATGATTTTTGTGAAAAAGGATTCCTGATGTCTGAAGATTTTTCTCAAACCGTGATACTTTCCCCGGTTTTTAACGATTGGACGGCATATCGTCTTCTCCTCGAAAAATTGGACGCTGTCCTTCAGGAAAACCAATTGAGCGCCACGATTCTGGCGATCGACGACGGCTCGCCGATCGCACCCGAAGAGTGTGTGGAAAAATGGGGAGAATATTCCGCCATAAAAAGCGTGGAGATTCTCCATCTGCGCCAAAATGTGGGGCACCAGCGTGCCATTTCGCTTGGGCTTTCTTGGTTGGCGGCAGAAAGACCTGAAGTCCAAGAGGTCGTCGTGATGGATGCGGATGGCGAAGATGCGCCTGAGGACGTCCCCAGCTTGATCGGGCGTTGCCGGGAGGAAAAACACCGGAAGATCGTGATGGCGATTCGATCCAAACGTTCCGAGACGTTGCTTTTTCGCGTCTGCTACTTCATTTTTCGAATGTTGTTCCGCTTTTTGACGGGGCAAAGGTATCGAATGGGGAATTTCAGCGTCGTCCCTCGTTGCGCCATGGAGACCTTGGTGGGAAATTCCGGCTTGTGGTGCCATTATGCCGCTACGGTGTTCCGTTCTCGCTGCCCATATGTGGGGGTTGAGACGTTTCGTGCCAAGCGATTAGACGGTCGCTCGCAAATGAATTTCGTTGGGTTGGTCATGCATGGACTCAGCGCGATTTCGGTTTATCTCGATGTCGCGTCGGTACGAATGTCGCTTTTGTGCATGTCGGGAGTCCTCTTTTTGGGCGTAGGCTCGCTAGGAATATTAGGCACGCATTTTTTCGCACCACTTTGGGTGCCAACTTGGATTTGGACTCTTTTAGGCTGGCTATTCGTTTTGATTATTCAGTTCTTGACGATTGCCGTTTTTTTGACGTTCATCACCTTGGGGAATCGCCAGTCGCACGCGTTTTTGCCCATTCGGGATTATCCCTTTTATATCGCCCAGTTGCAAACTATGTGGAGTCAAACAAACGGAGAGGAACGATCCAATGGAAAAGAATGATTTGACGAACATGGAGAGCGCAGAGATTAAGCGCTTCGGCGAGGCGTTCTTCGCGCGTCTTTTTTCCCCGGCGGTGTTTGTTTGGGGAATTTTGCTCGTAATGACGCTCATGATGCTCGGCTTCTTGATGCTTTTTTCGTGTCCGATTCCCTATGTCGACGCATGGATCATCGCTGAGCATGCCTCGGCAGATACTTGGAGTTGGAGTTGGCTTTGGGAGCAGCAAAACGAACATCGCTACCCCATAGTGAAAGGTTTGGCGTGGATTTGCTACCACACTTATGGTTCAATGCAGCCGCTCTCCGTCATGAGCGTTTTGACGTGCTGCGCCACGAGTGCCGGGTTGATTCTTGCCGCAAGACGATTGCGAGGTCGCACCGATTGGATGGATGCGGTCTTTCCCGTGATTTTCCTGAACGGGTCGCACATCGAAAACATCCTTTGGACGCACCAACTCTTTTTCGTCGCGGCAGGGTGCCTCGCTTGCTGGTGTGGGATTTATCTCATGGCGAAACCTGAGTCGCATCGTTGCCTCTCTTCGATTTTGGCAGCGCTCGCGCTCTTGCTTCTCCCTCTGCATGGCGTGATGGGGTTGGCGTTCGCGCCCTTTTTGGGTATCGGATTCTTCTACCACGGCTGGGTTGGCTTGAAACGAGACCCCAAAAATCGTATTGCGCTCATTAATTTGGTCGTACCCTTCCTCGCGGGGGCACTCTGCATGGCTTATGTTTCCGTAGATTTTCACATTCCTGAAGGGCACCAAGATAATTTGGCGTTGGGTGTTCCCCTCTGGCAGCGGGCGGCTGTCGTTTTGGAGTGTGCCGCCACTGGCTTGGGTGCCTTGGGAAATCGACTTCCCCTCCCCGTGGGGCAAAGTTTATTCGCACTGGCTATTCTTGCCGTTGGGACGCTGGCGGTTCTGTGGCGCAAAAAACAAATTTCCTCCGAGGAAGCGCTTTCGTTGCTCCTGATTTTCGCCGCCGTATGGTCTCTTCCCCTGGCGATAGGAATTGGTCGCAGTTCCGCTGGTGGAGCCGCTCCACGCTACACGATTTTAGCTGTGCCGGTTGTTACGTTTATCATCCTGTTCTGGATTCGTTTCGCGGCAGTCGCAAAGCCCTCGCGACCAGATGGCTGCGTGGCGCGCTTTTCTCGTTTCGTTCAAGTCGGCTTTTTCACCATTTTCGCCGCTTTTCTCATGTATCACGTCAGCATGGCGATCGAGTATGGCAAAGAGCGCATGGATCGCTACCACGCGCTCTTGAGCGACATCGACAACGCCCTCCCGCAGGAGGCAATCGCGGGGCGCGGCTGGTCCTATTGGTGTTGGAGCGAACCTGCATTTCGTCACTATCTCGAGCAGATGGGTGCCAACGGAGTCGCGCCGTTCGATCGGATTCGCCCCGCTGGGCTTTTGGAGACGGACGAGATTCCACTCTCTCAAAATTCGTGGGCTTCGCGAGCGCCGATTGCGATTCCGTTGGAAATTCCCGGGGGAAAGCGTCACGTGGATGCAGTTCGACTCACTTTTAGGCTCGCCTGCGCCGCCGACTGGAGAAGCGACACGGCAACGTATTGGGATTCAGCTTCTGTCGCGTTTCCCAATGTGCAGAGAAATCAAATCAAAATGGGAGCCAGTTCCCCCGGAGTGTGTGATTGCGAATTGACGATATGGATCGACGCGGAAGTGAGTCGTCTCGAGTTGGTTCCCAACGCGGAAGGTGAGTTTTCGCTCGACCTCTACAAAGCCGTCCTTTGCGAACGCGCTCCCACCACGACACCAGACGTCAAGTAGCGCGCGATTTATACTCGTCCTCCATTAAATTTCGATTTTCACGAAGTTTAATGGAGCCGTAGTGCGTAGATCCAACGGCTGACGGCTCTGGAAATTTCAACGAGAAGTGTTATAAAGAGGAAAATTTCCCAAAAAATCCTCAAAAAATTTCTTTTACCACTTGCAAAAAAATA
>JAUNBK010000051.1 GCA_030527105.1 Planctomycetia bacterium
TCCGCCGTTGGAGCTACGCACCACGGCTCGCAAAGCGTCGCATAAAACGGGAATTATAAAGGAGAACGAGTATAGAGAATTTCGACCATTTCGAAATGTATTACAAATTCATCAATGGTGGGGTAGATTATTTTGCTATGGGCGTCGGTGTCAACTGGCAGCCAACCTCCTGACCACGATTTGAACCGAACTGTGCTGGGACTCCAGCTTCTTCGATTCGTGGGGAGCCAAAAACTACGACGATATGCCGACTTTCTCGGCAGACGAACGCATTTGAGAACTGGCACGGGTTGAATTTTTACGCAATCTTGAAAAATATTCCCTTTTTTGCCAAATTTTAGCTTGCTTTTTTATCTTGTCGGTGTATAATGGGCGCATGTGGAGGCTCCTGCGGATGCGCAACGGCTGGCGAAAACTTGCTAAGCCGCGATTTCTCCAGGAGCACGTCGAGAATTGGACTGAAGAAAACAAAACGGTGTAGCGATATGATGAATCGAAAATCGACTTGGTTGGTGTCTTGGTTGGTGTGTGGTACGCTTCTGTTGAGTGCGAGTTTGGGCTGGTGCCAAGGCACGACTACGCTCAACTATCGGGGAGGAAGTTCCGGTGGAGAAAGCTATTTTGGCGGGAATGACATTTATGTCGAGTATGACTCCTCCGGTCTCGAGGGTGGCGGGTGTATGTGGATTTACTCAAACAGCGCCACCCCCTCCTTCTGGGATAACAACGTTTTTCTCAAAGGATACGGGTATATCACAAAGAGTGGCACACTGGAAAATACTGGTGCCCTGCGTTTTGGCGAGGGGAGTCAGACCGTCACAACGCCTGTCGCTTTGACGGGAGACGTCACGCTCTTGGCCAACGCTTCCATCGGCATCGAAGTTGCCTCGAACTGCAATTTGCTCGCCTATATCACGGGAGAGATCAAGACCTCTGGCGAGGCTGAGGGGGAGACGTTTACGCTTCGAAAGGATGCGTCGGCGAACGATCGCTCAGGGACGCTCGTCATCACCAACGACAACACGTCGCTCAAAGCCAACTGGGATATTCGCAAAGGGGTTCTGCAAGTCGGCGCAGTCAATACGAATTTCACCGCCACTGGCTATGAGTGGACTGGAGAACCAAAAGCGTATACTCAAAACACGGCAAAAGTGTTCTCTTTCGACGGCACGACGGGGGGACTCGGAACGGGGAGCGTGGAGCTCGCCAACGTGGCGACGCTCAAGTTTGCCCGTTCGAATGACTACACAATCTCCAACGCCATTTCTGGCTCAGGGAAAATCATCTTCTCTGGCGGCGGACACGGAACGCTCACCGGCTCGATTGCCAACACGATTGCCTCGATTGAAATCGAATCGGGCACCACGTTTCAGGCGAACAGCGACGCAATTACCAATGCGATAACAGGCACGGGCTTCTACCAAGTCCATTACACCGGGTCGAAACTGGGGAATGCCCCTTCAACCTCGAATTTAACCGGATTTTCCGGCGTTCTTCTGATTTCCGGCGACAATCGTTGGGGAATCAGTGAGACTCCGGGCGGCTCATATGATATCGGGGCAGTCGACAGCGCGCAGTTATGGGTGACTGCCAGCGTGGATATTTCCAAGAATCTCTACCTTTCGGGAATTGGTTGGAACAGCAACGAACGCTTTGGCGCTCTGCGACTGGCGGGAAATGTGAGTGATAACACCTCCGGTGGTCTCAACATGTCCCATATCACTGGGAACGTCGCACTCCTCGGCGATACTCGCATAAGCGCCAGGATCGCTACCAACCCAACGATCGGAATGATTTCTGGAAAAATCACGGGAGAGTACGCCCTCTCCACCGGTGGAAACGTGGCGGGGACGCTCATTCTGACCGGGGAGAATTCCTATGGTGCCACGAATGTTGTCGGGACGACGACGCTGCAAATCGGACACATCGGCAAAATCAACGGCAACATGGAGTTCGACGGGACGCAGGGAACGCTCGGAACCGGGAATGTGAACATCGACAGCGGCGCGACGCTTAAATTCGTCCGTTCCGATGCCGTCGCGGTGGCGAATTCCGTTTCAGGGAACGGTTCCATTGTCTTCGAGGGCGGCGGAGATTATTCTTGGACGGGCAACACGACTGGATTCTCGGGCACGTGGAATCTCACCAACGGAGCGTGGACGGTCGCGCAGGACCAGACCTTCACGCAGGCGATTACGATCGGGGCGTCTGGAGAATTGGCGGGTTCTGGCACGGTGGGCAACGTCTCGATGGAGGGTGGAAAAATCCATTCGACACTCACTTTCACGCAAGACGACTTCACGCTCGACGGAACTTGGGCGACGATTTTGAGCGCAGATAGCCAGCCGACGATTTTCGATGGCGACGTGGACGTTGCTTCCGGCAGTCTGTTCGAGATTTCGCTTCTGGGCGATTTCCTCCCCGATGAAGGCGACACGTTCTTCTTGCTGGCGGGGAGCGACACGAGTTTCAAAAACCTGGACCTCAGTTCGCTTGTCGTTTCGCCGACGAGTGGTTTGTCGTGGGTTTTAGGCACAGCCGCTTATGGGGACGGGATCGGTCTGTATGCTCAAGTTGGCGTTCCCGAGCCGTCGTGTTGGGCGCTGTTTTTGATGGGAGGGTTTGGACTCCTCTGGCTGCGCCGCAAGGCTCGTGTTTGACGATAAACAGGTTGAGGGAAATGGATTGAAGAGGGATTTCGCGTGTAGATCGAAAAATTTCATTTTCGGCTCCGTTTTTACATAAATTTGACGAAATCCCCCTTTACATTGTTTGAAGAATCTCGTATAATTTATCACACTGTGGAGTGTATTGTGCCGTGCGCGATGTGGATTGCGAGGCGGCAAGAAAGAAAGGATTCGACGAAAACGACGTTTTTTCGCGACGTCGTTTGGAGAGAGAATGGAATCGATGGACTATGAGTCTTAATCTTGCGCTTGATTTTCAAATCGCGTCGGAGAAATATCGAGAGTATCCTGCGATTATTTACAATGGGTTGAATATTTCCTACGGGGAGCTTGCCAATTCCGTTCGGCATTGGTCGATTCTGCTCTCGCGCATGGGTGTGTCGCGAGGAGATCACGTCGCGATGGTGATGCCGAACGTGCCGGAGTTCACGATCGCTTATTTCGCGATACTTCATTTGGGCGCGGTCGTCGTTCCGTGCAACACCCTTCTCACATACCACGAGCTTGCGTATCTTCTGTCGCATTCCGATGCAAAGTACGTTATTGCGTATCACAGTTGCATGGTTCAAAGTATCCAAGCCGCTCGAGAGACGGATTCATGCGCGGGTGTTATCGTGACGGGGACGAAGGAAGCTGGGCTTAAAATCCTTCCCGAGGCGTATCACGACGATGCGATTTTTTGGGTTGAGGACGAAATTGCGGCGTTGCGCGAGACCTATCCCGTGATCGACAAAACGTTCTCACTTATCGCGGAGCACGACGATTATGATTGGCGGGGACTCCCGGACAAGGAGTTCGAGAACGCACCTTGGCCTACCGGGGGGGGGGGAGTCAGCCAGCCAGAACCGGGGGAGAGTCGCGAAGTCGTTACGTCGACGATTCCCGTCGGGGAGCAGCTCCCGCCGAGCGCGGGCGATGAGGACACGACCTGGGAAGCCTTACCCACAGCAGACGGCAAGGCGCGGTTTTCGTGGAGTCCCGCGCCAGTTCCGACGAGTCCAAATAGCACTGCCGTCATTTTGTACACCTCCGGGACGACGGGATTTCCTAAAGGCGCGCAGCTTACCCACTTTAATCTCTACTCGAACGCGATGTTCGTGCGAGAATTTATGACCGGTTATCAACCTGGGCGTCGAACAATTGCCATTCTGCCATTTTATCACTCGTTTGGTCAAACGTTCGTTCAAAATGCGGCACTTTTCTCAGGTGCCGCGATCGTGATGGTTCCGCGCTTCGAGCCGAAACGTGTGCTTCAGAGCATTTCGGAGGAGCAGGTCGGTGTGATGGCGGGTGTTCCCACGATGCTTATCCACCTTGCAAGACAACAGCAGAAACAACAATTGGATTTGTCGTCGCTTTATCAAATAGTCTCCGGAGGCTCGTCTCTTCCCGTTGAGATGTACCACGAATTGTGCGCGGCTTTTCCCTCCGCTCTCGTTTTGGAGGGGTACGGTTTGTCCGAGACGAGTCCTCTCGCGACGTGCACGCCGCCGGGGTACAAGGTCAAGCCCGGCTCAATCGGCATGGAAATTCCAGGGTCGCAAACGAGAATCATGCGCCCCGACAAGACGTTTGCCGCGCCGGGCGAGATGGGAGAAATCGTCGTTCGTGGACACAATGTGATGAAGGGCTACCACAAAAATCCGCTTGCTACCCAGCAGTCGTTCGTCAATTCGTGGTTCCTGACGGGCGATATTGGCTATTGCGACGACGAGGGATATTTCTTTCTCGTCGATAGAAAAAAGGACATCATCATCCGCGCGGGCATGAATATCTATCCGCGTGAGATTGAGGAGATTCTTCACGCGCACCCGTCGGTTCAGCACGCAGCGGTGGTCGGGATGCCGCATCCCATTCATGGCGAGGACGTGGTGGGCGTCGTGACGCTCAAGGAGGGGGAAGACATTTCGGCGCTCGAATTGGGGAAATATTGCCGGGTGCGTCTTGCTGCCTATAAATGTCCTCAGCAAATTGTGATTTTGGACGAAATGCCGAAAGGTCCGACCGGGAAAATATTGAAACGTGAAATCAAAAAATTACTATCTGAAGAAGATGGGAACCTTCGCAAGGGAGATTAATAATTTCTCGTTGAAATTTCAGGATCCGCCCGCCGTCGGATCAACCCACCACGGCTCGCAAGGCGTCGCGTAAAAGTGAGAATTTTAAAGCGTGATGGGTATAGATGAGTATTAAGGAGGATGAGTGTAACTTATGAAAAAACTGACAATTTTCGTTTTGCTGGCGTGTTTCGTCGTGGGAATTGCGACTTTCTCGGGGTGCAGCGCGACGAACAAAAAAGATAAAGGTCCAGAGACGGTGGATGGGTTTATGAGCAATCCGCGTCCGAAGTTTTAGCGCCTGCGGGGGACTTTCGTTGAGTTGCTGCTGCGTATTGGTGGGAAGCGTGAGAAGCGTGGGAAATCTCGCCAATACGTTTTTTTGTCCAAATGCGCGCCTTGGGAACAATCTTGGAGGCGACTGGCGAAAAAAACAGCAAGAAAGGGGGAAAATTTCCAAAAAAATCTTTAAAAGAACGTTTTTTCCTCTTCCCCCCACTTGACTTTTGAAAACCATGGGATAGAATGAAGAATCGGGGTTTTTGGAGGTTGTAGAGATGCGGAGAAAAATCGCGCTTTGTTTGTTTGTCTTTCTGGCGGGACTGCTCCCGTTCAGGGGAGGGAACGCGCAGATTTTCCCCAACAAGCATGTTGATTTTCACAATATTCTCAACCCCGAGCACGATTCGTTTGACTCGTGCGATTCGTCCAACGTCTACGGTACCAACTTCGATATAAAATCCAACTCGGATTCTGGGTGCGACTTTTGGCACGTGGAAAAAACACGCGATCTCGTTCGTGCCGCCCTTTTTTATCGTGCAGAATCTTTCCGCAAGCGTAGTGTGAATAGTGCCGACTCTGCCGCGCAGACGATTGCCGAGGGGTTGGATCGGTTGGGAATTTCTCCCACGGACGCCCTCGCGAAGAGGCTGGGCGTGTCGCCTCGTTCAAAGTCTCATTCTGCTGTGCCAGCGGGTGCGCCAAAACGCAACGACGACTTCCTCCTGAACGCGCTGCGCTCTTTGTCCCCGGATGCGGCGGACGTTGGTGTGGAACGCGCGGTTCGTTTCGTGAAAAAAGCGAGCAACAAAGTGGGGCACTTGGTGTCGAATGCTGAGGTGTGGGCGAAAGCGGCTCTCGGAGATGGTTTTTCCTCGGCGCAGCTTCGGCAGACGCTGGCGGCGTGGCGGATCGACTCGGTGCGAATTGTCCTTTTTTGGCGCGCGCCGAACTCTTTGCCACACGCTCCTCCTTGTGACGGAAGCCCGATTTTGTGTGCTTTGCCGATTGTCGGCACAACTTCATCTGTACAAATGAATTCCGATTCGTGCTGTGTCTCTTTCTTGAGAGACCGGGAGGAAGATCGCTCGAACGCTTCCCTCTGCGCGACTCAAAATCGAAAATTTCTCTCAGACCATTCGTACACTATCCGAACGAATATCTTGATCATTTGAATCGCTCCGTTGTCTCTTCAACAGTGGAGTTATTCATCATTTTAAAGGTACAATATATCATGAGTGAAAAAAATACGCATTTATTTCTTGACAAAGTGACCCGAATATATCGTTCGGGCAAACGCAATGGAGCGGGTGACGTAAAAGCGCTCGACGAAATTACGCTTCGTGTGCCGGAGGGCGAGTTTCTCGCCGTGATGGGCGCGAGCGGTTCGGGAAAAAGTACGCTGCTGCACGTGGCGGCGGGGCTGACGTCTCCCACTGCTGGCAGCGTGGTTGTCTCCGGTACGCACTTGGAGGACCTCTCCGATCGCCAACTCACGCTTTTTCGGCGCGAGAATATCGGAATCGTTTTCCAAGCGTTCAACCTCGTCCCGACGCTGACGGCGGAAGAGAATATTCTTCTCCCCATTTTGGCGGGCGGAGGAAAGGCGTTTCGTGAAAATCGCGCGAAGATGGCGTCCGCAATGGACAAAATTCTTGAGCGATTGAATCTCACGGAGCGTCGAACGCATTATCCCGATGCGTTGAGCGGTGGCGAGCAGCAGCGGATCGCGATTGCGCGCGCGTTGTTCATTGATTTTCTTACGGACGATGCGAGGAAAACGTTGCTTTTGGCGGACGAACCCACAGGCAACCTCGATTCGACGAATAGCGAGATCATTTGTCGTTTGCTTCGCGAGCTTTGCGATGAGCGCAAACACACGATGATTGTCGTCACGCACGAGTCGGCAGTGGCGAAATGGGCGGATCGCGTCGTGACGCTGCGCGATGGGAAGATCCTCAGCGATTCGTCCGAGACGGAAAAAAAACCTCTCGAATTAGAGTTGGAATTGGAGGGGTAAGATGAGAATTTTGTTGAAGCTAGTCCTTCGTGAGTTCAGTCGGCATCGAACGCGCGCACTCTTGGCGATGGCGGCGATTATTGCGGCAAGCTGCATGATTGTGTGGTTTGTTGGCAATTTGACGATGACGATTGCCACGAATAAGGACAATTTGAAGGGAATATTCGGAAATTATTCGGTCGTTCTTTACGCGCCGGAGGGTTTCGACGAAAATTTGGTGCGTGCCGTGCAGAACGCGAAGTCCGTCGAGCGTTTGGACTTCGCGCTTCAAAACCAGACGCACGCCGCCATTGCGCGTTCGGAGGACGCTCTTGCCAAAAAAATGCAGGCGCAAATGGGCACTCCAATGAGAAGCCCGATGATTCTCGGGTTGGACACTGACCTTTCTCCCTTTGAGTTGGAGGATGGGCGTTGGTACAAGAACGAGGGAGAGTGCGTCGTGAGTTCGGCGGCGGAAGGGATGCTCCATGGCTTCATGAGTAGCGAGAAGCCCGAGCCGTTGAAGGTTGGGGAGGAAATTTTGATCGACACGGTGGATGGCGAAAAGCGTCTCAAGGTCGTCGGTCTTTTCGAGCAAACCTCGGCGTTTGGCGGTCGTGGAAGAGGCTCCATGGGCACTTTCGCGTTCGGCTTCGGTACAGGAATTGGTGCTCAGCGTATGGGTTCCAGCCCGGCACCAACTCCAACTTCGGCACCCGCTTCGGCTGAGAAAAAAGACGACGCGGCGCAAGAATCCAAGGGGGGCGAAACGCCAGAGGCTCAACCTCAAGCGTCGGCTCAACCTCAAGCGCCACCAACTCCACCTCAGCAGCAAGGTCCCCCCATGTCGGGAGGTCCGACGTCGGGGTCGATTTTCGTCTCGCTTGCGGATGTGCAGAAGTTTTCGGGCAAGGATTCGTTCAATTTGATGTATATTCGGCTCGCGAAAGGGACGACGCCGGAGGCGTTTTATGCCACGATTAAGGAAGCGACGGGGAACGATTATTCCGAGAGGCAGCAGGGCATCCGCGCGTTTGATGCGCCCACCATGCTCAAAGCGCTCGAGGAGCAAGAGTCGCCCCAATCGCTCCTTCAGCAGGCGTGGTCGGCTATCGGGTTGATCCTCTTGGCGTCGATTTTTATCATTTTCACCACCTTGAGCATGGGCGTGAGCGAGCGTGTGCGAATGATCGCCATGCTTCGCGCGATTGGTTTGACGCGCAGCCAAGCGGCGGCGTGCATTATGATCGAAGGGTGTTTCCTCGGCTTAATGGGTGGAATAGGCGGCGTCGCGGCGGGGTGGCTTCTCCTTGCCATTCAACATTTTTGGACGGAGGGCGCGCTTCGTTTTGCCGTGTTGTCTCCCGTGAGTATCATTATCACGCTTGTGTGCGCGATGGTGGGGGCGCTGATCGCCTCGATCGTCCCGGCATGGCGCGCGACACGAATTGCGCCGGTCGAATCCATGACGCGTCGCTCCCACAATCTCACCAACCTCCAGCTTTTCCTTGGCGCGTTGATTGGTGTGGGGGTGCTCCTGGTGATGCCGCTCATCGTGTTTCTCGCCCCGTTGGAGCCGCAGCAGCGCGTGAAGTTGTTCGTCTCGATTGGCACGCTATGCATGGGAGTCGGATTCCTCCTCTTTTTCCCATGGACGATCGTTTTCACGGAGAAGGTGTTTGGTCCTCTCGTCGCGAGGCTTCTTGGGCTGAACCCTCGATTCCTTGCGAATCAACTCACGAGCAACCAGTGGCGCACGTTGGGCACCGCCATGGCTTTGAGCATTGGGTTGGGGCTTTATTGCGGCGTTCAGCTGTGGTCGTCGTCCATGTTGGAGGCGTTTCGAATCGAGAGGAACATCCCGGACGCGCTCGTTGCGTTCCTTCCCTCGGGCGTCACAACTCGCGACGTGCGTGAGCTTATGCAGATGCCAGAGATTGTCGAGGACGATTTCATGCCGATTGCTGTCGAGCAGCCGCAGTTGTCGCCAGAGATCATTGCCAAGTTGCGCGAAACGGGCACCATGGAGGCAATGAATAACGTCGTTTTATTCGGCGTCGATCCCCAAATCGCCTTCCGAAAGGAGAATCCCACCGTCCGTTTGAAGTTGGTCGAGGGAGATCGTCAAGAAATTCTCAAAGCTATGTGTGACTACTCCCAACACGCGTGCGTTATTCCCAGCTCGCTTTCGACGCTGTGCGACCTGCATGTCGGCGACAAAATCACCTTTGTTGCTCAGCAGTCGCGTGGAGGGCGTGGCGGGCGCGGCGGTCCCGGTGGCATGGGTGGTCCCGGCGGCGCTGGTCGTCCTGGAGGGATGCCCCCAGGTGGTATGGGTCGCCCAGAAGGTCCGCCACCTGAAGGCGCTCCGAATCCCGGCGGCGCAGAACGTCCATCTGGTCCGCCACCTGGCGCGGCTGGTGGTCCCGGCGGTATGGGTGGTCCCGGTGGCGGCAAACCGCAGCAGGTGGAGTACACCATCGTCGGCGTGGTTGAATTCCGCGGTTGGCAGTGGCTCACCAAGCGCTCCGGCGTCCGCGTTCAGAGCGGTCGAACGGGTGGTTTGGTTTTCGCCTCGTATGATAATGTGAAATTTGACTTCGGCGCGAAAGAGAACTCTTTCTTCTGGTTCAACCTGAAGGAAGGTGTCACGCACGATCAGATTGCGGAGAAGATGCAGACGATTGCCAAGCGCTCCTCCACGGCAACTGCCAAGGAGGGGGAGGAAGTCGAAATTCCCTCCTCAATGCGTGGCTTCCACCAAGGTTTGGCACAAGTGAGTACGATCGAGAGCCTCAACGGGTCGCTTCTCGGAAGAGCCAATTCCGTCATTGCGATGATGTCGCGGATGCCTCTCATGATTCTGCTCATTTCGACGATCGCGGTCGTGAATACGATGGTCGTGTCGGTGCGCGCTCGACGTTGGTCGATGGGCGTCCTTCGAGCCTGCGGCGTGACGCGTGGCGGGCTGGTGCGCCTCGTTTTGGCGGAATCGCTCCTCATTGGTCTTTGCGCCTGCGTCATGAGTTTTTCGTTCGGCTGGTTTTATTCCTGGGTGCTCCTCGGAATGACCCCGAGCTTGTCGCCTTTTGGAGTTGGAACGACACCCATGGTTTATCCGTGGGGGAGTCTCTGCCTCGGGTTTGGGATTGCTCTCGGCGCGTGTATTTTAGCGAGTTTATATCCTGCCGTCGCGGTTGGATACGAAGAAACAGCAAACCTTTTGCAAGAAAAGGAATAGGGATAAAGGTGAAGATTTATTCGTCAGCGCAAAAACGTGCATTCACGCTCATTGAGCTGCTTGTCGTCGTGGCGATTATCGGCATTTTTGCCGCGATTACGATGCCAGCGGTTCAGTACGCAAGGGAGGCTGCGCGAAAAACGGCGTGTATGAATAATCTACGTCAGTTTGGTATTGCGTTTAGCTCCTATACAGCCACGACGGGCGGTTTGCCGCCCAGCTATTCCACAGACCCGCAGCGAGGGTGGGCGCTTGAACTGCTCCCTCATCTCGATGCGGAGACTTTTCTCAACGATTGGAAGTGGGAAGACGATTATTTTAGCGCACAAAACAGACGTTTGTGCATGAAATATATGGCGATTTTCCACTGCCCAAGCGTCCCAGACGGAAGGCGACTCGTGGAGGTAGAACGCGATGTGGAGGGCGTCTCGCTCGGATTCTCCATGAAGGGGTCTCCAAGCGATTATTATGCCCATATCGGAGGAGTACAAATGTATGGTAATGCTACATTTAAGAATCCTCTTGAGGAGGGGGAAATCACCCCCTTGTCGTCCTTGGAGGACGGCGCGACGCATACGATTCTGCTCAACGAACAAGGAGGGAGACCTCAATATTGGTCGGAGAGAAAGAAAGTTGCGGGACAAACCATTGCAGACGACTATCGTTGTCTGTGGGCGGGCGCTCCCGTAACGGTGCTTCCAAACCTCGTGGGGAAAAAGAGAGTTATCAATGAGAATAACGCCTCGTTTTATAGCTTTCATCCAAACACTTCCAACGCCGTTTTTGCGGACGGAGGTGTGCGGTCCATCTCCGAGCGTGCGATTCCCTACATCGTTCTGGCGCTCAACACCAGAAATGGTGGAGAAAACGTACGAAGAGAGGACTTGGATCTCGCAAAATTTGACGAATCGTTTGTCGACGCGACCACCGGATTGTACCCGGACGGCTCAAGTCCCTGATTTATGATTTTTGAATTTTAACTTATAAAGATTTTAGGAACAGAAAAATGAAAAGAAAAGGCTTTACCCTTATCGAGATGCTTGTGGTCATAGTAATCATTGGAATTTTAGCCTCGCTCATGCTGCCAGCGATTAATACTGCGCGCGCAGCCGCTCGAAAGGCGCAGTGTACAAACCACATGCACCAAATCGGGCTGGCGATGGCAAATTTCGAACAGGCAAACGGTGGTTTTCCAAAGAACCACAACAACACTACTGGCGGAACAGCACGCCGTGGGGTATATATGCAACTGCTTCCGTTTTTGGAGGCTGAGAATGTTATGGCGCTATGGGACTCAAGCGCTGCTTTGGAGAGCGATTCTAATAAAGCGTTCCGTCTCATGAATCCTCCGTGTGTTCAGTGCCCCTCGTCGCCCGGAGGCAGAGAGCGTACCATTGAATATTCCGATCAAAACTATAGACAGTCTGGAGTTACTTTTACGACAACACCATCAGACTATGGGATGATTCACAAAGGCATTGATTCCAACGACGGTGGCGCATATGGGACGCCCCTCGGAACGGGCGCATCCAGCGGGGTTGTTTCTATTGAAAATCTTACGGACGGTTTGTCCAACACCGTTCTTTTTCACGAGCACGCTGGACTTCCAAATCAATATTGGGGACGCGAAAAAGTTGGAACCGCCACATCTTCCGCATACGGGTGGGTTGGGTGGAACTCCAGTCCTGCCGGGCACGGTATCGCCAACCAAACTTTTACGTACTGGTGCTACCTCCAGGATTCAGCGGCAACCTATGGCTGGACTCAACCAACTGGAACCGTCGGAACCCCCCTTGGTCAACGAGGCAGATTGGTTAATGTCACAAACACAGGCAGCGCGCCGTATTCGTTCCACCCGAATGGAGCCAACGCGCTCTTTGCGGATGGTTCGGTGCGATTCACGAACGAACGCGTTTTGCCGACGATTTATCAATATCTCTCTTGTGGAGACGATGGAAAGCCGGCACTGGGCGAGAACGTCGGTATGATCGACTGGACGGAGTCGTGGGCTCCAAACGGAACCGCTCCCGACGGAACAGCTTTATAGGACAAAACGTTATAGCTATCTGGTTGAGGATTCAATCGCCAAGCAAGGGCGTTTGTTCGGCGATAAAATAAAAATTTAGCCCTCGACGGCGGTCGCCCACGCCTACTGGGAGGTTAGAGGTAAATTTATGAAAAAGATTGCAGAGAAAAAAGCGATTACGAGAGGTTTCACACTCATTGAGATGCTTGTGGTCATAGTAATCATTGGAATATTGGCGTCGCTCATGCTGCCAGCGATTAATACTGCGCGCGCAGCCGCTCGAAAGGCGCAGTGTACAAACCACATGCACCAAATCGGGCTGGCGATGGCAAATTTCGAACAGGCAAACGGTGGTTTTCCAAAGAACCACATGAACACCACGGGCGGAACGACCGCGCGCGGCGTGTATATGCAGCTTCTTCCATTTTTGGAGGCGGAGAACGTCATGGCGCTCTGGGACTCCAGCGCGAGTATGGGAAGCGACGCGAACAAAGCGTTTCGCCTCACGAATCCCCCTTGCGTCCAGTGTCCCTCCTCGCCAGGTGGCAAAGAGAGAACGATCTACTACAAGGATCAGACGATCGCTGCCACTGACACTTTTCAAACCACGCCCTCCGATTATGGTATGGTCCACAAAAGAATCGATTCAAACGACGGAAATTCGTATGGTACCCCGCTTGCAACGGGAGCCTCGGGCGGCGTCGTCAGTATCGAAAATATCACGGATGGCTTGTCCAACACCATATTCTTCCATGAGCACGCGGGTCTGCCGAATCAATATTGGGGTCGAGAAAAAGTCGGCACCTTGGATTCAAGCGGCTCAAGTGCCTATGGTTGGATTGGATGGAACTCTTCGCCTGCTGGACACGGTCCGAGTAATTTCACTCGGTGGTGTTTCCTTGAAAGTTCCTCCGCGACATATGGCATGGCAATGCCCAAAGGCGGTTCGGGAACCACTCTCGGACAGCGTGGACAACTCATTAACATCACAAATACAACCAGTGCGCCGTACTCGTTCCACCCGAATGGAGCCAACGCGCTCTTTGCGGATGGGACAGTGCGTTTCACGAACGAACGCGTCTTGCCGACGATTTATCAATATCTCTCTTGTGGAGACGATGGAAAACCGGCGCTGGGCGAGAACGTTAACATGATCGATTGGACAGACTCGTGGAAAACGAGCGGAACCGCTCCTGATGGGACGAATTAATCCCTTTTGATTTGCTGGGCGTGGGCGTGCGTTCGGCTTGAATGATTTTTGGAAGACAAAAACCAACGGCGGACGCCCACGCCGGTGGTGTTCTAAAGATACCAAGAGACAAAAAATGAATAGAATGACTAAAATCACCCTGTGCGTCGCGCTTCTGATCCCGTTTGGTTGGATTCATGCGCAGGCGCAGGAAAGAAGGACTTTTTCTCCCGAAACGGAGGAGTCCATCGCGAAGGGCGTCGAGTATTTGCGCTCCGTCCAAGCGGAGGATGGATCTTTTGCTGGACAAATGGGGACGGGCATCACCAGCGTCGTCATCATTGGACTCCTGCAAAACGGCGTCGGTGTTGATGATCCCATGGTCGCAAAGGCGCTCGACTATCTCGAGTCTTTCGCCCAGCCCGACGGCGCGATCGTCAATCCTCGAATGGGCTTCGGAAACTATGAGACCAGCGTTGCGATCGTCGCGCTCGCTCTCGCTAACAAAGACGGACGTTTCGACGAAACGCTCAAGTACGCAGAAAAGTACATTCGAAAATATCAATGGGATGAGTCAGAAGGTTTGGACACCTCCGACACCAAATACGGCGGCGCAGGCTACGGCGGACGCATGTCGCGCCCCGACCTTTCCAACACGGGCTTCATGCTCGACGCGCTTTCTGCGTTGGGTGCAGGTCCCGACGATGAGGCGGTGCAAAAAGCGCTCGTGTTTGTTTCGCGTTGTCAAAATCTCGAGTCGCAACACAACACGCTCCCGTTCGCCAAAGAGTCGAACGACGGTGGTTTCGTTTACGTGATTGAGAGCGCGCCCGGCAGAGAAGCGCAGGCGCTCAAAAGCTACGGCTCCATGACATACACCGGCTTCAAGAGCATGGTTTATGCTGGCTTGACCAAAGAGGACAAGCGCGTCCAAGCGGCGCTCAGTTGGCTCACGAAACACTACAGCGTCTCGGAGAATCCGGGGCAGGGTGCGGCGGGACTCTATTATTACTACATCGTCATGACCAAGGCGCTCAAAGCATACGGCGTCGACACTTTCCCCGACGCGAATGGTGTGGAACATGATTGGAGAGCAGAAATACTCGCTGAGCTTGTCAAAAATCAAGAAGAGGATGGATCGTGGATCAATCGCGAGTCCTCAAGATGGCAAGAAAGCAACGGTATTTTAGTCACCGGATACGCGCTCATGGTATTCGGGAACTGCCGTTAGTTTTCGAGAATTTCGACCTCCCCGTCATTTTTCCAAACAAGTAAGTGACAAAACGGCGGAGAGGCGATTTTCTCATCATCGTTTATTCATACAAAGGGCATTCATCATGAATCAAAAATCGAATATTCTCTCGCCCAAACAAGTTTTGGACATGTATTATCTCGACACGAGATGGCATCTCATGGAGATTGGCGCGATGTTGGATCGTGCGGAGCGCGGCGCGGCTGCCCACCCGGACGACACGTCGCTGGTGACGGATTTGAGAGCCGAAATTCTGCGCGAGGCGCTTGCTCTTCTTGCGACTCCCTCGCCTGAACCAAATCGTGCGGAGAGGCTTGGAACTCTCTTCACGAAGCTCGATTTAAGGCATCCCGAGGCGTCCGAGATGAAAGGAGAATGAGACATGTTCATTATACAACCACATTATCACGCCATTGCGCGAACGGCGCAGGATTATGAGCGCATGGCGCAGTCGGGCGTCGTCTGCGTGGCGGAGCCGGGATTTTGGGCGGGATTCGATCGCCTTTATCCTGAAACGTTTATCGATTATTTTCGACAAATCACGGAGTTTGAACCAACTCGTGCCGCGCAGTACGGAATCACTCACTATGCGTGGGTCGCCGTGAATCCGAAGGAGGCGGAGAATCCCGACTTGAGTCGTCGCGTACTCGAGCGGATGCCAGAGTTTTTCGAGAAGCCCAACGTCCTTGGCATCGGCGAAACGGGACTCCACCTCTCGACGCAAAACGAGTGCGACATTTTCGAGGCGCAAGTCCAAATGGCTATCGATTACGATCAGCTGCTGTTGATTCATACGCCACATCTTCATGACAAAATATACGGCACGAGAAAAATTCTGGAAATTTTGGAAGGTTTTTCGAAACTGAACCCAAACAAAGTGTGGATCGACCACGTTGAGGAGCACACGATTCGCGCGTGTCGAAAGTATGGATATTGGACAGGGTTCACTCTCTATCCGATCACGAAGTGCACGGCAACGCGAGCGTGCGACATGTTGGAGGTATTCGGATGGGAGCGGATGCTCATTAATTCGTCGGCAGACTGGGGACCGAGCGATCCTTTCACGCTTCAGGAGTGCGTGCTTGAATTCCGACGCCGAGGGAATTCGCTTCAAGCGGCAACGGAGATTTTCTACAACAATCCGTGTCGATTTATGGGACAATCGCCCAAATTCAAGTTTCGTCCCATTGAGGTTGTCGAAAAGACCGACGATTTTTAGAAGCAGGGTGTTTTCGCCACCAAATTCCCTCTTCCAGAGGGGTGGCGTTTGGGGAGCGGAAACACCCCTGTTCCCGAATCTCATTCCCCTCTTTCAGAGAGGTGGCACTCGTAGGCTGACGCGGGGTTCTGCTAGCGGGAACGATTTTCCCACCTTTGATCGCTCCACGCAGCGGCACCGTCTTGGCGCGCCCCCTTGACACAAAATCAAAATATGTTAGAATCATCAAACCCCGTCGGGATACGGCTCACCGAATGGGTTGTTGTTTTGCCGATTAACTTAACGTCGGACACTATGGGCGAGTGCGATTTCCGCAGACTGCGGAGCGTGTGTGCCTGTCTGATGTGCCTCCAAGGAGAGAGAGATTTATGTCGCTTTCAGCTAAAACTTTGATCGAAGCAGGTGTGCATCATGGGCACCGCGCCAGTCGATGGAACCCCAAAATGCGTCCATATATTTATGGTCGCCACAATCAGGTCCACATTATTGACCTCCGCGAGACGGTCCGTGGGCTTCTGCGCGCTCGCAAGTACCTCCAAGCTGTGGTTCGTGCCGGTAGTTTGGTACTTTTTGTCGGAACGAAGAGACAGGCAAGCGAAATTATCGAGCGCCAAGCGACTCGTGCAGGGATGCCTTTTGTGAGTGAGCGCTGGTTGGGCGGCACTCTTACCAATGCGGACACGATTCGTCGTCGTCTCGGACGTTTGGAGGAGTTGGAAGCGTTGCGTGCCAGCGATGAATTCGCTCTCTACTCCAAAAAAATGCAGTCCTCGCTCAATCGCGAGTATCGAAAAATGTATCGCAACCTCAATGGTTTGCGCACCCTCAATCGCGACCCCGAAGTGTTGGTGATTGTGGATCCCAAGAAAGAGAAGAATGCCGTTTTGGAAGCGAAGAAGAAGCAGATCACGACGATCGCGCTCATTGATACCAACTGCGACCCGGATCAGGTCGATTTGCCGATCCCGGGCAACGACGACAGTATTCGTTCCATTGAGTTGATTATTGGCTATCTTGCCGATTCTATCCTCTTGGCGAAAAATATCGCTCCCGAGCAGGCGACCGAAATGGATTCCGCTTCGAGCGAAGGCGCGGCAGAGTGAGATCGCGCACTGCGATAATCGATAGACTATAAAATAGAAGAGAATGCGGCAGAGGAAGGATTTGAATTCTGCCCGTTCTCTATCGCTCTTGGTTTTCAATTCACACACTAAAATATAAGATTAAGGAGAATTATCAATGGTTAATATCACTGCGGCTCAGGTGAAATCTTTTCGTGACAAAACGGGCTTGCCGATGATGGATTGCAAGCGCGCTCTCACGGAAGCGGAGGGGGATGAGGATTTGGCTCTCGAAATCCTGCGCAAAAAGGGTTTGGCGAAAATGGCAGAGAAAAGCGCCGAGCGAAGCACCGAAGAGGGGGTCATTGCTGTCGCGACCTCTGACGCTGGAGCGGGCATCGTCGAGTTGCTTTGCGAAAGCGCGCCCGTGGCGGCGAATCCCGAATTCTTGCAGCTTGCGGACGACATTGCGACCGTCGTTGCTGCCAATCCCGAGTTCGCCTCGGCGGAAGATTTGATGGCGCAGCCCTCTCCCAGCAAGGCAGGCGAGTCGCTCCAGCAGCAATTGGACGACCTCTTCAATCGTATTCGCGAGGTTTTCCGGGTCAAGCGCTTCCTCAAAATCGCGGGCAATGTCTCCGTTTATACCCACCACGACCGCAAGAGCGCGGTGGTTCTCCTTCTCGAAGAGGGCGATTCGGCACTCGGGCGCGACATTTGTATGCACGTCGCCGCGATGCGTCCTGAGGGTTTGAGCGCGGAAGATATCGACCCTGCCATCATCGAGAACGAGCGCAGAATCCAACTCGAGCTGATGAATGCAGATCCGAAAGACTCCAAGAAGCCCGATGAGATCAAGCACAAGATTATCGACGGTCGTATGAAGGCGTTCCTCGCGCAGCGCTGCCTTTTGAGCCAGCCTTTCGTGAAAGAGCCGGACTCGACGGTGGAGCAGTACGCTGCCAAGAATGGCTTGAAAATCAAAAAGTATTTCCATTGGATATTGGGCAAATAGGTTAATGTTCGGCGAATAGCCAGCAAAGGAGTAGAAACATGAACGATACTGTGCCTGCGTATAAGCGCATCCTTTTGAAGATATCGGGAGAAGCGGTTGCGCCTCCGGGCGGGCGCGGTATCGCCATGGATTCTGTCGTGCGGATTGCGGAGCAAGTTCGCGATTCGGTCGCGCTTGGTGTTCAGATGGCGATTGTACTCGGTGGAGGAAACATCTTGCGCGGCGCGCAGTTTTCGTCCCAAGCCTCCCACATCCACGAAGCGACGGCGCATTATATGGGGATGCTCGCCACCGTTATGAATGCGCTTGCGTTTCAAGATGCGCTCGAGTCGTTGGGGTGTTCCACACGCGTCATGACGGCGATTCGGATGGACGGCGTCGCGGAGCCATATATTCGTCGTCGCGCTCAGCGTCATTTGGAGAAGGGGAGAGTGATTATCCTCGCAGCCGGGACGGGGAGCCCTTTTGTGACGACCGACACCGCCGCCGCGCAGAGGGCGTTGGAGTTGAATGCCGACGTTCTTCTCAAGGCGACGCGAGTTGAGGGGGTGTATTCTAGCGATCCGGAGAAGGATCCCGAGGCGCTTTTCTATAGTCATATTTCGTACGACGAGTTGCTCTCACGACACTTGAAGATTATGGATCAGGGTGCCGTTGCGAAGTGCTTGGAGTACAATCTTCCGATTCGTGTTTTTAATTATCGCTCGGAGGGCAATATTGTTGCCGCCGTCCGAGGGTTGGATATTGGCACACTCATTTCAAATTAAGAGGAGACGAGATGGTAGAAGATATTCTCTTGGATGTTGAAGAGCGTATGGAGCGCGCGGTGGCGCATTTTAAGTCCGATTTGGCGGGGATTCGCACCGGGCGCGCAAATCCTGGGCTGGTCGATTCGCTCCGCGTGGAGTATTATGGATCAATGACGCCGATCAAACAGCTGGCGAGCGTTGGGTGTCCAGAGCCGATGCAGATCGTTATTCGTCCGTACGACGCGACTGTGTTGAAGGACATTGAGCGCGCGATTATCAATAGCGATTTGGGGTTTGCGCCTCAAAACGATGGCAAAATTTTGCGCTTGAACGTTCCGCCTCTTACGATGGAGACGCGAAAGTCGATGGTCTCGAGAATTCGAACTATGGCGGAAGAGACGAAAGTTTCGATGAGAAACATTCGTCGCGATGGTATCAAGGATTTGGACAAAGGCGAGAAGGAGAAGCTCTTCTCCGAGAACGATCGCGACAAGGGGAAGGACGAAATCCAGAGCCTCATTAAGAAGTTTGAGGCGGAAGTGGAGTCCCTCGCTTCGGCGCGCGAGAAGGACGTGATGGAGACCTAATCAGGGGTACTTGCGATGAAAAAACACGCTGTCCGTGTGAGTGGCGAGGGGTTGAAATTTTCCGCAGCCCATTTTATCACCTTTGAGAATGGCGATTGCGAGTTTCTCCACGGACATGATTTCCGTTTCGCGGTGGAGGTCGAATTGCCTCTTGCTCCAAATTCGGGCTACGCGATTGATTTTCTCCAGCTCCAGAGCGTGGTCATGAAGGTCGTCGCGCCGTTGGACCACAAAGTCTTGCTTCAGGGAGAGAGTTCCCACCTCATTTTTTCCGTACGCGAGAGTGAGCCGGAGGGGGATGAGGACTTGCAAAATTGGATATCTAAGATCGGTGGCTGGCTCTCGTCCGTCAATAATTATCAATCTTCATGCGACTCTCTTTCTCCTTCGGCACCCGACGTCGGGACTCATGAGGAGAGCGAGGAGATGCGTTTGGAGAGACGTGAGAGTTTGCGTTCCGAGTTGGAGAGATATTCGATGGAGCACGAGTTGGAGCACCAGCTTTCGCGCGAGTTGGGCTTGCCACCGACGCCGGACGAGATTTGGCCTGCGCAAAATCCTGAGAGTTTGGAGGGAATTCATGCGGAGGTCGAGGTGCGTCATCGGCATAGAAGGTGGGTTTTTCCTGAGGAGGAGTGCGTCATTTTGCCACTGGACAACACCACGGCGGAGCGGCTTGCCGAATATATCGCGCAGCAGTTGGCGCAATCGGAGCTTTTGGCGAAACGGGAGTGGACGAAAATCCGCGTCGAACTGAGTGAGGCGACCGGGATGATTGGTATTTGCGAGTTGCTCCCCTAAATTTCCCCCATTTCGCCTAATCGACAAGATAAACAAGAAAACAATCAAAAAACGAAGGTACCCCCTCTTGTCTTTTGACGTTTTCCATGTCACAATAGGGGTGTTTTATCACTTTGCGTGCAATTTCAACGTGAAGTATAATAAAGTACGATGAGCATTGCCATCGGGTTTTTAATGGAGACACAAAATGAAACTGGTTCCGCTTGGAGAAAAAGTGATCGTACGTCAGCTTGAGGCTAAGAAGGTTTCGACGGGGGGCATTGTTTTGCCAGACTCGGCGGGAGAGAGACCTTGCGAGGGAAAGGTCGTTGCTGTGGGGGACGGGCATCGACTCGCAGACGGTTCCTTGGTGCCGCTACAGATTTGCGAGGGGGACAAGGTCGTCTTTGACAAGTATTTCGGCTGCAAAATCACGTTGAACGATGAGGAGTACCTCATTCTCAACGAATCAGAAATTCTTGCCGTCGTTGGTTGAACCACAGTCGTCGAAGAATCGGCTATCATCTTTCGAATAAGAACGAATATCGAGCAAGAGGCGGTCCGATTATGGGCGGTCTCTTTTTGTGTGTCTGTAGGAGTTTTTGATTCCATCGAAAAAGGGGGAAAATGAGAGCAAGATTTTGGAGAGTGGCGATTTTGGCGATCGTTTGCGTCGGGTGCCTGACGAAAGAAAGTTGGGGCTGGGGCGAGGGACACGACGTGATTGGCGCTGCCGTGGCGGAACGACTTCCTTCTCCATGGCGCGAGAAGCTGTTGGAAAACGACGTGCTCTACGAGCAATTTCTTCACGACAACCACTATCCCGACAGTCGAGAAAAAATGGAGCAGGAGCGTTGGGGGGAGACCAGCCTGGCGCTCTTTGCGTCGCATGGAATCCATGAGCGTTTTGGCTTCCACTCTAGCGAGGGACGGTGTGTCGTTTTTCAAATTCTGGTGGAGGCAATTCGTCAAAATCGCGAGAATGAGGTTTTTCTCGCGCTGGCGATACTTGCGCACTCGATTTCCGACCAAGCGGCGTGCAATCATGAGCCGTTGATTCAATACGCGACCTACACGCTAGGGCGAGAAGGGCTGAATGTCGTGCCTTCCTTGCCGTTGGACGCGGGATGGCTTCATAAGCACGATTTTAGTCGTGAGATTTGGGAGAATCGTTGTCGGAAGATTGCTATATCGCCGTCGTATCGTTGCTCGAGAGATGTTTTTTTCCAACTCTGTTTTTGCGAGTGGGAGGCGGTGGACTGCTTTGTTTATGGCGTCCCGATTCTCGAGGCGGCAAGTCGTTGGGTGGCGGAGAGAGACCGTGGCGCGGGGCTGGTGCTCGCGGAACACCTGAGCGATTTGGCGGCGTGGGGAGTCGAGAGGACGCTGGATGTTTTCCTCGCGGCGGTGGAATTCGCAAAGCGCGGCGATTCGGTGGTTTGGCAACGTGAGATGCTCACGGAGCTGCCGTCGAAAATCGACGCCTTCATCGCTCAACGTCCGATCGAAAGGGAGTCGCTCATCTTGCCCTTTTTGCCTCGAGACGGGGAGGCTGCCCCCATTCGGGTCGTGTATGATTCGACGGGGCGTTTTAGCGAGGGATTCTTCCACGGCGGTGATCGAATCGTGGCGGCGCAAATTGCCGGAACGTTGAGAAAAAAAGGGGCGGCTGTCGCGATTTTGGACCTTCGCGAGGCGCTTCGAGATGGCTTGCTCGGCAAGGGAATCGAGTTGCTGGTGGTGCCGGCGCAGCGTTGTGGTTCCTACCACGGACTGCTGCGTGAGCGTTGGGAGGTCGTTCTCCAGGAATTTCGGGCGGCAGGTGGAAAAATGTTGTGGGTGGGGGCGATTCCACCGCATGGAGTGGCGCCCGAATTGGATCGCTCGTGGAGAATGATCGAGGAAAAAGACCAATACGCTCGACCTGCCTATCCCGTTGCGATGGACGTTTTGCGCCAATCGTCGGTGGTGTTATGCGGAACGGAGAGATCGTGGCGCTATTGCCGAACGCCACAAGGGAGTGCGGGGTGGTTTTGGCCGTCGGGGAGGGTTTTTCTCGAATCGCTCCCAGAAAACGTGGCGCCGATCGTTGAGTTGCGCACTCCAGAAGATCGGTTCGTGATTGGTGTCGCCTCCGATAATTTCGCTTTCGTGCCAGCCTCCGCGTTCTTTCCCTATGTTCTGACGGAAGAGAAACCTCGATGGTCTTCTGCCGTGACGCTGGAACTGGATTCTGCCGGAGAGTCGATTTTGGCGGAACTATTGCGGCAGATGAATATGGAATTTGATAATTGACGCAACGAAGCGACCGCCCAAAAAATGGACGATCGCCTGCTCGATTGTTTTGCGTGGCGCCTTGCGATGAGTCCGCCATTGCGCGAGTGTCTATCGCGTCCTAAAGTCTTGCGAGACGTGGAATTTGCGCACTTGTCCGGTGTCTTGATCGACCGCCGTCACAGTGACGCGAATGCCCGGGAGGAACGCAGAAGACGGAAGCGTGGTGTAGGAACCATCGCGAGCGTAGAGTCCTCGGTTGGTGATAGCCATTCCACTCAGGGTGGGAAGCTCGGTCGCGGTGGGATTGTTACCCAAATTTTCAAAAGAGATGGTTGAGCCAGTGTCGTAATAGGGACCGCTCCCCGTTGCGCGGACGGATTGCCCGCGATACATCATCCCGGTCGAGGTTGCGAAATAATTCCCCAACTCGCCGAACGATTGGTATTGTTCCGCGTCGGGGTTCCACAACTCAACCTCGAAACGAATCACGTCCGTGAGAACCAGATAATCCCGAATGGAATTCTGCAAGTTTGCGTCGGAACTCACATAATTCCACAAAAATGGAGCGGTTCCGTCGGCAACGTACATGAGTCGATTGCGCATATCGCCGAGCAAGCCGGGAGAAATCATTCGGACGGTGGGGATTCGACGGGTGCCGCCAAAGGCGTAGGGCGTGTTGCTGAGCGAGCCGTTGGCGTACGTCGCCGCCTCCTCGGGTGCAGGAACGAAGGGACAATAAACGCGATAAAGGTTGTTTTGATACACGAACCACACGACCTCGGCATACGGTGTTTCAAGAATTCGCGACGAGTTCGAGGGATCCACGTAGCGGAAAGGATTGTCCTTGTTGAACACCGTGAGCGCGATGTAGTTGCAAGGATAATTCGTGGTCGTGTCGTTTGATTTGGTTTCTCCTGAGGAGTAGCCGATGTAGACCCGGTCGTGGATTGCGCTGGTGGTGTTGTGAGTAATCGTGCTGACGACGGTGCCAGTGGAAAAATAGCCATCTTCCGCCTCAACCGGTCGCGGAGGGCGCATGGTCGTGGTGAATCGCGACAAGTCCGCCTCGAGAAGCTGCTGCGCCGCGCGCGTTCGCCCCAAAAAATCCATAAGGATTCGCGATTCCGCAAAACCTTCGTTCGTCATTTGAAAGATTCGAATCATCGTGACGAGCAGGATCAAGGAAAGCCCCGTCGCGAGCAGAATTTCGATGAGCGTATAGCCTCGACTGCGTTGGAAAGTCGTCGTCCGTGTCATTTTATTTTCTCCCCAAGTTTTGTTTGCAGGATTTTGGTTTGTGAGCACACTCATATATTCTAGCAAAATTTCGCAAACTTGCAAGCAAAAAAGATGTGATTTTCCTCATTTTGTTTAAAATTAATACGCAAAGACTCCCGTTTGGTTTGTTTTTTTGCCCTCCCGCCTTCCATTATTGCCAAAATAGATTACAATGGGGGAAATTTTTT
The DNA here is from genome assembly GCA_030527105.1 of Planctomycetia bacterium. Classification (GTDB taxonomy): domain Bacteria; phylum Planctomycetota; class Planctomycetia; order Pirellulales; family Thermoguttaceae; genus RGIG3701. The sequence goes on from JAUNBK010000051.1 coordinate 23,885, forward strand.
GGTGTTCAAGTCCATCCAAACCTTTGGAGATTTATTCCCATGTCGCTCAAAATATCCTGGCTCGACAGCACGCAAGACAATATCACCACGCAAATGCACGCACTCCGCCAACGACTCAGCCCGCGGGGAGACGTCGTTTCCGAATCGGGCAAGCAAAAAACGCTCGAAATCTTTGGCGAGGCGCTCACTCCGCAAGAGGTTGTCGTGAAAATTTGTCGCGATGTCCAAGTGTCTGGACTCCAAGCCGCGTTGGATTATTCTCGACGTATCGATGGTGCCAATCTCTCGCCAGAAGAATTGCGCGTTCCTCTCGAGACGATGGAAGACGCCCACGCCCACGCCCACGCGCGACTGCTCGAAGCCGTGCGAAACATTCGGGAGAATATTCTTGAGTTTCAAATCGCGCTCCTTCCGCAGGATGCGACGATCTCGCGACCGGGTGGGTTCCTTCAGCACAAATATCGTCCACTTAAGCGCATCGGCATCTGCGTCCCTGGTGGGGCGGCAGCGTATCCTTCCACCGTACTTATGACGGCGGTACCGGCTCAGGCGGCGGGCGTGGAAGAAATCGCCGTCGTCGCGCCTCCCACACCCAACGGAGCCTACAACAAGGATATGCTTGCCGTTTGTTGGGAGATTGGCGTCCGGGAGGTCTATCGTATCGGCGGGGCGCAAGCCGTCGCGGCTATGGCGTTCGGAATCCAAGGTCTTCCGAGAGTCGACAAAATCGTCGGTCCCGGCAATCTCTTCGTCGCTCTCGCAAAGAAACTCGTCTATGGCGAGGTGGACATTGATTCGATTGCGGGACCGAGCGAAGTGGTCGTCATTGTGGACGAAACGACCGACACGCGCTACACGGCGCTCGATTTGATTGCGCAGGCGGAACACGCCCCCGGCGCGAGTATCCTCATTGGGTGCAATCGGCAGGTTCTCGAAAACGTCGTGCGCTCGTTGGATGCCGAGTTGGATCGTTTGGAGCGTGGCGAGCTTGCGAGGCAGTGTCTCGAATCGTTCGGCGCGATCATTTTGGCGAAGGATGAGGACGAAGTGTGTCGACTCACGGATTTGATTGCGCCGGAGCATCTCCACATCGCCACCGAGAATGCCGCCGTTCTCGAAGCGAAGATTCGCAATGCCGGAGCCGTTTTTATGGGGAATTACACCCCCGTCGCGGTGGGAGATTATGCCGCAGGACCGTCGCACGTCCTCCCAACCAGCGGGACGGCACGTTTTGCGCACGGGCTTTGCGCCACGGATTTTCTTCGCTCCCACAGCGTTCTCCACTTCGACCAAGAAGGCTTGCGGCGCTTGGCAGACGACATCGCCACCGTTGCGACAAAAGAAGGTCTCACGGCACATCGAGAGAGCGTTTTGGAGCGAGTGCAATAAAAAACCCCTCCCACGAAGGAAGGGGTATGCCCGAGGGGCGGGGTAGTTTGAAGCGGGAAACGCTTCCTCCGACCAAACACCCCGCTTAAAACTTCCACGTCAGCGTCCCCATCCCGGCGTGCAGCGCATTGTCGCCGTTGGCGAAGAGGTAGTAGTCGCCGGAAAGCGTCCAGTTGCCGGAGG
>JAUNBK010000052.1 GCA_030527105.1 Planctomycetia bacterium
GCTACGCACCACGGCTCGCAAAACGTCGCGCAGAACGGGAATTTTAAAGGAGAACAAGTATAAAATGGGGGAGTGTTTGAATTTGTGATTTTCGAGGAGGCGCTCTCAAACTCTCCTTCCCCCCCCCTTTGGTCCCCAAATGGGACCCCACCAAATTTGCAGGCGCCCCATCTCTAAATCTCAGGGGTGAGCCACTCCCCCTTGACAAAATAGAATCCCACTATATAATGCGGTTTACGATTTTCCGTTGGTCCTGTAGCTCAGCGGTTAGAGCAGGGGACTCATAATCCCTTGGTTGGGGGTTCGAATCCCTCCGGGACTATTTTCGTCTGAATTGAATACGATTCTCACCGAACAACTTTTGAGAGGGACGGATGGTCGCTCATGTGCTCTTCGCTTTATTATGGGGAGCTCGTGGGAGGAAAGTCCGGACACCATAGAACAGGATGGTGGATAACACCCACCGATCGTGAGATCAGGGAAAGTGCAACAGAAAGCAAACCGCCTCTCGACTTCGGTTTTGAGGTAAGGGTGAAACGGTGAGGTAAGAGCTTACCAGCGCCAGGAGTGATTTTGGCGGCTATGCAAACCCCATCCGGTGCAATGCCAAGCAAGGAGGAGCGGTTTTCCCGCACGTGTTTGTTCGACACGTTCGACTCCTGGGTAGGCAGCTTGAGGCACACAGCAATGCGTGTCCTAGATAAATGACTATCGTTCAGATTTTTTCTGAAACAGAATCCGGCTTATAGTCCCTCTCTTTTTTCAGCATCTCTCAATCCCCTGAAAATAAAAGCGCTTGAACGCCGAATTCAAACGCTTTGGGGTAGTGTGCCACAAGAAACACACAAACGCCTCAGGTTTTAGGAGGAAACGGACTCCCTTCGCGAAAGGGTGGCGTTCCATACTCCGACGGGGCGCTTTCGAGGTAGAGGAAAACAGCCGCTGTGGAAATGAAAGCGAGCGCGAGGAAGAGCAGCAAGGTGTATACATCCATGGTTGGTTTGCGATACTGCACCGGTTTGTCTTCGTGCGTGGACACAACATCCAACGACGTCTCCTCGTCGGCAGGGACTCCTACCTCGCCGCCGAGGGGCGCGCCAAAGGGGTTGTCAAAGGCGTTGTCGTCCAACAGAGGATCGTTCTCGAGTTGACTCATAGGGACCTCAACGTTCTGTTCTGGGGGTAACTTTGCACCCGGTCGTATACGTGCCCTGCTTCAAACGCGGAACGTCTTTGCAAATCGAGAAATCGGGTCGAATCTCCACAACCTCAACTACGCCCAGATAACGAGTGCCATCAGGAGAAAGGACGTTGAAACGGTGCCCAGCCAGCACACCGTCGTCAGACCCGACAGTGATTTCGACATTGCCATTCGCGGAAGCAGCTCGAACTGACCCCGTCAAACCGGAGGGGGGAGCGGTAGCGCGGTATGTTTGGAGATTGAGATACTGGCAGACCTCGTTCAACTTTGCGATTTCACGCGTGAGGTCGGTTTTTCGCGCTTCGGAGTTTCTCAACGCAGTCTCGATATCGGTCAACCGAGAATACAAGACCCGGTTTATCTCCCGCTCCCTATTCTTTGCATCAAGCGAAGCTGCGATCTGCTCCACCTGTCTCGCGTTGTCCTGCTCGAGTTGTTCCGCCTTCTCAGCATTTCTCTTTGCGTTCTCAGCATGAAGAGCGAGCTGTTTCTGCGTTTCCTCAAGCTCAGCACAAACTTTTTCATACTCACTCTGGAACCTATCGCGCTCCCGCTCGAGAGCGGTGACTTTCGCGACACGGTCGGTTCTTTCCTTCTGGAGAGCGTCTTGGAGACGAGTATCCTCGGTCTGGAGTGCTTGATTTTCCTTTTCGAGCGCCTCGAGCTGCGGTCGCAATCCGAGCGGGTAGCCAGCGTTTGGCGTGGTATTTTCCACCATGCGGCGCCAGTTTTGGTGCGAGATATAAACGGACACGGAGAGCGTCATGAGCACCAAACTGAACACGAAAATGAGTACAATAAAAATTTTTCCAACCAGGTTCATAGGAGTCTTTCTCCGTAATCAATAAAATATTCGTCCAACCTCGGCGTGGCAGACGATTGGTTCATGCAATCCGACACCTCTCCCCATTATACCCACAACAGGGGGTCGATGTCAAGGAGACGGAGCGGGGTTTTTCCAAAAATCCTGATAAAATTCCCCGATTTTCTTTTTGTACCAAATGATGGTACAACGCCCTTTGTCGTATATCGTATATTCATGCGGAAAAATCCAGTGGAAAACAATAACATCTTGGAAAGAAATTCGTCTTTTTGTGAGGACTCCCCAGTTGTAACGATTGTGTCTTTTATAGTGGAGCGTGCGGGGTGGCGGCAGGAATATCCATAAAAAAAGTCGGGCTAAAACCGACTTTTGTGGAATATAAAACATTTTCAAGAAGGGATGCAAACCCCACCCCCTCGTTCTCGCGCACTGAAATCAGACGAGCTCTTTTCTGCCGCCAACCAAAGTCTTTAACCGCTCGGCCAATAAGGTCACGTCAAACGGCTTTCGGAAAGTCTCCGTAATGGTAGACCGATCGAAATAGTCGTTTTTGCAACCGTCGTCCGGGAGCAAAGCAATAAGGATAATGTCAGTGAACTCGGTATTTCTACGCAGATTTTGGCAAATCTGCAACGCTTCGGTTCTTCCGATGGAAAAATCGACAACCATACAGTCAGGATGAAAACTCTCGGCCTGAATCCCTGCATCGAAACCGCTGGAAGCGACCTCGACTCTGAACTGATGTTCTACAGGAAGCTCACGCCGCAGATTTTCGATAAGAACTTGGTCCTGCGCGACTACCAAAACCTTTGCGATGTCCTCGTTTTCCAGTTCTCCTGTAGGCATTCCATGCTCTTTCAGGAATTTGATCAGGTATTCTTTGGGAATACGTCTGTCTTGTGAACCTGGTATCCGATAACCCTTCAGTCGGCCTGAATCAAACCACTTACTGACGGTGCGTGGGGCCACCTTACAAATTTTGGCAACCTGACCAGTTGTGAAGACCTTCATGGTAGGCTCTCCGTTTTTACAACTCGCCTCGACTCAATTACCCGAATCGCCCCCCTTGGGCTATCCAGGACTCAGATCCCCCCTGAAAGCAGACTTCGATTGGAGAGGCAAAAACTCCAGGAAATTTCTACTCACAGTTTGGGTTGAGGGTCTGAACTGTAACTGCTTCAAATCAATAAATTTTTCTAGCTGTGCAGGCTTTCGACCCGCGCTTTTTTTCTCTATCGGCACGGATAAAAACAACATTGAGGAAATTTCCGAAATTTTCAAATTTGCTTTGAATTGCCATCTTCCTCGCCGTCTGCAACGCGCTCCGTTCCAACGACCAGCTAAACCGCCGAAACGCCAACTGAACAATGCCTCGAGAGGCGAAAGTCCAAATGGAGTGAAAAAAGCAATTATGCTTCTTCCACCGAAGTATTTACTTTTTCGTATTTTGACGAAAGAAACTTTAGACTTTTCCGAATTTTCTTTTTGACGCGCCTCTATTCTCCTTTCGAACCCCGTATCACGACAGAAAATGTACTGCACATAGAACAAGAACTCGAGGCGCTTTTTGACCACTTTTGTGACCAAGCAAATAAAAAGCGGACTCTTAGGGAGAATCCGCCATCGTTCCTCACGGCGAGAGTACCGTATCGAGAATATCGGCAATCAACTCTTCCGTCCGCGCGCGGCTGCTGCGACGAAGAGAGTTCTTGAGAAGTATACGATGAGACAATGCGGCGACGGCAAGCTCTTTCACATCGTCTGGCGAGGCGTACTTCCGCCCCTGAATGAACGCATTCGACTGTACCGCGCGATAAAGCGCCAACGCTCCTCGGGTGCTTACCCCAACTCGAATCTCGGCGTGAGTACGCGTTGCCTCCGCAATGTCTAAGATATAATTCGCCACCGACTCATCAACGAGGACTTGTCGAGCGGCAGCCTGAAGCGCGCGCACTTGCGTGAGGTCCAGCACGGGAGTCATCTCGTCGAGGGGATCCGTCTCGCGACGACTTTCGAGAATCCGAAGCTCCCACTCGCGCGGGGCGTATCCCACTGAGAGACGCATGAGAAATCGATCCATTTGGCTCTCCGGCAAGGGAAAAGTCCCTTCGAACTCCATCGGATTTTGCGTTGCGATCACGAAAAACGGCTCCGGCAGTGGGCGCGTCACGCCGTCTGTGGAGACGGATTTCTCGCCCATCGCCTCGAACATGGCACTCTGCGTGCGGGGCGTCGCTCGGTTGATTTCGTCCGCAAGAACAATGTTGGCAAAAATGGGACCAGGCACGAATTGAAACGCTTTCGTGTCGTCGCGATCCTCTTCGTCTGCAAAACGGGAGAGGATGGAACTCCCCGTGATTTCCGCCGGGAGAAGGTCGGGGGTGAATTGAATTCGACTGAATTTGCCCTGAATGCTCCGCGCCAACGCTTTCGCGAGGAGGGTTTTCCCCACCCCAGGGATATCCTCGAGAAGGACGTGCTCGCCCGAGAGAAAACAAACGAGACAGAGGCGCACGACGTCCGCCTTGCCTAAAAAAACGCTTTCGATCTGGTTTTGAAGGTGTTGTATCATAAAATTGGAGGGGTTGGGATCAAAATAATGTCTCTGGTTAAAATTTTCGGTTGAAACTGCCATAAAATATCACGATTTGTCTATTATATACGACTTCCCCCGATTTACAAGCGGGGGGAAAAAGAGTAGAATGTACTTGTCGTGCTTTAAAATTCCCGTTTTTCGCGACGTTTTGCGAGCCGTGGTGCGTAGCTCCAACGGCGGGCGGAACCGGAAATTTCAACGCAAAGTATTATAAAAAAAGAGCGGTGCTGTTTCGATTAAAAATAGAACGTATGGAAAAAAAGAACCTATTATGCGCTTCACCAAAATTGGTCATTATTATCTCCTTGTGCTCACGATGATTTTTTTTGTCGGATTTCGTCGCGAAGTCAATCCTCTTCTCTTGCTCTCCGGGGTGATGTTGGGCGCGTTTTGGATCAACTTTTTCATTCCGCGTTGGACCATGAAGGGACTTACGATACACATTTCGCTCCCCGAGTTTTTCTTGCCAGGAGAAAAGGGGGAATATCGTCTCGAGTTGTCGTCAAAATCGCGAACGGGACTGGTTGGCGTGTGGCTTCAAGCGATGCCGAAGGAGGGGAAGGTGCGTCTCGAGAGGGCGCATGAGTACACACCGCAACGCGGACTCCAACGCAGGGCGCTCGTCTATAGCGTTACGTTCTCGAAGAGAGGTGCGTATGAGTTTCTCCCCGTTTGTGCCTATTGCGACTACCCTTTTGGTTTTCTCGTTGCTCAAAAGACCTTTGAGACTGACGAAATTGCCGCGCACAAATTCTGGGTCTTTCCCAAACTTACGGACGTTCCGCCAGATATATATGATAATATTGTCGGCGGGAGCAGCATGGAGGAGAGTCCTTCGATTCAAAATTCCTTTGAGAGACGATCGATTGGAGAATTCGCAGGCTTGAGGGTCTGGACGACGGGCGACCTCTGGCGAAGAATCCACTGGCGCGCCTCGGCAAGACACGAACAATTGTTGGTGCAGAATTTCGACGCCTTCCACGCTCCCAGCGTGTTCATCTTGGCGGATTTTCGTGGCGCGCAACCCGAACAATTCGAGGAGAATGTTTCTTTGGCAGCCTCCATTTTGCGCGACGTCTACCAAGAAACCGTCCGCAGCACGGCGCGGAATGGCATCATAAAGTTATGTATTTTGGGCGACAAAAGAATCGACCTCGACACGCGGACCACCGACGACTTTTATCTCGATGCGATGCGTGCGTTTGCGCTCATTCAACTCCCCACACAAAAGGAGAATGCGGACACCTCGGACGTTGATTTCGAGGAAGCCCGCTTTCTCGAGGAATTTCAAGACGGCGGCGTCCTCCGCCTCGACTTCGGAACGGAGGCTTTGGCTCACAAAACTTCGTGAGATATTTTGAAGGAGAACGAGTATTAAGGACGATGAGTTAAAACACGATGAGTGTACGCTGGCGCTCAAATTCATTCGAGCACTCGTATAACGCACCGTTGTAACACACAGTATCACACACCCAGCCTATGGATATTTATCACATGAGATATTTTTCATTATTTTTCATTGCCACATTTTTCATTGTCATTTCGTTTGCAATGATGTTGAGTTTCGAAAATCGCGCGGATTCTGCCGAAGGCAAACGTCCATACGAGTTGGATTGGGCGGGGCGCGTGGAGGACGAAGTGCCACCGCTCGTGGATTTCGAGACGACAGAAGGCTGGCGCGTCGAAACCCAGGGCGCGATTGCGTCGTTTGAGAGGTCGAACGAGCAAAAAATCTGGGGCGATTTCGTCGGAAAGCTCGTTTATCGACGCGATCCAGAAGCGCAAGGGCGCGTGCGTGTCTACGTTCGTCCGCCGCAGCCCGTCCCGGTGGAAGGGGAATACGATGCGTTCTCCTGCTGGATTTTTGGCAACAATTGGGCGTGGGAGTCCGATGAAACGACCCCCAGAGTCTCGATCGACGCGCTCTTCCTCTTCCAAAACGGCGAGGAAATTGCTTTGCCACTCGCTTTCGTGAATTGGAAGGAGTGGTTTTTGTGCTACAAAACGCTCTCCGACGACCAGGAAAAACGACTGCATGAGAATCGTGCCGCGTTCAACGGATTTTGCGTCCATAATGGGAACAATCTTGAGGATCGAACGCTCTTTTTTGACAATTTTTCGGTGCGAAAAGAAGAGTGGAAGCCGTTGGAATTCGCGCAGCGGGCGAAACGCGGCGTCATTTTCTCCCGACAAAATCCAGGACTCAACACGGGCGAGGGGAATCTCCCCTTCCCAACGCGCGAGCTTACGATTGCGCCAGATAGTTCCGCGCCAAACTCGACAAACTCAATTGAGCAGCTGGCTAATCAGCCGACTGACCTGCCTGCGTTTCGTTTAACGTACGTCGGAAGCGACGGCAGACTCGAATACCTTTTCGCTCCCGGATCGGGCTGCTTTGGCGATATTCAAGCGCGTTGGAACGACGGCGCGTTTTTCACTCCCTGCGCGGGCGGAGGCGTTCGTGAGTTGGTTGACCCGAAGGGGAAAATACTCCCCGTGCGTCGAAATCAGCATTTGCGTACTAAAATAGAAGGCGAAAAAATCGTCTCAACTTGGAAAATCTTCGCTGGAGAGGAGGACGAAATCTGCGTGGAGGCGGAATTCACGCTCCGAATCTGCGGGAAGTCGCTCCTGATCGAGTCGTACGTCCCCGGCGGGCGCGTCGCGAATCTCACGTATGGAGCGCTCCCAACACGCAGCCTCAACAAAATAAAGGCGATTCCGATCCCGTATTATGCGTATCAAGCGTACGGCAACGTCGCGCGGCGTCCAGCACTCGTTTCGTTTGAGGATGCTGGAGGCGTGCCGCTTTTTCTCATGGGAAATTCCGATTGGTACGCGACAAATGGAAGCGAGCTTTATTCATCATTCGAGGTGAGCGAGGCGCGGGGCGAGGTGATTTATAATGGCGGTGCTCGATATAATCCCTGCATGGATGGCACGAGAAACGATTGTTTTGAGCGCTTTTTCGTGACCATCAGCCCGGAATTTCACGAAGTTTTGCCGAATATTCCGAACCCACCCTCGCCGTGGAAGCACGTGACGGGGCGCAAACAATGGAACTCCCACGGTGCGGGCGTGCGCGATCACGACAAAGCGTTTTGGTTCGACGTAAAGCGCAACGGAATGACGGAAGTTTTAGTGACGGACCACGAAGTCTGCTGGCGCGATGGCGGGGAAAGTTTCACGTTCAGGACGAAAGCCGCCCCAGGCAAAGGCGGAGACGAGGGAATGTTTGACTACGCGCGATATATGCAGGACGAACTTGGTTTCTTTTATGGGCCGTACAATAATTTCACGGATTTCGCCCCCGTGAATGAATATTGGGACACCGACATGGTCTCGCGCTCGTCCAACGGCGCTCTTCAGACGGCGTGGGCGCGTTGCTACGCTCCAAAACCCGCAAGGGCGGTGGAGTTTTGCGAGAAATTGACGCCGATCAATCAGGAGAAGTTCCATTTTTCGACGGCGTATTGCGACGTGCACACCTCCGTGACGCCGTGGTCTCGCGTCGATTATGATGTTCGCGTTCCGGGCGCGGGCACGAGTGCGGCGGTGTTCTACGCCTATGGAGAACTCCTGCTCCTCCAGCGAAAATATTGGGGCGGTCCCGTTTATTCTGAGGGACCACACCATTGCTTCTACTCCGGTCTCACGGATGGCAACTACGCCCAAGACGGTGGCTACAAAATTCCGTGGAATCCGTGGCTCGTGGATTTCGACCTCCTGAAGATGCATCCTCTCGAGTGCAACTTTGGCATGGGAAATCCTGATATGTTTTTCGGCAGACTTCCAAAGGGCACGAAACTCACTCCGGCAGACGTCGAGGCGCGTGCGGATCGATTCTTTGCCGCGACTGTTGCGTTTGGGCACCCTGGTTTTCTTGCGAAGCCATATGGAAAACAAATCATGCGCCGAGGCTACTTCATGCTTCAGCAGCTCCACGAGCGATACACGCAGGGCGAGGCGGTTGAGATTCTGTATTGCGACGCGCAAGGCGTCCTTTGGAAAACGTCCGACGCTCTGCGCAACGATGCATATAAGCGCTCGCAAGTTGTCGTCAAATACTCGAATGGCGTCGTTATTTGCGCAAACGGAAGCGCAACGGAGCCAATGAGAACGAAAGTCGATGGTCGTCTCGTCGATCTGCCGCCCCAAGGGTATTCGGGTTGGACGCTCGATGGGGAGGTGTTTGTCCTCTCCGCTCAAGAAATGGGCAAACGTTTCGATTATTGCGAGTCGCCAAAACACATCTTTATTGATGGACGCGGCAATTTTCAAAAATTCCACAAGGCAAACGGCGCAGGCGCGGGCGTGTGTCGGATGCTCGACGACGGAGATTATGAGATCATTTTGTTTGACGACTCGGATATTGGCTTCAAAATCGAGGCGGAGTCTGCCGTTGCGCTCAATTATGCTGGCGATGAGATTGGTCCCGCAAAACTCCGTCTCTCACGAGGATACACGCATGTGGAGAAAGTCCCCGGCGCGTTTTCGTATCGAATCAAGCGCATGAAGGATTATGCGGAAGACCCGCACGTCGGCGCGAGCGCGTTTCGTGTTTTGCCCGGACAAACGGTAGAAATCCACGGTGCCGATCGGCAAAAGTATCAAATCCCCCTCAATGCGCCAATTTCTACACGGCATTGGTTCCAAGTGGATGGGCGCTGGGTCGATTTTTGGGTCACGACGATTGCCAACGTGGAAGTTGAGAGCGTGTCGAACGAGCTTGTCCTTCGAGTCGAGGCAAATTTGGGGAGTCGGGCGCCGATTTTTGCGGAATATCGGGGCGAGAAAAACATCGTGACGAACGGCAGTGTGCGATTTGCGCTGGAGTCGCCGACGTGCGAGGGAATCGAGTTGTGCGAAGTCGTTCTCTCTCAGGATGTGGGGGATGGCGAGACCCACACGCAAACGTTTCGCACGACGCTCGCGACGATAAACGAGTTTCGGAGCGTCCCATTTGAGTGGGAGAAGGGAGAGGCGTACCTCCTAACGCGCGACGGCTCGAAGCGCAAAGATTGGGACGCCTGCGGAGGCGGGGTGTTTTGGGACGCCAACATGATGTGCGGCGGCGTTTTGAAAGCCGGTTTTAGCGTTCATCCTCCCTATAAAGGCGCAGTGGGTGCCGCCATTTTGGAGTACGACATTGCTTTGGACTCGAAAATTCCGCTCGCCTTCCATGCCTGCGTGGGGAAGCGCGACGGAAGCGATTTGGGAGACGGAATTTGGTATCAAATTCTCGTTGTCGATTCGTCGGGAAAAGAAACGCTCGTGGCGGAAGAGTCCGTCGCGACATTTGGGTGGAAGCCCATTTCGGCGGACTTGAGCGCGTGGCGCGGTCAAAAAATCACCTTGCGCTTGGTGGCGGATTGTGGTCCCGCCAACAACACCTCGGCAGATTGGGGCGCGTGGGGCGAGATGAGACTTGAGTCGGTCGGAAGAATCCCCACTCGACACGTTTGGTATGGGCGAGATGCTGCGTGCAATGTGGCGGATTCTGACGAAACCAAGGCACTCTCCCTTGAAGAGATGCGTTCCGCACGTCGTGGTTGGCTCGCCTATCGTGGCAAAGGACTCGCTGGGAACGTCGGAGAGCACGTGTCGTTTGCGTTTCTCAACGAGAACCCCCTCGGGATGCTCGCGCTCGCTGCCGGGGACGAAGTGGCGGGGGTCTTCTCCAACGAGGTGCTTGTCGAGCTTACGCCTGAGGCGATTCGAAGTTTGGACTACTTCAACTGGGTGAGAATCGAAAATCCGCATGCCGATCATTTTTCGATTGGCGACGTGCGAATTGTGTTGGAGCTTTCGGACGGCAGCCACGCCTCGTCGCTCGTCGGGACGGCACGGTACACGCAGCCCGGCACGTGGCGCTACGCGGAAGGGATTCGATTCCCCACAGACGAAATGATGAGAATCCCCGTGCGTATGAAAAAAGCGGCGGAATGAGCGCACGACGAGAATCCTCGGTGTTTGGGTGTGTCGAGTGGAGGGAATTTTAGGATTTTTCCCTCCCAAACCCAAAAAGAATCCACAATCGAGGTGGATTTGCACGATACATTTAATGTGTGCTTGTATAGCTTTTTGGTCAAAAATCCTTTCATGGAGTCCAATAAAAAATGCGATACGGAATGAGAACGACTATTTTTGCGGCGCTTTTGTGCGTCCTCGTGCTTCACGCGACTTCCGCGTTGGGGCAGTTCAAAAAAAAGACGGCTAAAGATGAAAATTGGGGACCAAACGCCGTGAGTGGCTGCACGTTGGGAGACCCCAAAACGCTCTATTGGGAGTGCGGTTTCACGATCATCGCGCGCGGAGCTTGCTCGAATATCACGGGGACGATTCCGATCCCGGTTGATTGGCCGGAACAAAAAGTGAAAATCGTCGAGGAAAATTTCCCTGCCTATGCAAAAGTTTCTGTTCAAAAGCAAGCGGGAGGGTCGTCCCTTCTCGTCTTCAAAATCAACACCCTCCCTGCTGGCGAGAATATTAATCTTACGGCAAAATTTGAGGTGGAAAATTATTCCCAGGTGGGACCAGAAGACGTTTCGAAGTACAAAATCCCTGACCCCAAGGAGTTGGGCAATCTGTTCAAAAAATACCTTCTCCCCAGCGATAAAATTGAAAGCAATAATCGAAAAATCCGCGCTTTGGCGGGAGAGATTGGGGTGGATGCCGAGAATGCGTGGGCGGAAGTCGAAGCCGTATACGATTGGGTGCAAGCCAACGTAAAATACGAAAACGGCAAGCTCAAAGGAGCGCTCGCCGCCTTGGAGGACGGAACGGGCGATTGCGAGGAACTGTCGTCGCTCTTTATCGCCATCTGCCGCGCGAAAGGCGTCCCAGCGCGTACCGTGTGGGTACCGGATCATTGTTACGCCGAGTTTTATCTCGTGGACGAAAATGGCAACGGAGCGTGGTTTCCCTGCCAACCTGCCGGCGACAAAGCCTTTGGCGAGATGCCGTTCCAATACATCGTCCTCCAAAAGGGGGACAATTTCACTCTGAGTTTCGACAAAAAACGCAAAGTGCGCTACCTGCCGCAGGAAATACGTTTCGGAAAGACGAGCCGAAACGCGACTCCGATTGTGAAAGAAGTGCATCGCGTGGTCGAAGAATGAGTGAGGAGTGTGCGCAAAAAAGTACGATGAAGGTATGAAAAGATGGGTATCAAAATGCTGGAGAGCGTGGAAGAGCTTCCGCCGAAAATTATCGCAGTGATTGATATTGGGACGAACTCCATCCGTTCCGCAATCGCTCAGGCGTACGACGACGGCAGAGTGGAAGCGCTGGAGGAATTGGCTTTAGCCGTTTGGTTCGGGAGGGACACCTTCCAACGTGGCGGTCTCTCTTCCCAATCCATGCGCGCTGGGATTGATATCCTTCGAAAATTCCAACGAAAGTTCGTTCAATACAGGGTGGAAAAAATCCGCGCTGTCGCGACTGCGGGCATTCGTGAAGCGGGCAATGCCGACATATTCATCGATCGTGTCCGGATCGCGACGGGGTTGGAGATAGAGATTATCGACCCGGCGGAAGAGATTCAATACTCCGTTCTTGCGGTTCTCGACACGGTGGACGACGCTTTTGCCGCGCAAGGAAAGAATATTTTGATCGTGGATGTCGGCGGGGGGAATACGCTCCTCTCGATCGTTCGCGATGGCGCGGTCGTTTTTTCGCAAAGTTTGAATATCGGAGCAATCCGTATGCGCGAGTTTCTCGCCGACCCCAACGACACACCCCAAAACAATGCGGCAATTTATCGACACAATATATTGGAGATTTTGAACTCTGCGGAGGCATATTTTCCCTTCTCGGGGATCGATTACTACGTGATGATGGGTGGCGACGCGCGTTTTGCGGCAAAGCAAGTCGGCGAGTCTTCCGTTTTTGAGAGTCTCATGGAGATTTCGCTCCCCCGATTCGACACGTTCGTGAAACGATGTTTGAAGAAGGAGCCGCAAAGGTTGTGTCGCGAGTATGGAATCACGTTCAAAGAGGCGGAGACGACCGTTCCCGCGCTTCTCACGTATCAAGAAATCGCGCGAAAAACGGGGCTTCAAACCATTTTGGTCTCTCCCGCAACGATGAGGCAAGGGCTGCTCATGGATTTGACGCGGAGCGTTTGGGGACTCGAAAACGGACTCCTTCAGCGCGACGTGTTGGACGCGGCAAAATCCCTCGCGCAAAAGTACCATGTCGATTTGGAGTTGGCGGAGTGCACGTCGATGCTTGCCGCGAGGGTTTTTGACGAAATGAAGGCGGAGCACGGGCTTGGCGCTCGCTATCGACTCCTCCTCCAGGTCGCGGCTCTCCTCCAAAATGCCGGTAGATTCGTGAGCAATCGTTCCTTCCACAAGCACACGCTCTACCTCATCAACAACTCGGAAATCTTCGGTCTTCGGCGTGCGGAAACGGAGTTGGTGGCGTATATTGCGCGGTATAGTTGCCAAAGTGCGCCGAAAGTTTCCCATGCGGGCTTCATGTCTCTTTCGCGCGAGAGTCGTGTACTCATCAGCAAGTTGGCGGCGATGCTTCGAATTGCGGACGCGCTCAACCATGGCAAACCACCTGCGGCGGCGAGCATTCGTTTCGAGCGTGAGGGGGACGAGTTGTCGCTTTATTTGCCCCCGGACGACACGTTTCTTCTCAAAGTACGTTCCCTTGAGAAGCAGGGAAAAATGTTCGAAGATGTGTTTGGGATGAAAGTGAGTTTTTTCTCCTGAGCCAAATCCGTCGGCTTGTTATACTCATCGTGCTTTAAATTCCGTCGTACGCGGCGCCTCGCGAGCCGTGGTGCAAGAGCTTCCAAAGGCGGGCGGAACCGGGAATTTTCAACGCGAAGTATCATAAAATACATATGGAGTCGTAAAATCAATGAGAGCGAAAAAAAACGAGAAAATCAGACAGGACGAGAGAAAAAAGTACATCCCACGCGACGTGAGTTGGCTCGATTTCAATCGCCGCGTCTTGCAGGAGGGGTTGGATTCGAACGTCCCTGTGGCGGAGCGGCTGAAATTTTTGGCTATCACAAGTTCAAATTTGGACGAATTTTTCAAAGTCCGTGTCGCGAATGCGATCCAGCGCAGCGAGCTTGAGAAGGACTCGCGATTTAAATTCGCGGAGGAGCTTTTGGACGCGATTTCGACCAAAACGCACGCGCTCATTCGCGAGCAGGCGTTCGGAATGATGGATGTGTTTCGCCAACTCCAACGCCTTGGCCTGAATATCAAAACGTTTAAGACGCTCAACAAGAAGGCAAAGTCGTATCTTCGGGATTTGTTCGCGAAAGATATCTTGCCGATATTGACGCCTCTTGCGGTGGAAGACATTGAGCCGACGCCGCTTCTCCCGGCGCTTCAGCTTCATGCGGCACTCTTGGTGCGCGTCCCCAAAAGCGCCATGCATTTTAAGTCCGCGCCGCATCGAGATTCCAAAGCGGAAGAAAATTCCGAGGCGAAGGATTTTGACGAAAAACTCGTCGTCGCGCCGATTCCGTCCAATCGCTCGCGTTGGATTAAATTCAACGAAACTCCCGAGGGCGAGGAGTCGTACGTCTTTTTGGAGGATTTGATCGCCTCCAATGCGGATATTTTGTTCCCCGGGTGCCAAATTTTAGCAAACGCGATCTTTCGTATCACGAGGGACGAGGACGTCAACATTCAGGGGAGTATGGAGACCTACGCACAAGATGTTGCGCACGCTGTCCTTTCGAGACGGCATCGCGAGCCCGTTCGTTTGGAAATTTCCGACAAAACGAACCCCATCATTCGTCAAAAATTGATGTCGATGCTTTTGCTCCAAGAGCGCGATGTGTACGACGTCCCCGTCCCGCTCGACGCGACGGTGTTGTTTGAGTTGGCGGAGATGCCGAAGCTGCGACCATTCAAATACGAGGATTGGGCGCCTGTCGAGCCTGCCGACTTGTTGGATTGCGAGGATATCTACACGAGAATCGCAGAGCGCGACGTGCTTATCTTTTTGCCCTATGAGAAATTTGACCCCGTTTGGGAATTGTTGGATCGTGCGGCAGAAGACCCGGACGTTTTGGCGATCAAGCAGACGCTCTATCGCACGAGTGGGAACTCGCCCATCGTGAAATCTCTCGTGAAAGCGTCTCAAAATGGGAAAGAAGTCACGGTGCTTGTCGAATTGCGCGCGAGGTTTGACGAATTCCGAAACATCCGCTGGACGCAGCTTCTAGAAGATGCGGGCTGCCACGTGATTTATGGAATCGCGGGTCTCAAAACCCACGCCAAAGCGATGCTCATCGTTCGACGCGAACGAGGGCGGATCGTGCGCTACGCACACCTTTCGACGGGGAATTATAACGACAAAACGGCTCGATTGTATTCCGACCTTGGTTTAATGACGTGCGACCCGGAAATCACGTCCGACGTCGCCGCGTTTTTCAATATCCTGACGGGCTACTCTGACGCCGTCGGTTGGAAGCGTCTGACGGTGGAGCCGATGCTTCTTAAAAAGCGCTTTTTGGAGTTGATCGAGCGCGAAATTGCGGTCTCTACACCAGAGCAGCCGGGGCGGATCCGCGTTAAAATGAATTCCCTCGAGGATCAAAACGTGATTGATGCACTCTATCGAGCCTCGCAGCGCGGCGTGAAAATCGATTTGAACATCCGTGGGATTTGTTGTTTGCGCCCGGGTGTCGCGGGATTGTCGGAAAACATCTCCGTTTGTTCGATTATTGATCGATTTTTGGAACATGCGCGGATTTTCTATTTCGAGAACGGTGGGGATTCGGAAATTTATTTAGCGAGTTCCGACTGGATGACGCGCAACCTCGAACATCGACTCGAGATTCTTTTCCCCGTTCTTTCCCCCGCATTGCGCGAAAGAGTTCGTCGCATTTTGGACGTTTATTTTGTGGACAATCAAAAATCTCAAGAGTTGCTCCCTGATGGAACATGGCGGAAGAAGAAGCCGCAGAGGGGCGAAGAGAGTCTGCGTGCGCAACTCTTTTTCCACAATGAGTCGGTGGAAATGACGAGCCGTCCGAGTCATCCCCCAGTGCGATATGTGCCGATTCAGAAGCCGAGTGAATAATATATACTCGTTCTCCATTAAAATTCCCGTTTTACGCGACGCTTTGCGAGCCGTGGTGCGTAGCTCCAACGGCGGACGGAACGGGAAATTTCAACGCGAAGTATTATAACATAGGGGGGAAAAAGCGGTGTGCCGAAGGATCAATCCACTGGCACACCTGAGTGTCCGAGTGGCGTTAGAAGTCGTTTGGATTTCGTCCTTTGTTCCCTTCGACAATCCCCAACGTTTTGTTGATGGCAGCGATGAGTGCGGTCAACACAAAGGAGTTGGATGTAAGCCCCAAATTTCGGTACTTCGCGCGAGAATTGACCACGGCATGATCGTCAAGGTACGTCATCTCCTCTTGGAGCAGAACGACGGGCGGAGGACCTGGGAAGAGTCTACACACCTCCAAAATGGCGTCCGTCATGCTGGGGCAGACCCTTCCTTCCCGCGTTTCGTGAAGGTTGGCAGCCGCCATATTCACCACGTAGTAGGGGTTATTCTGCTGGAAGGACTTCTGAATGAAGTTGATTCCTTCTTGCTTCGAGGTGGCGATATCAACCTGGCAGCCGAGTCGAGTAAAAACTTCCACTCCTAGTCGCAAAGCCCGTGGGCTCGATTCGATAATCAGGATGGACTTACCCTGGAATTGCTCAAGCCACTTGTCTGCCAGAGGAGGAATCGCTTGGATTTCCTCCATGGCACTCCCTAAGCGATAGACGCTCGAGCGGAGGAAGAGAATCCTTTTGTGCATATCGTACAGCATTTTTTGCACCACCAGAGCCTCTGGCGACGAATTGTCGGCGGGGATATGCTCAAGAATCTTCTGGGAAAGCCCCTCCAGATCTTGCATGAGCTGGTCTATTCCACGAACCAACTCGAGGTGCGCTTTGTCGAATTCCTCTTTGTTTCCCCTCTCACTATCCTGAAGTACGTGCAGAAAATTGAGAGCGATCGCAATTTCATGAGCAAAAATCTCAGCAAAAAACAGATCCTCCTGCGCAAAGGCGTTGGGACGGGAATTTTCGATGTTGAGAATTCCGAACAATTTTCCCATCCAAACGATGGGGATGGTGAGAGATGATTTCATTTCCTGCCCGCCTGGCAAGTAGTACGGGTCTTCCGACGTGTTATCGCACAAATACGAATCAAAATTCCGATCGTAAATGCAGCGTTCTGCGACGTGCTCAATGATTCCCCGATGATTCCCTCTTTGCTCTTCGCTTCGAAGTCGCATATAGCGCATTTGAGCCTCCTGCGTAAGAGCATATTGTGCAAAGAGAGTCAACCTGTTTGAATCGTCCAGGAGTCGGAGTTCGAGCACCTCGTACTCAAGGATTCGCTTCGCGATTTCGACGACACTCTCTTGGAGAGCGCTCTCTCTTTCACCCGTGGGTACCTCATTGAGCAGTCCCCATTCAACGCAGCCTTCGTGAAGAGACTTGAGTTTTTCGCGCCTGAGATTCGCTTCTGTGGACTCATGGAAAGAGACGAGTATTAGATTTTTGTTTAATGGTTTGAACTCATAATTCTGAAGAGAAACGTTGAAGAAAACGCCTTCGTTCGTGCAAATCGTTTCCGTGATCGGCTGATCTTCATCAGGAGAAGACGAGAAGAACTCTGAATTTCCGTGGACAATATAGGGGCCTTTGAGCGCCTGAACAATATTTTTTCCAAAGGCTGCGTCTGGAAAAAAACGGTGAAAAGAACGACTGGACCAAATGAGGTTGCTATCGTCGTCAAGCAACGCGTAGCCATCTGGGACATGATGCAAAACTTCCAACAGTTCCATTTGCTTTCGCCCCCACTCCGACGGCGACTCGATTCCCTGACGTTTTGCTTCCATACAAAGTTTCACGTAGAGAGGATACTCCTCATTCTTACTCATAATAAAGCTCCTTGGTTGCTGCCTACCGTATTTGCTTTCCGTCTGCTTAACCACACAGGCGCAACCACAGTAGGGAAGGTTGGAAACGCCAAGCACGACGAAAGCGACGAGGAAAAAATCACATCAATCGCCGATACATCTTTTCTCATGTGAAATTGGAAGAGAGGGCGGGGCAATTCCGGCGAAGAACTGCTTGGCGAAAAAGCCAAGTCAGCCAGGTGCGTTATGACCATTCTCTCCAAAAACTCACCCCCGAGACCGCTTCAATGAATATACGCGCGCCTCGTGAAAGGGTTTATAATACTTTGCGTTGAAAATTCCGGTTCCGCCCACCGTTGGAGCTACGCACCACGGCTCGCAAAACCCCGCGTGAAACGGGAATTTTAAACGACGACGAGTATAAAGAATTGTATCAATAACTGTCAAAAAATTTCAGCCGGTCGTTCATTGTGCCATGAAATTTCGACCCCTCGGTGTTTGTGTCGTGGTATATAACACGAACGTGGACAAGCTGCCGATTTTTCGCACAATGCCGAAAATTTTCCCATGGGGGGCGCCTTCGTCTGTGTGGGTCTCATGTCTATGAGCGCATTTC
The DNA here is from genome assembly GCA_030527105.1 of Planctomycetia bacterium. Classification (GTDB taxonomy): domain Bacteria; phylum Planctomycetota; class Planctomycetia; order Pirellulales; family Thermoguttaceae; genus RGIG3701. The sequence goes on from JAUNBK010000052.1 coordinate 18,150, forward strand.
TCGGGGTAAATTCCTTGTCACGTGCTTGCGTTCCTCACATTTCAGAGAGCTTACGCACCGACTGTGCGGAATTATTTGGAGAGTCGCGTTTTTTCTACGCCACGTACCTAAGACGGAAGGGCATATCGCCCATTGATATTTCGCTGCGATTAACGAACATTGCGGAGGAGCGAGTTCTCTCCGAAACCCTCCTCAACGTTACAGTGGATTGTAACACATTTTCACCAAATTGCAAGGTGTGAGCCGCCCTTTTTTCTCATTTTTTTCCAGATATTTTAAAATACCTTAAATTTTTCCACGTCTCATTGTCGAAATGCGCAACATAGAGAAAATACGCCGATTCCTTGTGGAAGTTTCGCTGCTTTTTGCCCGCCGTTTGGTGCCCCGTCGTTTGGTGCTCTTATCGTTTCGTGAAGTTGCTGGAGCCATAGTGCGTCCTTCAACAGCGGACGGAACCGGAAATTTCAACGTAAAGTATATAAAATTCAGGAACAGTTTCCATTATGTCGCAAGGTACCATAAATTTTGGTGAAACGTTTCCCACCTCGGAGACGAAAGAGGATCAAACGCCTGCTCAGCGCGTCGCGCAGCTGCGTGAGGAGTTGGAACGCTACAATCATGAGTACTACGACAAATCGCAATCCCTCGTCCCGGATGTGGAGTATGACGCGAAAATGCGGGAGCTTGAGGCGCTCGAGGCGGAATTTCCTGAGTTGCGCACGGCAGAGAGTCCGTCCGAGAAGGTCGGCGGCGAGACGCTTGACGCGCTGCCTGAAGTGACGCACAAGGTCGTGATGCTCTCGATCAAAAACGAGTACGACCCCGCAGGCGTGCTTAAATTTACGCACGACGTCCAGGACAAACTCCCGCCAGGAGAAAAAGCACAGTGGGTGTTGGAGCTTAAAATCGACGGCGTCGCAATCACGCTCCACTACGAAAAAGGGGCGCTGGTTCAAGCAATCACGCGTGGGAATGGTCGAAAGGGGAACGACATCACGCTCAACGCGCGGACGATTCGCGATATCCCTCAAACGCTGCGCCAGACCGACGAGCGCTATCCCGTCCCGGATCATCTCGAGGTGCGAGGCGAAGTCTACATGACGAACGAGGGACTCTCCGAACTGAACGAAATTCAAAAGGAAAACAAGAAGGAGTTGTACGCCAACCCGAGAAATGCCGCCTCGGGAAGCATTCTTCTCAAGGACCCAAACGAGTGCGCGAAGCGTCCGTTGCGGATGTTCTGCCACGGAGTGGGAGAGACGAGAGAGCTTCCGTGTCGATCGCACGTCGAGTTTCTCGAGGCGCTCGCGTCGTGGGGACTTACGCCGACGCCCGATTATCGCGTGTATGAAGATCCAAACGAGGCGATTGCGTTTTGCGAGGAGCATTTGGAAAACGTGTTCGATTATCCTTTCGAGGTGGATGGACACGTTCTCAAACTCAACTCGTTCGAGCAGCGGGAGCGTGTCGGCGCGACGCCAAAATATCCCAAGTGGATGATTGCGCTCAAATTTGCGCGATACGAAGCGACCACGCGCCTGAACGACATTATCGTGCAAGTCGGCAAGTCGGGCGTCATAACTCCCGTGGCGGAGTTGGAGCCAGTGGAGTTGGCAGGGACGAAGGTTGCGCGCGCGTCGCTCCACAATTTGGACGAAATCGAGCGTAAAGATGTGCGTATCGGCGATTATGTGGTCGTCGAAAAGGCGGGCAAAATCATCCCGCACATCGTTCGGTGCGAGATTCATCGTCGTGAGACGCCGCTCCCTGCGTACCAATTCCCCACTACGTGCCCGGCGTGCGGCACGGGTCTCACGCGCGACGGCGTCTTCATTCGGTGCCCAAATTCTCAATGCCCGGCGCAATGGAACGAAAAGCTGCTCTTTTTCGCAAGTCGAAACGCCATGGAAATAAAAGGACTGGGCGAGCGCATTTGCGAGGAACTCACGCAAAAAGGGCTGGTGCGATCGTATGCCGACCTTTATCGATTGAGGCTGGAGCATTTATTGACGCTCGAACGATTCGGAGAAAAAAAGGCGCAAAACCTCCTCGCAAGCATCGAGCAATCAAAGAATCGAGGTCTTGCGCGGTTGCTCACGGGGCTTGCGATTCCTCATCTCGGAGCCGAGACGGCGCAGGTTCTTGCCATGAAGTTTCAAACGATGGACGCCCTTTTGCGCGCGTCGAAGGACGATTTCTCAGCAGTCGACGGCGTGGGAGAAATCATTGCCGAGAGTCTCTATCAATTCTTGTCGAGCGAAGAGGGGAAGAATACCCTCGACACCCTCCGTTCCGTTGGCGTGGAGATGAATTTTGTCGACGAGTACGGCATCTATGGCGCGCGGCTCGAGTCGGAAAAAGAGTTGCCTCTTTTGGGACAGTCCGTCGTCGCGACGGGGAAACTCGAAACCTTCACGCGAGACGAGGTGGAAGCGTTGGTGAAAAGGCTCGGTGGCAAAACTGCCTCCAGTGTGTCGAAAAATACGACCTTCGTCGTCGCGGGTTCCGACGCAGGGAGCAAACTCGCCAAGGCAAACGCTCTGGGCGTGCCTGTGTGGAACGAGGAGGCATTTTTGCGGCTCGTGAGAGAATTCGCGCCAGACGCGGAACCCAAGAAGCTTTTTTGAAAAAATAAGGGGCGAGAACAATTGCACGCCCCTCATGCGCAAAAAGCGCAACGGAAATACTGCTGTCTGTGTGACGAATATGGATATCAGAATTTTACGATGGCGTCCATTCCGAACGTGAATTGATTGCGCGACGTGTTTCGATCGTATGCGCCAAGTCGGCTCTCTTCCGAATCGACAACCTCCCAATCGCTCCAATCCCAACGCACTTCGGGACGCAGAACAAACCAATGGTTCGGCTCCCAATTCGCTCCGAGCGTGAAGGCGAAATAATCCGCAGCCTCCCCTGTGGCGGAAACTGCGTAGCCTCCCGTGACGACGGTGTCATTCGAGTCGCGGAACCATTCGAACCGCGCGCCGAGGGTGAGTTGTTCCGTCGCACGGTAGAAGAGATAGTTGCTAAATCCATACCACTCGCGCCCTTGGAACGTGGTGAGGTCGATATTGTTGAGCACTTCTCGATCGTCGAATCCTGCGACGAATTCCGCCGTGTACGAGAGCCGATCCGTCAGACGAAGGATGGCGCACAAGTTCACGAGAGTCGTGTTGGCGGACTCCTCGCTCCATGTTGCGGAACCCGAGGCAGGTGCGTTTTGGTCGCCCGTCATTACGATGGCGGAGAACGAAAGGTTTTTGCACCAACTGTCGAACGAAAAACCTGCCACGATCGAAAAATGATCGTTTGGCGTGTCGAATGCGTTCCATTCATTGACGGCGCCGAGGATAAGGTTGGCGCGCTCGCCAAGTCGTGAGGTCGTCATGACACCCGTCATCGTGGAGGGCATTCCGTAGAGGCTTGAGTACGAACGGGAATAGAAAAAATTCATCGGCGCAACGGGAGACTCAAAACCCATCACGGAATAAAAGTGTCCAATCTTCACGTCTACGCCACAAAATATCGGCGCGTACACCTCTGCGTAAATTTGAGGCATTGCGAGACCATACTCGTTGCGTCCGCCTCGATAATAAGTGGAACCAGCTCCGTTGCCGTTCCAATGCGGAGCGTTTTCGGGCGTGTTTTCAAGACCCACAGACGAGGCGTAGTAATAATCCGTGCCGTACATGAGATCGATCTGCCCGCCAAAAGACCAACCACAACCCTTTTCGACCTTGCGCCCGAAGGAGAGATAAAGTTGGTTCATCTGGTAGCCCTCGGAATCATTCGGACCGACGGGACCTTGCTCATCATTGTCGTTATTGGAATAGGAAAGCCCCTGCGCGATCCATGCGTCGACGAAGAGCGAACCAGCCCCCCAAAAGAGAGAGCCGTTTCGTGCCGCCTCGGAATTGTTGTAATTGTGCAAAAACAGCCCGCTACATGGCGAGACAGGCGTTTCCACAAACTCTCCTCCCATTGGCATTCCCACGCCAGGATAGGGCTGCGCGTACATGATGGGACCAGCTTCTCCCATCACGACGGGCGCGGATAGGGTTGGATCCACCATACCCGGTTCAACCATGCCCGAATCAGCAAAGCCCGACCCCATTCTTTCAACCGACGCAGGCACTCCCGGCTCTTGGATCGGTGGCGACGCATAATGAGCAGGCGTCTCGTAACTCAAATCGGGATAGCCCCCCTGCGCCATTGCTCCAGCAGCGCAGAAACAACTCGCGTAAAGAATAATCCCAATAATTCCCGCCATACTCGGGTAAGCAAATCCTCTCTTTAACATACCTCAATCCTTTTAGTCGTCAAAGACACTCTATGTATAACCGTTTACTAGATGTATCGGATTTATGGATACAGAAGTTTATTCCTTTTGTATAATTTTTTCCAATTGTTCCGAATGGCGAAGGTGGGGCAAGTTTAGCGGCGGCATTGCGTGTTTTTGCCCTCTTATTATGGCAGACTGAGAAGAATGGGCGGGATTGGCAAAAGCGACTCGTGAAAAAATGTCACCAAAGACGCTTGACAAATCGTTTGGGTATGGTATAATCGTCCCCAACAGTCGGAAGGTGGACTGTTTAATGCGCTGCACTCTTCTCTACAACAAACAGTCGCGGCACGGTACGAAATTACGTTGCCGATCCATCGTTTCAAAATGTGTGTTTTTCTCCCCATCCTTTTTAAGTTAGGGTATTTTATGACAAGATTTATTTTTGCGCTATGCACTCTCACCATTGCTCTTCCACTTTGTGGAGGTGAATTCTACGTTTCTCCAGACGGGAGCGACGCCAACGACGGCTCCGCCTCGGCCCCCTTTGCGACTCTCGAGAAGGCTCGCGACGCTATTCGGGCAGAGAAATCTGCTGGCAAAAAGGAGCCGTGGGAGGTTCATCTCGCGGCGGGCACGTTTTCGCTCAATGCGCCTTTCGCGCTCTCGGCGGAAGACTCTGGAACTCCTGACGCCCCCGTGGTTTATCGCGGCGTGCCAGGGAAAACAATCCTCTCAGGCGGGTTGAATCTCCCCAACTGGCGGGACGAAAACGGCGTGTGGGTCGCCGATTTGCCAAAAGTGGAGGGGAAAAACCTCTATTTCGAGCAGCTTTTTGTGAATGGCAGACGCGCCGTCCGCGCGAGATTTCCCAACGCGCTGAAGTTTTTCTCTGGAATCGTCGTTCAACAAGAGGAGAAAAAGGTTGACGGCAGACAGACGTTCGTTCAGCGTGTGTCGTCGCCCCACTTTGCGATTCTCAAGGCTGTGCCGAAGGAAGAATTGAAGTTTGCGCACTTCATCGTCCACCACAATTGGAACACCACGCGGCGCATCATTCTCGATTTCGACGCGGAGTCGAACACCATTGTTGTTCAAGGCGGAATGATGCAGAAACACAATCCGTGGCGCACAACGTCGCCTTGCGTGATCGAGAACCTGCGTCCTGCGTTTGATCAGCCGGGAGAGTGGTTTTATGATGGCTGCGCCGGCAAGGTTTATTATCGTCCTCTGCCAGACGAGTCGATCGAGACGGTATCGTTTGTCGTTCCGAAGCCGGGGCTTGCGCAATTCGTCACGATAAATGGGACGCCGGAGGTGCCAATTTCGGACGTGCGTTTTGTGGATGTGCGTTTCGAGTACACGGACACGCCGCGACGCAGAGCGACGATGGAGTCTGCGTGTTTGGGTCCGAGCGTGTCGGGCGATCTCTCCGAGCCGGGCGTCTCGCAATTCGATCCGTCTCAAGCGGCATTCAACACGGACGCGGCTATTATGGTCGATAATGCGCGACGGATTGTGTTTGAACGCTGCGAGATTTTCCACACGGGCGAGTACGGCATGATGTTAAAAAGCGTGAATGAGTGTGCCGTGCTGCGTTGCACTCTTCGCGACTTGGGCGCGGGCGGAATTCGGCTCGGCGGCGGAAGTCTCGCGACAAAAAATGTCGTTGCCGACTGCATCATTCAAAGCGGCGGACGCTTTCATCCGTCGGGCGTCGGCGTGTGGATTGGGAATCAAACTGAGGACAACCAAGTTATCCACAATGATATCGGCGACTTCTATTATACGGGCGTCTCTGCCGGTTGGAGGTGGGGCTACCAAGGAGGGCACGCGCTCAGGAATTCCATCGAGTTCAACATCATTCACGATATTGGACAGGGCGTTCTTGCCGACATGGGGGGCGTGTATACGCTCGGAACCTCCCACGGAACGCGCGTTTGCAACAACGTTATCTATAATGTAGAATCCTTCGGCTACGGCGGCTGGGGGTTGTATCCCGACGAAGGCTCGGAGGGGATTTTGATGGAAAACAATCTCGTCTACGACACGATGGATGGATCTTTTCATCAGCACTACGGCAAGGATAATATTATTCGGAACAACATCTTTGCGCGCAACAAGCCGAACCCGATGCGCGACGCGCCTGCCCACCAAGTCGCCGTGACGCGTGTGGAGGATCATCGTTCTATCGTTTTCGAGCGGAATATCATCTATTGGAACGAGGGGACGTCCGTGGGTTACAACACGGAAAAAGTTCGTGCCGACATTCGCTCAAACCTCTGGTGGAAGACGACCGGGGAGGTAGAGTTCAAAGGAAAGAGTCACGCAGAGTGGGTCGAGATGGGCAAAGACGTCGGAGGTCTGACGGCAGATCCGCTTTTTGTGGACGCCGAGAAGAACGACTTTCGATTGAAAGCAGGGTCTCCTGCGCAGAAAATCGGCTTCGTCCCGTTTGACTACACGCAAGCAGGACCGCGCGAATAATGCGTACGCACAGAAGCGCAGACGGAATTTCCCTGCGCTTCTGAGAAATTTTTAAGGGAATTCTAAAAACGGAGGGGCTTTCTCATGATCTCGCATCTTCACACGCTGCTGCGACGTTGCTGATTTGAGTTTTCAGACAATTTAGCCTCAATATCGTTGAAATCTTCCAAAAATTAAAAAATTTCTTTAAAATTGTCCTCCCCCCCCCTTAACAACACAAATTAATTACCGCATAATGGGAACTGTGGGCTGAAATTTCAACTTTTTATGATACTTCTCGTTGAAATTTCCGGTGCCGTCCGCCGTTGGAGCTACGCAC
>JAUNBK010000053.1 GCA_030527105.1 Planctomycetia bacterium
CCATGGACTTCGTGAGGGATCGTCGTTCCCGCTAAAGTCACTTTCATCATGTTTCTGCGCCCATCCTTCGCCGCTTTGTCGACCGAAGGGGGAACTTCGTTGGCTTTGCCATATCCGCAACCAACACGACCCTTCTGATCGCCTACGACTACCAAAGCTGCAAAACTAAACCGACGACCACCCTTGACGACAGCGGCGCAACGTCGAATTTTGACAACTTTCTCCAAAATACCGTCTTTTTCTCTAGTTTCGTTTGACATAGATTTTCTTCGTCTCGTCGTAAATGTTCAAATTTACTCGGCAGCCTCTTCTTTTTTGCCACCCAGGTCCAAACCAGCCGCTCTTGCAGCATCCGCAAGGGCCGCCACGCGACCATGATAACGATAGTGTCTGCGGTCCAAAGTGACCGCCGTCACGTTGTTCGCCAACGCGCGTTCCGCCAACAACTTGCCAACGATGGCGGCGGCAGCAACGTTCCCGCCATACTTCAACTCGGAAGCAAGCTCTTTGTCTTGCGAACTCGCATGCGCCAAAGTACGACCAGTGCTGTCATCAATAATCTGAGCGCTGATGTTTTTCAAACTACGAAAAACGGCTAGACGCGGACGAGTCGAATTCGCCTTGATGCGATTCGAAACTCTCCAGCATCGACGCTGGCGCTGTTTTTGATTAATCTTTGTACGTTCCACGGTTATATCTCTTTCTCGTTGATTAAATCAGCACATCCGCAGCGCAGTCATAAAGACGCACCGCAGATGCCGGACGGGACCAGCTGACTACATTATTTCGCAACAACTTTACCCTGCTTGCGGCGAAGAACCTCGCCCTGGTACCGAATTCCCTTGCCCTTATAAGGCTCCGGCGGTCGCTTCGCTCTTGTGGAAGCGGCAAACTGGGTGACTTGCTGTTTGTCGATGCCCTGAATCAACACGTGCTGCTGATCGGGACACGTTACCTTCAATCCCTCAGGAATAGGAATCTGGAGTTCGTTTGCCATTCCGACACGCAATTGAAGCGTATTGTTCTGAACAGCAGCGACATAACCAACGCCGCTCAACTCGAGGCGTTTTTCATAACCCGCAGTCACGCCAATGACCATGTTCTGGATCATAGCACGTGTGAGACCATGAAATGCTCTGCTTCGACGCTCATCATTGGCTCTTTTGACGTTCATCAAACCAGCCTCGGAGTCGAATTCAACGCTAATCACGGGATCGACCGGAAATTCCAATTTTCCCTTCGGACCTTCAACCGCAACCAAAGAATCCGTAATAGTTACTTTAACATCCTTTGGTACGACAATGGTTTTTTTTCCAATTCGCGACATTTGAATATCACCTTCGCATATTTTATCCAGCAGAACCGAAGCCCTGCGTCTCTGTCCTTGAATGAGGCAAGCGTGAGCACTGGATCACCAGATTTCACAAATCACTTCGCCACCATAATTCTGGGCTTTTGCCTCACGGTCACTCAACAACCCTTTGCTCGTGCTAAGGATATAAATACCCAAGCCGTTCAAGACCGGTTTGAGGTCCTGCGCGCTTGAATAAACACGACAGCCGGGCTTACTCACTCGTTTAATGTGCCGAATAACACGCTCTCCGTTAGCTCCGTACTTAAGATTGATACGGATCATGTTCACGGGCTGCGCCTCAATGAGCTGCCAATCCCAAATGTACCCTTCCCGTTTCATCACTTCCGCGATGTTTTTCTTCAGATTTGAATAGGGTAAGTCTACATAGGTTCTTTCAATGCGCACCGAATTGCGAATACGTGTCAACATATCGGCGATGGGGTCGGTCATCATATTTTTCGTTCCTTTACCAACTCGCCTTCTTCACCCCAGGGATCAGTCCCTGGTCTGCCAATTTGCGAAAGCAAATACGACAAATACCGAATTTACGATAAACAGCGCGGGGTCTTCCACATAGGAGACAACGATTTTCGCTGCGAGTGGAAAACTTGGGCTTCTTACTTGCTTTCGCAATTTTTGATTTGCTTGCCATATTTAATTTTCCTTATTTCTCTGCTCGGAAAGGCATGCCGAATTTCTTCAACAGCAAACGAGCGTCATCGTCGTTCTTTGCAGATGTTACGATTGTGATCGTCATACCTTGCGCCCGGGTAAACTTGTCAGGATTCAGTTCCGGAAACACAATCTGTTCTGTAAGACCCATATTGTAGTTTCCACGCTTGTCGAATCCATTGGGATTCAATCCGCGAAAGTCGCGAACACGCGGCAAAGCAATGCTGATCAAACGATCCAAAAACTCATACATCCGCTTGTGACGCATCGTCACTTTGCAGCCAATTTTCATTCCTTCGCGAAGACGAAATCCCGCGATGGACTTGCGCGCTGCGGTCACGACAGGCTTTTGCCCAGTGATTTGAGAAAGGGCATCAACCGCTTCCTCAAGGTGTTTCTTCTCGTTGATTGCCGAGCCGACACCCATATTCACGATGATTTTCTCTATCCGAGGAATCGCCATGGGATTCTTGATCCCCAACTCTTCTTCCAGAGCCGGGAGAATCTCATTATTATATCTTTCCTGAAGTCGGGGAATCATATCTCTAACCATTCCGATGGATTGCTTATACAACCCACACTAGCTTCCTAATTAACTCCGAGTCGATTACCAACAATCTTCTCACGTCGAAAGGTCCTTGCCCCACGTGCTCTAAACCACACGCGAAGCGTATAATATAACCTTTTTTCAAATTTTGTCAAGACCCAGTATAAACATCGCCTATTCGATGAAAACTTAAGCCTCTGTGCGCCTTTCCTTCGGAGGAGCAATCTGACCATTCCCTGCGCCGCACTTGCGACAAAAACGCTCTTTCGCGCCGTCGTCAAGAATTCGCGCGCCGAGCTTCGTCGCTTCGCCGCAAGCCTCACACACAAACATCACATTGGATTGCGAAATAGGCTTGTCCACCTCCAAACGTCCACCCTGAGGGTTTCGTTTGTTGGGGCGAATGTGCTTCGTCACCGTATTAACGCCTTCCACCGTCACCTTGCCCGATTCGCGATCAATCGCGGAAATTCGAGCCACCGTTCCCTTATCGGGACCGGAAATAACCTTAACTTTATCACCCTTACGAATACGCATTAGAGCACCTCACTGGCGAGGCTCACAATCTTCATGAAGCCATTATCGCGAAGTTCTCGCGCCACAGCCCCGAAGATACGCGTCCCACGCGGATTGTTGTCTTTGTCAATAATTACAACGGCATTGGAATCGAAACGAACGTAACTACCATCTTCACGACGGATAGGCTGTTTCGTTCGAACAATCACCGCACGACAAACGCCGCCCTTTTTCATATCGCTGCCGGGAATAACACTTTTGATGCTGCAAACGATCACGTCACCAATCTTCGCGGTACGACGGTGCGTTCCACCAAGCACTTTGATGCACATGAGTTCTTTCGCGCCAGTGTTGTCGGCTACTGCGAGCCGGGTTTGCATCTGGATCATTACGACACCTGAAATTCTTACTCTAAAATTTACGTTTAGCTAACAAGAGAACGCACCCTCGCAGCCATTACTCTTTTTCCTGATTCGCGGCTTTCGCAGCAACGCGCATAGCGTTGACGTCCACCAAACGACTCTCCTGTTCGACGCTGACGAACTCCCAGCGCTTCCTTTTGGATTTGGGAGGGCACTCGACAATCTTGACCGTGTCGCCGAGACGAGAGACGTTGTTCTCATCGTGGACAATACAAACGGTGCGCTGACGAATATACTTCCCATATTTCGGATGTTTCTCAAGACGCTCGATTTCGACGCGCCTTGTTTTATCCATTTTATCGCTCGTAACGACACCTACGACTACTTTTTTCGGCATTGTTCTAAATCCTCTATAATGTCCGTTCAGACTTCCTCACGCAGCTCTCGTTCCCGAAGTTCGGTCTTCACCTGCGCAATCAGTTTGCGATGCCGTTTTAACTCACTGGGAGCATTCAAACGTTCGCTTTGCGCCTGAAGACGCAAGCGGAAGAGACCGTCAACCGCCTCTTTCAACGTAAACTGAAGCTGATCGTTGCTCTGTTCGCGAAGTTCACTCGCCTTCATGAGTTTCTACCTTCCGTCTAGTTTTCTCTGATTGAATTTTGGCAAAAGTACCAAAATTTTACCTTACTTTAGACGCCTGCGTACCATTCGAACCCGCACGGGCATCTTGTGCGCCAAACGCGCCAAGCAGAGCCTTGCGGCGTCTTCGTTGGTGCCACCGACTTCGTACAAAATCGTTCCGGGCTTCACAACTGCTGCCCAGTACTCTGGCTCCCCTTTTCCCTTACCCATACGAGTTTCCAACGGAATCGAGGTAATTGGTTTGTCGGGGAAAATACGGATGTACAGTTTCCCTTCGCCACGAAGGTACTGCTGCGCCGCAATACGACCCGCTTCGATCGTTTTGGCAGGAATCCAACCGCCTTGGACGGCTTGGAGACCGAACTCTCCGAAAACGACGCGCGCGCCGCGAGTTGCGTTACCGCTTATACGTCCTCTTTGGACCTTTCGATGTTTTATTCGTTTCGGCATCAACGCCATCGTTCTTACCCTCACTATACTCGCCTAAATTGATCCAAACCTGAATACCGATGTGACCTTGGGCGATTTTAGCCTCATGGAAACCATAATCGATATTCGCGCGAAGAGTCGAAAGGGGGATCGAACCCTCAATCGCTTTCTCGGTACGCGACATTTCCGCACCACCCAGACGACCAGAAAGCTGGATTTTGATACCTTTCGCTCCCTGCTCCATCGCCTGTTCGATCGTGCGCTTCATGACACGACGAAAACCTTCTCGCTTTACCAAACGTTCGCCGATATCTTCCGCAACGAGCTGAGCAACAAGATGGGGAGTCGCGACTTCTTTCACCTCGATCGAAATGCGACGACCGATAAGGTTCTGAAGATCTTCTTGCAACTCTTCAATGTTTTTCCCGTTGTTCTTCGACAAGTCGCGAGCACGACCGGAAAAAAGTATCACTTTCACTTCGTCGCGTGTTCGCTCGATTTCGATTTTCGAAATCAAGGGATACATGGCGAAACCTTTCGTCGTTTTGCGCGTTTTGACAAAACGACGGATTTTCTGGTCTTCCACCAAAAGCTCGCCGAATTCTTTTTTCGACGCATACCAACGACTTTTCCAACCAAGGAAAATGCCTGTACGATAACCTACCGGATTAACTTTCTGTCCCATGTTTTATCTCTTTATTGGTTGTCCAATGTAACCCGAATGTGCGACATGCGTTTTTTGATAACGGAGGCGGAACCTCGCGCCTTGGGACGGAAACGTTTGAACATAGGTCCACCGTCCACACAAAGTTCAACAATACGCAGCTCATCGATATTCCGCTCGTTTTTGTCGCGGGCATTACCCAAAGCGCTCTTTATGACCAATTCGACCATACGCGCACCTCTGTTGGGCTGGTACTTCAATATCTCGAGAGCTTCGTCGGCGTACTTGCCGCGCACCAAGTCCGCCATATAGCGCAACTTGCGGGGGCTGATTCTTGCATAACGATACAATGCTTTGTACGACATGACTTATTTCCTCTAAAAGGCGGGGCGAAAGCGAACCTGCACCCCGCTAGCTATTCTCTTAACGTTTGCCCTTACCACCATGACCGCGGAATATTCGCGTCGGAGCAAATTCACCCAATTTGTGACCCACCATCTCTTCTGTCACGAAGACATTTACGTGGTTCTTACCGTTGTGAACCATAAATGTAAAACCTACAAACTCAGGAATTATGGTACATCTGCGAGCCCAGGTTTTGATGGGTTCTTTAGTCCCAGCTTCCAGTTGTTTCTCCACTTTTACATATAAACTCGGATCAACAAACGGTCCTTTTTTTGACGATCGTCCCATAGTACCCTAATCCCTAACTCGGAAGTTTCAATTGTCCATATCGTCGCGACTTACGGCGTCGTACGATTGCCTTATTCGATGACTTATGACGTTTACGAGTCGAATGACCCTTCGTCGGCAAACCTTGCGGCGTCACGGGATGACGACCTCCCTTGGTTCGACCTTCACCACCACCGTGCGGGTGGTCGATCGGGTTCATTGCCGTGCCTCGAACATGAGGACGTCGACCCAACCAGCGGTTACGACCCGCTTTTCCAATCACAATGTTCATGTGGTCTGAGTTACCAACCACTCCGACGACCGCGCGACACTCTGCCGGCACGCGGCGAATTTCACCACTCGGAAGCGTGATTTGCGCCCATTCCGTGTCTCGAGCCATCAAGGTGCCGTACGTTCCAGCACTACGGCACATGCACGCACCGCGACCTGGCTGCAATTCGATATTGTGGATTGCCGTACCAAGCGGGATTTTCGAGAGCGGGATACAATTTCCCACCTCACTCACCGCGTCCGGACCACTCACGACTTTCATCCCCGCTTTCAAACCGTTCGGGGCGATAATGTATCGCTTCTCGCCGTCGGCATACTTCAGCAACGCAATGCGCGCCGAGCGGTTGGGATCGTACTGGATCGAATCGACCACAGCAGGAACTCCATCCTTATTGCGACGGAAGTCGATCAAACGATACTGCCTCTTGTGCCCGCCGCCACGGTGTCGGGCGGTGATAACGCCCTGATTATTTCGACCGTTGCTTCGGCGTTTCGGCTCAAGAAGCGATTTCTCCACTTTTGCGCCGGGCGTCAAATCGGCGAAATCGCTGACCGAAGCGCCTCGTCGTCCGGGAGAAGTTGGCTTATAGTGTCGAATTCCCATTTTTCTATTCCATTTCTTGTCCAACTATGTGATCGTATTGCTGACTTGGGAGAGTCTTTGCACAATCACTTGCCCTGATGATTAGAAGAAGTCGATTCTGTGCTCTTTATCAAGGATCACAACCGCTTTTTTCCAACCGGAAGTTTTGAAAAGTCGCTGCTTGAAACGTCGCGGCTTTCCTTTACGATTCTGAGTATTCACTTTAACAACTTTCACGTTGTAAAGCGTCTCAATCGCATCTTTAATGTCTTCTTTCGTCGCGTCCTTATGCACCTCAAAAGCGTACGCATTACAACGTTCCGCTTTATGAACACCTTTCTCGGTAACGAGCGGACGAAGAACGACCTGGTAAGGCTCTAAAAACAAGCCAGCTCCAATAAATTCTGACATTTTATCGTCCTTTCATTATTCCTGAGGGTCCTGAGGATATTCTGATTTCTGCGGCTTTTTCGAAGCGGCAACCTTGCCCCGATACGCGTCCAACGCAGCTTGCGTCAACACGACTACGCGCGGGCGCAAAATCTCAAGCGCGTTCATGTCCGAAACGGGCATAACTTGGAGACCAGGAATGTTTCGACCGCTTTTGTACACGTTCAGGTCGTAACCCGGCAGCGCCAAAAGGACCGTTTTATTCTCGATCTTCAGACCTTTGAGAATGCCCATCATCTCCTTCGTCTTGGGAGCTTCGATCTGGATATCGTCAAGAATCACCACCTGATCGCTCTCAATTTTGGAACGAAGCGCCATGCGCGTTGCCATTTTCATGGCTTTGCGCGGCATCGAAAGTCTCCAATCACGGGGAGACTTCGCATGGATATGACCACCGCCCCGACGCACACCACTTCGCTTATGACCGGCGCGCGCGTTACCTGTACCCTTTTGACGGTACATTTTTTTCGTAGAACCAGCGACTTCGCCACGCGTTTTGGTTTTTGCCGTACCCTGACGCATGTTCGACTGATACATCACAACCGCGTCGTGCAACAATTGTTTGCTGATACGTTCGGCAAGCTCGTCGATTTCGAACTCGTATGTACCAACTTGTGCGCCTGTGCGGTCTAAAACTGGCAGACTGACCATGATAATTTTGTTTCTTTCTTAAGTTTTGTTTCTAACCAAACGCTCTAAGATGAGAGTCCAAAAGGAGTCCCAAATGAAGCGTTTTGCGAACCTGTCAATCCGTTCGGCATGAGCAGAACTTCGGTTATATTCTTTTACATGCCGTCAAGCAGTGTAAAAATACGGTTCGACCGGTACACCGGATAAAGACAGAGCGCATCCGCGAGGGGAAGATATCTGTCTGACGACGGCATTGCACCGTCAAGTTTTTGTTATGGATTCACAGCGAAGAGGAGTCTCCCCGCCGTGAATTGTATTCTGAAAAATCGCCTCAGTTGGCGACCAATTCACCCTCGAACTTGCGGGGACGGGGGAGTTTATTTGTCGGCTTCACGGTGACGTAACAACCGTTCGGACCGGGGACACCCCCTTTAATAAGCATGAGATTATTTTCTTTGTCGACTTTCACGATAGCGATATTTCGCACCGTGACGCGCTTCGCACCGTACTGTCCAGGCATTCTCTTGCCTTTCATAACACGGCTTGGATAAGCGCTACAGCCGGTACCGCCCATATGACGGTGGCATTTTTTCACGCCGTGGCTGGCACGCTGACCCGCGAAATTATGGCGTTTCATCGTTCCGGTATAACCCCGACCTTTGCTGACGGAGACGACATCAACAGCCGTGACCTCATCAAAGACGGAGACATCCAACGTCTGCCCGACTTCATAACCTTCAACACTCGTAACAAATTCGCGGATGAATTTTTTCGCTTCACAGTTCGCTTTCGGGCGCAATTCCTGACCCGACGCAGCTTTCGACTTCTGACGTTTGCTGTCGATTTTAGCGACATGTCCACGTTCGGAACGTGAAGCGGCAGAACGTTTTTTATCATCGAATCCCAGCTGAAGCGCCTGATAACCATCGTTATCGTCGGTTTTCACCTGAAGGACAACACACGGACCCAACTCTACGACCGTGACAGGGACAACTTTTCCCTTCGACTCATAGACTTGCGTCATTCCAATTTTGCGTCCGAGCAATCCAACACTCATCGTTCTCACCTTATCTCATCTCGCCTTTTGGGAGCGACTCCGCCTTTTCCAGACGCGGCGCTTACCCAAAAACACACCAACTTGTACTGCTTTACCTTGACCGTTTACCGCAAAGGCGCGGCTTAACTCTTAACTGTTTCCCGAATCCATCCAAAAGCGCGCGAGCGCTCGTTTATTCCTAGGGATCAATAAACCAATCCGCTCCAAGTGACTTCGACGCAAGACGTGACTAGCGTCCGTTTGCCTTAATCTTGATTTCTACGCCCGCTGGCAAGCTCAGTTTATTCAGCGAGTCGATTGTTTTCTGCGTGGCGTCCACGATATCAATGAGACGCTTGTGCGTACGAATTTCGAACTGCTGACGAGACTTCTTGTCTACGTGCGGACTAGAAAGAACGGTGTAGCGTTCAATCCGTGTAGGAAGTGGAATCGGACCTCGGACGACTGAGCCGGTGCGTTTGGCAGTATCCACAATATCCGCCGCGCTTTGATCAATAACGGAATGATCGTACGCTTCCATTCGGATTCGAATTATATTACTACTCTGTCCAGCCACTTGGACCTCCTGTTTCACTATCCACTTTTCCAAAGATACCATCGCGCAGGGGTCTCCCATTCGCGACTCTTATGTTCAATTGTTTCCATTGCCATGATAACACACGCTTATTTTCTCTCAAGCGTCCTTATTATCAAACATGGAAGTGAGCATTATAGCACGCCTCAAGATTTTTACAAGGGGGAGGGGAAAATTTTTTTGAGACTTTTCCCATTTTTCCCTCCTTGCGTTATTTTCCTCAGACTTTCGCTATTGTGAGCAGACGTTGCCGAGGCGCGGGGGGCGTAATGCTGCACTGTTGGTTCTGCCCTTTTTCCAAACCGCACCATGCGCCTGCTATCGACCATGTGGCTCCACCAAGGATACAAAACGCATTTATGGCGTCAGGCAGAGGAGAAGAACCATCCAGAAAATAATCGAGGATTACAAGCCACGGCATAAAGCTCAAAAAACCAAGGATACCAGAGATAAAGCCCCAGAGGCTCCGGGAATCTTCGTCTTTTTTCGCAGCGATCACCACAATCGTTCCAAGTAGCGCCCCCCCCAATGCTACCAAAGAGCAAACCAAAGCCCGCAAAGCAACAAATTACATCGCGAGAGTCATCGTCCTTAAACACCACATGGGAATAAGAGATGGTGAGCCAGACCAACAGGCAAAAAATAACATTTCCGACCGCCCAGAGTAGCCCTTGGCGGAATTTTTTCCGGGTCTCCAACTTCTCGCGCTGGAGGCGAGATTTGCTTCGTGGGAGGCGGACAATTTCGCTGGCATTTCGTCGCGGAGACCGCTTCTCGCGGCTTCGTTCTGGCAGCAATCGAGAACCAAAACGACATTCGACGCACCAATCCGCCCAATCCTCTCAACCACCTCCGCCATCGACAAGCCGTCGGTCGTGACCTTTTCCTTTGAGACACCCATGGGGCAAAAATAGAGTTGGTCGCGAAAAAAACCGTGTCCCCAAAACCCAAAGAGAAAGAGTTGCGGCTTCGTCCCTTCGAGTTCTTGGAGCCTCGCACGAATGACGTCGGTGGTGGTCGGCATGAAGCAGCCCGCCTGTGCGTCGGAGAGTAGGGTGATTTCGCTCTCGAGAAACTGGTAGTTCTCCCGGAGAACCCCCGCCACCGCTTCCGCATCCTGCCGCGCAAACTTGAGCTGCGGCAAGAGGCTATATTGATTAATGCCCGTCAAAAAGGCGAATTTGGACATCTTGAATCTCCTTGAATAATAGGGTGTTATGAATTATTGCGGCTCGCCGATCTTATTTTCATAATCGGATATCCTGGAAAACAGATCTAAAAACGCTTGCCAATCCCCCTCTTTGCACGAGGCTTCTTGCGTGAGGTCGTTTATCTTCATCGCTTGCACGAGGAGGCGCATCCGGAGGCGAAAGTACATAAAAATTTCCGTCAATGCTGTTTTTTGCATCATCGTGAGACCTTCGGGCAAAGCGGGCTGCCGAAGCGCGTGCAACCGGTGGAGGATATCTTCAGGATTTCCTTGTTGCGCGCTGATTTCTCGAATCAGCCCCTCTGGCAAGGTCTCAATCGAATTTCCCACGGACAAAAACCGCATTGCCGCATTGCTGAAATCTAATGCCTCCTCACTCTCGAGCCGGTCGCAAATTTCCTCCCGAGTACCGACGATGATGAGGGTTTTCCCCACAGAAATAACGTCTCCAATCTTCAAAAGCACGGTGCGAATGTCTTCTCCATTCAGGCGCGTGCCATTCGTACTCTGAATGTCGCACAGAATAAGTTTGTCGTCGAGCCTACATATCCTACAATGGTATCGACTCAAGTGCTCGTCGCGCAGCGCAACGGTATTTGTCGGCTCGCGACCGATACTAATTGGCAAAGGAGCAGATCGAAAGACACGCCCCCTGTCGGGACCGTCGATAATGCGCAGCGTGAGAGAAGTCGGAATTCCCATGAATTATTCATCCCCAAAAAGGTCGTCGATTCTTACAATACATATAGGTTACACCAAAAGAAGGTTTTCGTCAAGCGGGGGCAAAATTTATAATACTTCGCGTTTCAATTTTCGCTTCCGTCCGCCGTTGGGTCTGCGCACCACGACTCGTAAAACGTCGTACAAAACGGGAATTTAAAGGAGAACGAGTATAAAAAGTACGACAAGTACACGACTATTCCTGCGCCTCACAAGGCGATTCGATCGTCCATAAGGACTCTTTAAGAGGCGGCATATTAAGCGCAAAACTCTGTAGACGATGAAGAATTTCGACGCGAAGAGGTGGGGAATACGTCAAACGCACCCCGCGAACTCGAGGCGCAATGTCGAAAAGATTTGGTCGCGTCGCGAGGTCGCTCCAACCGTAGCTCTCAAGAAGGGCGCGCTCGTTCGCTTCGTGGAGGTCGCGTAAGTGTTTGATCTCGTACGTCGCGATCTTCGGGTCGTGAAATGCGGTATATAACGGCGTGAGTCCTGAATGTGCCGCGAGGGTGAGCTGCGTTCGATATTCGAGAAGGTCGCGTCCCGTGCGGAGGAGCAAGGGCGTCGGCTGGCGAGGAAATGGGAATGTGTAGAAACAATCGGTCGGCACATAACGCAGCTCGGTGCCAATGGAACTACTCGTCTCGCGCGCCCACAGATCGTGCGCAAATGAGTTGAGAAGCGCGAAAAGGGGGAGGGATTCCGAGGGGAAAACCACCGTCGACTCGGAATAAACGGCGTCGGCAGGAACAAACGTCGGCACGAGAAATTTGGTATGCCGCGTTTGAAGGAGGAGCTTGGCGAGCCCTTTTTTGACAATTTGACGCGAAAGAGCGGGTCGATTGTCTCCAAAAAGCCACCAGCGTCGCCGATGCGCGATCCTTCGGGCCTTTTCGCGATGAGGGAAAACGCGCTGACGCAAAATCTCGTACAGGATTGGAAACGTTTGCGCACGCTCTTCGCTCCAATCGTGAAAATGAATGACCCAACGCTTCGGCGTGGGATTCATCGGATCTGGAGTCGAGAAGATTTCCTCGCCCGTGAAATAGGGGAGAATAACGTCTTTGTGTCTCTCATCGAGCGCCAAAAGGGTGCGCGCCTCGTCTTGAGAGAGGATGAAGCCAGAGCCAGCAAGGACGAAACCCTGATAGCAAAGGGATCGATTTTGCGGAAAAACGCGCGTGAGTCGTGCCGTGTCCAACGTTTTGAGCGAGGAAAAGATGTGCGGCACCTGCTGATCGTCCAAAAAACGCACGCTCGGCGGAGCGATTCCGGGGAGTTGGAGATGAATCGACACCGTTTGTACGGCGGCGCGCGACGTCCACGTGACACGTTTCGCGTCATAAATCACGGCTCCGCAGCGCAAGAGAGGGTCTAGCCCCGTTTTTCGCGAGTCCCCCTCCGCAAGCGTGTTGGTTGCGACAAACGCACAAATACCACCAGGCTTGAGAATCTTCTCCGCAAGGCGGAAAAAATAGGCGCAGTAGTCCGCATTCCCACTCGCGTCGGGGGCGAATTCTTTCGTCAGGAAGTGGAAATAATCATCGCCCAGAGCGCGTCGGATTTTTCGCCCACCCAAAAAGGGAGGATTCCCCAACACCAAATCAAACGGCGCGCACTCCCACTGCGGCGCAAAACGGAGCGAGTCGGCAGGGAGGAAATGCTTTTCGAGCGTGCGCACCTCTAAATCTGGACTTTGAGCGAATTCGTACAAGAGCGTTTTCGCAAGCGCCACCGCAGACGTGTCGACGTCGGTACCGAACAAACAATGCTCCAAAATGGCAGACTTGAGGGGAAATCCCTCCGGCGCGAGTGGCTTCGCTAACGCTGCAATTTGGTCGCACGCCTCGATGAGAAAAATCCCCGCGCCCATTGCGGGGTCGTAAATTTTGAGACTCAACACCTCCTCAAGCGACCGAGGCGCGCCGCGTTCGGGAGAGAAAATAGGTCTCAACGCTTTTTGCACGACCTCCCGCGCAATTTCGACAGGGGTATAATGCACCCCCACGGGCGCAGTCGGCGCGTTTTGGAGGGAGAGTTCATGCAAAAAAGCTCTCTCAAGCAGCCGATCTTTCAAAGGAGGCGCAATGTGGGACTCGCCCGAAGCCACACACGGAGTTTCTCTCGGGGAAAATCGACGCAATGCACTCATACTTCATCCCGAAAGATAAAAAAGAGCGCCCCTAAAATACAGAGCGAAGCCCACAAATAGTTCCACGTGATTCCGCGCCTCATGTAGAAAATCAAAAATGGGACAAAAACGCTCAAACTGACGGCTTCCTGGAGGATTTTAAGCTGAGGAAGCGTCATGATTTGGTTCCCAATTCGATTCGCGGGTACCATAAGCGTATACTCAAAAAAGGCGATCAACCACGAACTCAGTACGACAATCCAAAGTGGCGAATTCGACTGATTTTTCAAGTGCGAATACCACGCAAACGCCATAAACGTGTTGGAACACGCAAGCAACAAAATAACTTTCCAAAGCATCAAGGCATCCCACGCTGAATTTCATCGAACACGTCCCAATTATCGCCCAAAATGTCGCTCGGCTTGTCCTCTTGCCCCGGCATCTTTGGGAACGGCGGGCGCTGATTCTTGTCCGGCTTCAGTCGTGGACTGTATTCGTGGTTCCTTTTGCGTACGACATAAGCGGAAAGGATTTTGTCAGGCATTTCGATCCCCGGCTCCTCGCGCCTTTTCTCAGGTTGGTTCGGATCCGGCTCCTCCTGCGTGCGTCGAAGGAGAAAAGAAACGTTCTCCATCCCACTCACGACACGACCAAACACAGTGTGTTTGCCATCCAAATCGGCACGCGGTCGCAACATGATGAAAAATTGCGATCCGCCCGTGTCGGGTCCCGCATTTGCCATGGAGACCATCCCACGAAAATGCTTGCGGCTGTTCTCGTTGATTTCGTCCGGAATGGAGTATCCCGGACCACCGTTTCCGCGCCTTTTAAGGGTTCCGTCGAGGTTTGTCTCCGTTTTTAGCAACTCGGATCCTCCGCCTTGCGCCATGAAACCTTGAATCACGCGGTGGAAATCCAAATTGGTGTAGAACCCTTTCTCGACGAGAAAGATGAAATTCGCGACGGTATTTGGCGCGTCGTCTTCAAACAACTCAATTTCGATATTCCCTTTGGTCGTGATCAACATGACGCGCGGAAGATCCCCCACAAGCTCCTCTCTGTCGCGGCGCTCCACCTCCTTGCGCCACTCTTCTCGCCAATACTCCAAATTTTGGAACGGACTCTGCGACCAATCGAATTGGGACATGCGGTTTTGGTTGAGATTCATGAGCGCCGGGGCAACTTTGGCGGCTTCCTCGAAATTGTTGGAATAAAGTGCCGAGAAGGAGTAGGCTCGAACGACATAATCGCTCCCGATCTCGCGACCGGTTTTGGCGATTTCGTTCTGGCGCAATTTGAGGGCGAGCGCAAACGCCTCCTCGTAAAGATCCATCTCCTGATACCAACCGAGGATGTATTTCAAAAATTCCTCGAGGTCGCGATTCTCCTCCAAATCCTTAAAAATACACAAAACGGCCTGATCCGTGAGATGCCGACACGTGTCGACGGACTCGGCCAGCAATTCATTATACTCCTTGCGCAAAGTCTCTTTTTCGTCGTCCGTGGTTCCGAAACGATGATACGTCTCTCTCAAATCCTTCATTCTTTGGAGTTTAGGCTGCCACTCGCTAAAAACGCGGTTGAACTCCTGCCTCTCCCGAGAAAGCTCTGCAGGGGGAGTCGTCTGCCCCGTGGCACTCTGCCCCCCGCCACAAATCCACAACGGGAGAGACAAGACCAAAAAACTCAGTACCAAAATGGTTCTTTGCCTGTTTAACATTTTGATTCCAACATTTCTCTCACTATGTTCATAGTGCCTCAAAAATGGACGCCTATTTCGCGATTTCGACAAAACGAGTCTCGCGAGTCACCGTGACTTTAATCTCCCCTGGATAGCTCAGCTGTTGCTCAAACGCACGCACAATGTCGCGACAAATTTTCGCGGCTTGCTCGTCCGTAGCATCTTTAGACGAAACGATAACGCGCAGCTCGCGACCCGCTTGGATCGCAAACGCTTGTTCGACACCCTTGAAGCCACAGGCGATTGTCTCCAACTCCTCCATGCGTCGAATGTATCGCTCGAGCGTTTCACGCCGTGCGCCGGGTCTCGAGGCGCTTGCTGCGTCCGCCGCCGCCACGATAGAAGTGTAGGCACTCTCCGCGCGATAGTCGTCATGGTGGCACAAGGCAGCCAGCACGACCTCTTTCGGCTCGCCATATCGCCTCAGCAAGTCGGCGCCGATTTTCGGGTGCCCACCTTCTTCATTATGGTCGGCAGCCTTCCCAATGTCGTGCAAAAAACCGCATCTTCTGGCGAGTTTTTCGTCCAAACCGAGCTGCTCGGCAATCATCCCCGAGAGAAACGCAACCTCCACGCTGTGGCGCAAAACGTTCTGGCTATAGCTTGTACGATAATGGAGCCTGCCGAGAAGGTTGATGATTTTTTCGTGCATATTGGGGAATCCAACCTCGAGGGCAGCTTCCTCGCCAATTCTTTGGATGCTTTTCTCCAATTGCGCCTGCGTTTCGAGGACAATTTCCTCAATGCGCGTGGGATGGATTCTTCCGTCGAGGATTAATTTTGCAAGCGCTTGGCGCGCCACCTCGCGTCGGATGGTGTCAAACGAGCTGACGATAACGACCCCCGGCGTGTCGTCAATGATGACGTCGACACCCGTGATGCTTTCGAAGGTGCGAATATTTCGCCCCTCACGTCCGATGATTCTCCCTTTCATTTCGTCGTTGGGAATGTCGACGGTACTCGTCGTCGCCTCAGCGGTGTGCGGCGCGGCATATCTTTGGATGGCGTTGAGTAGGATTTCGCGCGAAATATCCTCGCAATTTTCCTTCATTTTTTTCTCGTGCCTGGCGATAATCGCCCCCATCTCTTGCTGAAGCCCCGACTCCACATCCTTCAGGATTCGGCGCGTTGCCTCCTCTGGGGTGAGACCACTCAATTCGTGAAGAATAACCCTTTCATTCTGAATCAAACGATCCAAGTCCTCCGCACGCCGTGTGTTTTCTTGGATTTTCTCGTTCAGTTTTCTTTGGGTGTTTTCGTTCACCTTTTCTTGTTTCTTGAGTTGATCTTGCTGCTGAGTGATTGCGTCTTCGCGCTTGTTGAGGAGACGCTCACGCTCGTGAAACTCCTCGCGTTGAATGCGCAATTCTCTTTCCGCCTCTTCCTTGGTGTTGATCTGTTTTTGTCGAATCTCAAGTTCGGCATTCTGAATAAGCAGAGCGGCTTTCTCTTCCGCCTTTGTCTCGATCTCGCGGACGCGAGCCGCCACGTCCGCCAGGCGGAGTTTGGTAAGCCAACTCACGAAAAGGATCGAAACGATAAAAGTCACGACAAACATCAAAACACAAGAAATCAGCGTTTGATTCATTGCCGCGATGGGTATGGACAGGAGGGACTGCCCCGATATGGGAATGGTTATGAACATACATAAACCTCTTTGGGAATAGACCAAATATATAAAAAACGCGCAAAAGGCGTGACATCTCTGGATTCGTGACGACGTTTCGTCGCCCTATCGTCGGGACGCCAAAGGTACGCGGAGGAAGAACGGATGCCAATCGAAGCAATTTGGAGACGAAATAGATAAGAAGACCCCACGCACAGGTGAGTTCTTTCGCATAAAATTCCGCATGAATTTCCGCACAAAACGGGACGAAGGGACTCGCCCACTAAAGAGAGGGGGTACATATTTTCCCCACCCTGCAAGAAATTTTAGTTCGGACGAAAAAACGGACGAAGAATCGCCCCGACCGAAGGCATCCCTCGTGGGACGCCCCATCAGCGCAGACCTCATATAGCGCAAACCCTTCTCTCCCCGACGAGCGACCAGATTTGGATCGCTCACCTCAGGAATCTCTCGCGCCAATCCGAGGCAAAATTGTATGCATCTGTATAAAATCAAAATCAGATACATATTTTGAACCTCTTTCAACCGTTTCCCAAATTTTGTACCCGACGATTCCACTTCCGAACAACCCAAGGCACATCGACAAGCAGCAGCCAACGATAAAAAGGTAACTTTGGGCATGGGAACGGAAGGCAACGTCGGAATAATTTCGAATTCAAATGGTCTCGGATATTATTCTCATAAAACTCCGATAGTGCATCGTTCTCGCCAGCGCAAACAACTAGGCGAATCCACCAATCTTATATATTAGCAAACTTTGGCGAAATTTCAACAGGAGAGGAGGCAAAAAGGGGAAAAAAAGACGAAAAAAAGACAAATTTTTTTCTCTTTTGGCGAAAAAATCTCACCCACTCGGCTACTAAGCGCGTATTTTGGCAGAATCTGGGGTGCCTCACGATTGAGATTGTCGTGCGAAACCTAGCCAATTCTCCTGCAAATCGTCTTGCCGAAGTTCAACAAGTCAGAACCTCGGCAGATCGGTCCGACAAAAAGGATCTGCTTGACAATTGTGGCAAGATGCGGTAGAATGAGAAGAGTGCGTCGAGGAGATCCAAAACACAAGGCTCCGTAAGATGCCACACACAGAGACTCGCGAAACGTTGTGAGTTCCAGCTTAATGCTCAATAGCATACTCTCAAACAATGGAGGTTTTATGAAAAAGGTCGTATTAAACAATGGGGTTGAGATGCCGATTCTCGGTTTCGGGGTGTATCAAATCGCGCCGTCGGAGTGCGAGCGCTGCGTGAGCGACGCGCTTGAGGTTGGGTACCGCCTTTTGGACACTGCCTCTGGGTACGAAAACGAGGAGGAGGTCGGAAATGCCGTCCGAAAAAGTGGCATTCCACGCGAGGAAATCTTCATCACGACCAAGTTGTGGATTCAGGACGCCGGGTACGAACGAGCAAAAGCCGCTTTCGAACGCGCACTCAATCGTTTGCAAACGGAGTATCTCGACCTCTTCCTCATTCATCAGCCCTTCAACGACGTCTACGGATCGTGGCGCGCCATGGAAGAATTGTATCACGCAGGCAAAATCCGCGCAATTGGCGTGAGCAATTTCAAGCCAGACCGATTGATGGATTTGATGAAGAATAACGAGGTCGCGCCAGCTCTCAATCAGGTGGAGACGCATCCGTTTTGCCAGCAGATTGCCGAAGTCGAGTTCATGAAAAAGTACGGCGTCCAACCCGAATCATGGGGACCTTTTGCTGAGGGGCGAAACAATCTCTTTCAAAACGAGGTACTGCTCAAACTTGCGAAAAAGTACGAGAAGAGCGTCGCGCAAGTCGTTTTGCGCTGGCTTCTCCAGAGGGGCATCGTCGTGATTCCAAAATCCGTGCGTCGTGAGAGGATGATCGAGAACCTCGAGGTGTTCGATTTCGAGCTGGATGCAGAGAGCATGAGCGAAATTGCGACACTGGACCAAAATCATAGTTTCTTCTTCGACCATCGCGATGGGGAAGTCGCAAGGTGGATAAATGAGTTAAAGTTCCGCACTTAGGAGTCCTGCCGCCCCCACAACGGACGGCGGCTCCTCGAAACTCCCCAGTGGATAACGCCCCGAGAGATGGATATCATGAGGAAAGGTCGCGCACTATTTTCACCAAATCGATCGCGTTCTGGACGGGCGTTTCCTTCAAAATGCCATGTCCAAGGTTGAAGACGTGCCCGGGGCGCCCTGCTGCTTGGCGGAGGACGCGCGCCGCACTCGCTTCAATCTCCTCGCGCGCACCCAACAAAACAGCAGGGTCGAGATTCCCTTGAATACTCCTGTCGCGCCCGATCAAGTCCCACGCGTCGTCGAGATCGATACGCCAATCCGCGCCGATGCAGTCCCCGCCCGCCTCGCGAATCTCGGGGAGGAGCATCGGATTGCCTGTCGCGAAATGAATCACGGGCGTCTCGGGCGAAAACTCCTTAACCCTGCGTATCGCCTCGGCAGAGTACGGCTTCACGAATCGCGCATAATCCGAGACACTGAGGCAGCCAGCCCAACTGTCGAAAATTTGCACAATGTCGGCTCCCGACTTGATTTGCTCTATGAGATACTTCGCGACGGCATCCGCCAAACGACTCATGATGACGTCCCACAGACCACTCTTGCCGTGCATCATCTTCTTGACGTGGACATAATTTCGGCTTGCGCCGCCCTCAATTGCGTAACTCGCAAGCGTGAAAGGCGCGCCAGAAAAACCAATGAGCGGAAGTTCGGGACGAAGCGCCGCCCGCGTGAGTCGCACCGTCTCGTAGACGAAGCCCAACTCCTGCGGGTCGTCCAGCGGTCGGAGATTCTCGCAATCTTCCAAACTTCGGACGGGATTATGAATAACGGGACCTTCCCCCTTTTGAAACTCAAGCTCCATCCCCATTGGCTGAAGAATCGGGAGCAGGTCGGAGAAAATGATCGCGGCGTCCACATCAAGGCGCTCGACCGCCGTAATCATGACTTCGGCGCACAAAGAAGGATTCTGGCAGAGATCGAGGAAAGAGGTTTTCTCTCGCACCTCTCGATACTCCTGCATATATCGCCCCGCTTGGCGCATCATCCAAATAGGCGTGCAATCCGTCGGCTCGCGGCGCAGTGCCTTCATCATCCGACTTTGTTGACACGACGCACTTTTGTTTTCGTTACTCATCATATCTATCGTAAGTTAAAAAGTGGGACTCACGCCGCCTCACGAGCGAAAAATCACTCCAGCAACCCGAGGTTCTTAAGTTTCGCTCTGCATTCGTCTCTCTCACGACATCTCTCAAGCCCTCGCCACGAATCGTCTTGGCACTCGAGAAACACCTCCTCCGTCGCAGGGACAATCCCACGCCGTGCGAGACGCTCGACCACGCGGCGCTCCAAACGCGTGAGTGTCGTGGACTCCAGGATATAATCTTGGAACGCGCGCCACGCAATGGGGAATAGCTCGGCAACGATTTTCTCTCCAATGATCGTCGCGTATTGGCGAATCTCCAACTGCGCGTGCCCCTCCATCCTCAAAGCGAGAAAATGCAGCAGGTTGCGCAGATCGCACTTCCAATACGCCTCGGTGTAGGTGGAGAGCGGGAGGTCTTTTCGAGCCAACTCCCGCGCCACGCCAGCCTCGAGGCGCTCGAGATAAATCTCACGGGCACGTTGATGAATCTCACGCTCTTTCTCGGAGAGAGTCTCACCCGTTTGGGCGTCGCACACGCCGTCGCTTCCCTGGCGATTCGTCGCTGCCTGCTGCCGCCACGCGTCTGGCGCAACGGAATACATCTGATCGATCGCCACGGAGTATCGCGTACTGTATTCGTTCACGGAGGCGGTCCGATGCCGAATCCACTGTCGCCAGCAATCCATGGGGACTCGCACAAGGAGCTTGATCTCCGCCATCTCGAACGGCGTGGAGTGTTGGTGGCGGAGGAGATACCGAATGAGCGTCTCATCATCCGAAACGCGTCGCGTCCCCTCGCCATAGCTAACCCTTGCCGCCTGCGCGATGTCGGAGTCGTCACCCATGCAATCGACGAGGCAGACGAACCCATCGTCCAGCACCTGAAATTTTTCCCAGCGCAAAGATTCAATTGCCGTTGCGTTCGATTTCATGCCAATCCTCCTGATTCTATCCCCCTCATACTCATCGTGCTTTAACTCGTTCCCCTTTGATATTCCCGTTTTATGCGGCGTGTTGCGAGCCGTAGCGCGTTGCTCCGACGGCGGACGGCACGGGAAATTTCAACGCGAAGTAATTATAAAAACGTCCAAAGACGCATTATAGCATAAAATGCCGTCCGTTCCTATCCCCCCCGGAGAATTTTATACTTAAGGGGTGCCCTCAAAAAAAGTTGGTGTTCTCGGTTCTTGAGTGTGAGGAGCCTCCCCCTCAAATTCCCCTTCTTTGAAGGGATACGCCCGCAGGGCGGGGGATAGTTCTGATGTGGGAAAGTCGTTCCTCCCGACCAAACACCCCGTCAGCCTACGGCTGTCTCCCCTGTGGAAGAGGGGAATTCTCTAACGCGTAGTTCCAGATGAAGTGCCGAACGATTCTCCCTTCCGTCCGGAACTACGGGCTACGCCCTTCGTTCTCGGCTTTCTAGAATCTCGAACACAAACTTTTTTTGATCGCACCCATACTCAAGCGCACTCTACTCGCCCTCCTTATACTCGTTTTCCTCTAAAAATCCCGTTTTCACGACGTGTTGCGAGCCGTGGTGCATAGATCCGACGGCAGACGGAACCGGAACTTTCAACGCCAATAATAGAATATTCCGTTTTTCCGAAGACGCGCAACGTGCCCCCAAAAACCGTTCGAAACAACAATTTTCCTCCCAACTTTGCATTTTTGAGTGGAGGTCTCTTGTTTTTTTCGTTCCAATCGGGTATGATAGAGTTGTGTGGGTGGAAAGCCCATGCGATTTGTTCCAATGATGTGTGTAAGGATGAGAGTATCATGATTCAAAACAAGATTTCCGCCCACCGTCCCCAGCCGGGACTGCGTATTGCAATGTTTTTTGTGTTTTTGCTTTGTTTATCCTGCGCGTCTCCCGCCTCTGTTCGCGCGCAGGGAGCGAAGTTGCCGGAGGATGTGGTTTTTCTCATTGGCGAGCCGGACTCGTGTGCGGGAGAATTTCTCAATAAGCCCGATTGGGCGTCGTTCGCGAAAAAGGTGCCCGACAAGAATCAAGCGGTGCCGTTTTTGAAGTTTGTCGTCGGCAAGAACAAAACCTCTGAGTGGACGCCGTGGCATTGGTCGACGCTCGAGGCAAAAGCGGGACATCGAAAATTCATTGCGGAAATCGAATTCCAAGCCGAGAAGGATTATCCCCACGCGCTCCATCTCGTGATTGGGATCGCTCACGCCCACAGCAGCGTGTCGGAAGTACACGTGACGACGAACGGCGTTGCGTCTCCCATCAAACGCAATCCCACCACGCACTGCCAGAATCCGTGGGGGTCTTTCGATGTGGTTGGGGTGGGCATCCCGTTTTTTGTCGAAATCCCGGGCGGCGTCGTGAAAAAAGGGACGAATACGCTCTCCATCATGTTGGACAAAGGGAGTTTCCTCTTCTACGACTACATTGCGCTACGCGAGAAAGCTGAGGCGCTGGAGCCTGCGTCGCGAGAGTCGATGGTGGAGGATTTTCTCGCGAACGGGCTGCCGGACGAAATCCTTTTCGTTACGAGAAAACCGAGCTTCGACGGGCATTGGTACGCCAACATTGGATATTATGGCGACAATGCGTGCCGTCTTCCTTTCCCACGCAACACGGGGGGCGCGATTTGGATTTATAACGTGAAAACGAAAAACCTCCGCAAGATTTTTGAAGACCCCAACGGAAATATTCGCGACCCCAACATCCATTACGACGCCCAAAAGCTGGTTTTTTCGTATCTCCCCGCGAATAAAAAACACTACAGCCTATACGAAATCAACATCGATGGATCCAATTTGCGCCAAATCACGGGTATTGGAGAGGATACGCCAGTCGCGATTCCGCCAGGTGTCGTCCCGTTGGAGACACAGGAGCATCGCAAAAGTGCCGCGAGTCTCGAAGGGCGCCAAGAATTCGCCCCCTCGGGGTGGGATGATTACGAACCGTGCTACACGCCCGACGATAAAATCGTGTTTTGCTCCACGCGCGCCCGACGCTGGGTGCAATGCTGGCTCACTCAGTGCGGCACAATCCACAAATGCAACCTCGACGGCACTGGCATCCACCCGCTCTCTGCCAACGTCGAGCAGGACAACACCCCATGGGTGCTCCCCGACGGACGGATTATCTACATGCGGTGGGAGTATGTCGATCGTGGACAAGTGCAATACCACCACCTCTGGACGATGAATCCCGACGGCACGCGCCAGTCGGTCTTCTACGGCAACTTGCGCCCCTATATAACGATGCTTGCTCCAAAACCAATCCCGGGGACGGAGAAAATTGTCGCGTGTTTCTCCCCCGGGCACGGACTGCGCGAGCATTATGGGAAAATCACGATCGTCGACCCGCGCCTTGGTCCCGACGACCCTCGAGGAGCGCGCGCCGTGTCGAAACACAACAATCATAGCGACCCGTGGGCTTTTACCGAAAATCACTTTCTTTGCAACACATCGGATCGGCTCGTCCTTATGAATGGCGACGGCATTGAGGAGACGATTTTCACTCTGCCGCCGGAATTGAAGAGCGCGGGGTATTGGATCGGCGAGCCGCGCCCAATCATGAAGCGTGAGCGCGAGCGTTTTATTGCCGATCAGACAGACTACTCAAAAGACCACGGGTCTCTTGCGCTCGTCAACATTTACCGCGGACGCAAGATGCAGGAGTTGAAACCCGGCACGGTGAAAAAATTGTTGATATACGAGACGCTCCCGAAACCTGTTCATTATTCGGGCGGAATGGAGCAAATCTCAACGGAAGGGACTTTCACGATCGAAAGACTCCTCGGCTCCGTCCCCGTTTCGCAAGATGGGAGCGCGTATTTCAACATCCCTGCCAATCGGAGCGTCCTTTTTGTTGCGCTGGACGAGAATAATCATTGCGTGAAGCGGATGCACTCGTTTACGTCCGTGATGCCCGGGGAGACAACGACGTGCATAGGATGCCACGAGGAACGGACGGAGACGCCCAACGCCGACGATCGCGACCGGTTGAATCGTCTTTTACGCACGACCGCGACCGACCCTCAACCCGAGCCAGGCACGCCGAGATATGGAGTTTTTAGCTTCCCGCGCGATATTCAGCCAATCCTCGACAAGCATTGTTTGGAGTGTCATAATCATGATCGTGAGGAGGGCGGCTTCAATATTTCTGGCGATTGGAACCCCGTTTATACGTTTGGCTATATGCAAATGTCGTGGCGGAAGATGTTCGGCGACAATAGAAACCGCGCCATGAGCAACTTTGCGCCGTACGAAATCGGAACCGGGTCGAGCCATCTTTTAAAGTTGATCGAAGAGGGGCACGAGGGCGTTGATATGCCAGAAGACGAGCAGCAAATTATTCGTCTGTGGCTCGACGCAGGCGCGAATTATGCGGGCACCTACGCCGCCAACGCCTCGGGAGGATTGGGGTATTATATGCAAAACACGAACGTTCGCAACGACGCCAACTGGCCGGAGACGCAGGCGGCAGAAGAAGTCGTCACGCGCCGATGCGACGGATGCCACGCTCCCACCCCGGAGGAGCGAAACATCGGAACCTACAATTTATTCACGGACTACAAGGTGAATCACGACCCGCGCGCGCAAAACAACATGTTCG
Source organism: Planctomycetia bacterium (assembly GCA_030527105.1). Lineage (GTDB taxonomy): Bacteria > Planctomycetota > Planctomycetia > Pirellulales > Thermoguttaceae > RGIG3701. The sequence continues at coordinate 24,607 of JAUNBK010000053.1, forward strand.
TGGCGCACACCATGTGCGAAGACAACGGAAGATTCAATCGACACGTCATTTATAATCTTTCGTACCCGGAAAAATCGAAGATTCTCCGCGGTCCGCTCTCGAAGGAGGCGGGAGGTCTCGGAACGTGCGAGGCGAAATCGGGAACGCGTGTCTTTCGCGACACGAACGACCCGGACTACCAAATTCTTTTGAGGTACATTGAGCGCGGGCGTCGGTATATTTTGGAGGAAGACAATCGATTCAGCATGACGACATCGAGCCAAAACAACGGGCGCGACTGTCCCCAACACTTCGTGCCGCGCTGGGCGTACCTACGCGAGATGATTCGTTATGGACTTTTGCCGCCCGACACGCCGCCCCGGATGGCGATCGACCCGTACGAACTCGACGAGCGCTATTGGCGTCTCGTGACGGGTTGGACTCCGCTAGAAGAGTGAGCGTTCGGCACCCGATTGCCATTTGTTTTTGAATTTCACGATGCTTTTCGTTGAAATTTCACCGCGAAGCATCATAGGACTCTATACCGCCCCTTGGTATCTAACGGCATCTGCTCCAGCGCTTCTCTCTGCTCGGGGGCGGCTCCGCATTCGCCCCCTTGCGTTCGTTCGTTTCGCC
>JAUNBK010000168.1:0-683 GCA_030527105.1 Planctomycetia bacterium
CGGCTCGCAAAGCGTCGCGTAAAACGGGTATTTTAAACGAGAACGAGTATATAATGAGTATACGATGAACTACAAAGAAATGAAACGCACGATCGCGCGCGTCGGCGATCTGAACCAGCGATTGTCTGAGACCCCCTCTTTCGGCGAGGAGTTCGCGTCGAGAGGAGCCGAAATTCTCGTTCGGAACGCAACGGACGAGGCGGTCCGCGCTTTTTGCGCTGTCGAAGTTCTTGACGCGACTTTTGCGACGGCGGACGACTTTTTTTCCTCCTCGCTTGCGGACGGAATCGTTCTCGAAGTCTCTCTACCCTCTTCGTCGGATTCCGCTTCATCGGATCGGACCGACGCGGTTTTTGGTGTTACGCAAGAGCCGATTCCGCCGGGTGAGGTTGGACGCGCGGTTATTGCCGGCGCGACGGTCGCAAGGCTCAGGGGGAGCGAGGCGACGGCGCCTTTCTTTGCGGTTCCTGAGGCGGACGGGGTTTTCTGCTCTGCGGACGACGGACCTGTTAAAATCATTTGGCTTGCGGAAACTTCCGACGAAACTTTGTCGGACATAAACGGAAAAGCAACGCTTGAGCTTATAATCGACGAATATATTTATATTTTCTCGGATGAGGTTATTTCGTCTTATGAGATGAAAAACAGTACGCTCTGTGATACGGAATATCTTTCCGACAGAA
>JAUNBK010000168.1:693-4302 GCA_030527105.1 Planctomycetia bacterium
ACTTCCGACGAAACTTCCGACGAACGCGCCGTCGTTGCGCTCTTTACGACCCGTTCGGCAGAAACAAATTTTGGCATTCTCGCGGAAAATTTCGATTTTTTTGCCGACTCGCCAGAGGCGGTTTCCGTCGATGGATCATCTACCACAGAGGTAGCGGCGGCGGGCATTGCGCATTTGGAGCCGGGATATAACTGGTGCCTTCCAGCGGGTGCGGTCGTCGAGTTTTCTCACAGGAAAATTTTGAATGCTTTTGTTCCGGAGCTTGTCGGCACGCTTTCGGTCTCCGTAACAATCGCGAGCGATACCCCCGCGCAAAGCGTCGTTCTTTCCGGCGCTTCTTTTCGCGGCGGGAGCACGCTTGAAGCCCATCCAGCTCCCTGCTTGCCCGTCGGGGCAACTTTTGAAGCGGGCGAAAGTGTTATGGTGCGTTGGAACCATGCCGCAGGAAAGTGGTTTTTTTTTGCGAATAAAACAGGGGAATCTGTTGAAACGGCGGTTGTTGACGCCGCGGGGACTGCCTTGGAAGGCATGGGGACTCATTCGGATGGTAGAACTATTTGGGCAACACAACTGTCGGCAGGAAGCGACCCCGTGGAAAGTCTCGCAACCGTCGCGGTAAAAAAAACGGTCGGGTGCGTTGGCACAGAAAATGACGAAGAAATTTGGGTGCCGTTTGAAACGATAACAGATATTGCTGAAAATGTCGTATGGAGGCGCGGGGATTATTATCATAATGGGAAAGAAATTCGGCGTGTGGATTCGATCGGGACGGTGTATACCGACGGCGCGGGAAACTTCTGGCGCCCGATGTTCCGGGAATATAATGGACGAGATGTCTGGTTTTGCAAAAGTACGTCAGAATATCTTTTCTTTGATGGCGAGCGGTGGCAGGTACAATCTGGAATTGGGGTATATCTCAATGCGGGGGAGACGACCATTGCGGAGCTTGGACTCGTGGAAGCCGCCGCGCCTGTGTGGGGATGCACTACCAAGTATGGCATTTATACGCCCCAAAGTGGTACTTCGGCGGAGGGGGAAATTCAATTCGGATCACCTCGCTGGCGGGGAAATGATGTTGACGGAAATGCGTTTGTTCGATCAATTCGCAAGGAATCGGTGGGCGATTTGCGCGTGTGGCAATACGATGGAACGTTTGCAACGGGGGTCTCTGGCGAAATTTATTCAGGGATTCGATATCTCTCAGAGGCGGGAAAGTGGATAATGGGAACGTGGAAAAATGAGACGGCTGGCTGGTACGAAAGTGACAATCCGCCCGCCATTGATTCTGCCACGATATTTCACCTTGCAACGGTTGAAAAGGATTCGTTTGTGGTCAACGTGCGCGAGGAAATGAATGCGTTGACCACGGCGGCACGCTATGTTTATGAAAAAAACGAAACCGAAATCCGGGTAAACGATTCGCTTGTTGCAAGGTGGACAGCGGATAAAAGCGCAGACTTGCGCTTCTCGTTTGAATTCAAAACGCCCGAAAGTATAACGCTCGTGGAGGAACCAAAAACGTTTACTCTTTACGAGATTTTATCGAGAGAAAATGCCGGGCTGGTGGAGGTGAAATACGACGAAACCGACGACATGTTTTTTATCGGAACACGTGGGAGTAATGAAGGCTGGTGGGAATGTGCGGGCAATATGTTCGAGATGGAGGTGACATTCAGGCATGGTCTGAAAGAAACGAAAATGTGTGAAATGCAGTTCGTTGATTACACCGGCACACAGGAGGATTGGATATGGCTTATAACGCCTCAAATTACGACCTGATCAATGCCGCAATTGCCGCCGTGAATCGTTGCGAGCTATCGAACGCAATCGGATTCCAACGCGCAATGCTTCCAATAAAACTGGGAGCGCACGTGCCACATGCGAAACTGATTGAAATTGCTGAGCGATTGAGGACAGTTGTTCCAAATTATATGACGAGAGATTATGTCGAAAATATCGACGAAACGAATTCCAGATATCCGGAAAAAAGACGGTATTTCATCAACAATATTGGTGAACGCGGAACAACACATCAGTTTTGTGATGATGAGATTGTGCAGACGCGCTATCCGGAGGCATATCTTCTTCGCCCGAAAAATGTTTCTTTGGAGGACTGGCGCCCTTTTTTAGAGAATGTTTGTCTGGTGTGTGAGGAGCTTGGATATCTTCCTTTTGATAGCGACAATGTTGATAAGGTGACATTGCAAACAGAATCCTCAAATACACCAGATCATGCAACACTTACAAACTTGCCACCAGCCGAGCAAACTTCCGAAGCGCGTGTCTATTGGAGGAGTCTCAACTATTCGAATGCAGAAATTGTCGGCTCCTCTTTTTTTAACGGTTTTGGGAGCGGGGATTTTAACTATGCGAGCGCGAGTGCCTCCATATTCCGAATTCACAATCCATATTCGTACACGATTGAATTGTCAATCGTGTACTCTTTGTATCCCGATACGCAAGCTGGTGGCGGCGGTTTTTACACAACGTCTGTTGGTGATTGCACGTGTGTTTATGATGTTCCTCCAGCATCCGGCTACGATAGCACGGCGGCATACAATCCGCGCGACGGCTGGTACACCAATCACGTAGTGACTCTTGAGCCGGGAGAATTTGCAGAATTCGGAGACACTCTGCAAGATTTCAATCTTGCGACGGCTTCGCGTGCGTATCAATCCGCCCACGCAAGCTCCGATGGATATGGAGGCGCGGGGCGGTTTTACAAAGTGTGGGACGCATTCTATCGGCGGATTTCTTAAACAGCGTTTTACTCTATAAAACACGGCACCAAACGCGCCTCAATTTCTCTAAAATATTTTCTAAAAGATTCGGATATTTATCAAGTTGATGGCATAAAAAGACGATAATATTAATATAAGGCGAGGGGAACCGGCTTTCGAAAGAAAGGAGGTATCGCTTATGAAAAAGACAATTCTTATTATCCTGATTGCAATTGTCATTTTTATCCTTGCCTGTAGCGTTTGCTACTAGCAAGACGATAAAAATTTACTAAAGTTTGACCCTTAACCCGGTCCCCTCGTTTTAGAAGACCCGCCGGACTTGACCCCCGGCGGGTTTTTTCATTCTACGGTATCGGACAAATTTTGTCAAGACCTTTAGGGGAAAAAATTTTTTCTCTGGTCGTATTTTTTTTGGGTTGCGTGCCGGTCTTTTATTTGATTTTTGCCTTCTTGTTTTTTCTCTTTGATTGCTATCTATAACAATCGTTTCAATGCTTGTTTTAATGGTTAAAACAGACTAAAATATTCCAAAAAAATATCGAAAAAAGCCGCGCAGAAATAAAGTTGATGGTATAAAAAGACGATAATATAAATGTAGGGGGGAGGGAAGTTTCAATCAGAAAAAAACCTCCTTACGAAAGTTTAACCCTTGCAAGGAGGTGAAAAATGAAAAAATTTTTCATCATCGCGCTAATCGCGCTCCTTATCTTGATTCTGACGGCTGCACAGGCTTTCTAATCAAGTAAGGAAAAGAAGACCCGACGGGGAGCCGACAACTCCCCCGAGGGTTTTTTCATTCTACGGTATCGGACGAATTTTGTCAAGAGCTTTAGGCAAAAAAATTTTTTCTCTGGTCGTATTTTTTTGG
>JAUNBK010000054.1 GCA_030527105.1 Planctomycetia bacterium
CGTCGAATTCATCGTCATCGTCGTACTCATCATCGTCATCGTACTCGTCGTCGAAATCATTGTCGAAATCATCTTCATCTTCCTCGTCTTCTTCCTCATCATAGTCGTCTTCGTCGAAATCGTAGTCTTCTTCCTCTTCATCCTCGTCCCGATAGGCACTTGGCGTCGCCATGCAGCAAGGGGGAAAGTCAAAGCAGTCGCGCTCCCCGTTCAAAGCAACATCCTGGAAAATAAAACCACCATGTTCGAAAAACTTACGCATGGAAATCTCCTTATCAAAGGCAAAAGGTTTTGAAACTCAAGGACGCCTGTGCACTCCGCCTGATGGCGCCTCCATTTTTCGATACTCGTCGTTTTCTAGGAATCCCGGTTTACGACGTTTTGCTTTGCCGCGAGCATCGCTTCAACAGCAGTCCCAAACCGGAGATTTTAACGCGAAGTATTATAAACAGCTTTTCGGCACCATCACGCCTTTTCTTGCGTGGATTCCCTGATTTTGTCTAAAAAAATAAAAATTAGTTTCCGTCTATTTTAGGCAGTTGAGCAAGCGATTTTAAGCCAAATACCTCTAGGAACTTTTTCGTCGTTTTATACAAACGCGGTCTTCCTAATTCGGTACTGCGCCCCGAAATGCGAATGAGGTCCTTACTCAAAAGGAGGCGTAAAAGCTCTCCACACTGCACGCCACGAATCGCTTCGATCTCCGCGCGAATGATCGGTTGGCGATACGCAACAATCGACAAAGTCTCCATCGCGGGTGGAGAAAGGCGTATCTCGGGACTCTCGACGCCCTCCACGCCTTGCTCGCGACACAATCGACGCAGCCAAGGAGTAAATTGAGGTCTGGTGCGTAAATGATACCCTCCCGCGAACTCCAAAATGCGAAACGCTCGTCGTTCCGAATCATAAAGTCGATTCAACTGCGCGATAATGGGAAGCGTCTCCTCGGACGGAATCCCCGCTAGCTGCGCGAGACGTCGAGCGTTTAAGGGTTCGCGCGACAAAAACAATATCGCCTCGACCCGTAGCATCTGTGGCGTGCGGACCGCCGAATCCATTTCTGCCTCAGAGCCACCCCCCTGCCGCTGCTGCGCGACGTGCGAAGGCTCAATGCGGTCCGAGCCTCCCAATGCGTCCTCGTTGCGCGCCGCGTGGCGTTTTTTGAGCGACGAACGTTTTCCCAACGAGGTGCCTTGAGAGCAGACACCCCACACTCGAGGCGAAATCCTGGCACGCAGCGCGTCGGAAAGTCGTTGCAATCGAGGTCGATAACGGGTCGTCTGCTTCATTTCAACACACCTCCAGGAGCGCCCATCTTGCAAGCACGCTCAATCTTGAAAACGATATTGCTCGCCATAGCCATAGTGCTCGACGACATAATCGACATCCTTGTCGCCGCGTCCGCTCAAGTTGGCGAGGATCGCGCCGGACTTTCGCTCTCGCGCGTACTTCATCGCATACGCCACGGCATGCGCACTCTCAAGCGCGGGGATAATTCCTTCACACTGAGACAATTTGAAGAACGCGTCAATCGCCTCTTCGTCCGAAACAGAGACATAATTCACTCGATTCAAATCGTGGAGATACGCGTGCTCGGGACCAACTCCGGGATAGTCCAAACCGCTTGCGATCGAATAGACCGGCGCGGGACTTCCATCGTTGTTTTGAAGGAGTTTGCTCATGAATCCATGGAGGATACCGTCGGATCCATAGGTCATTGACGCCGCATGTTCTCCGAGTCGCGTTCCTCTTCCGAGCGGCTCGACACCATAGAGATCGACCGAGTCGTTCAAAAAGGGCGTGAACATTCCAATGGCGTTGCTTCCTCCCCCCACGCACGCCGCCACGGCATCGGGGAGAAATCCCGTCATTTCTCGGAATTGCTCGCGCGCCTCCTCGCCAATCACGAATTGGAAGTCGCGAACCATAAGCGGGAACGGATGCGGTCCCAACGCGGAACCGATGCAGTAGATCGAGTCTTTATACGACTTAAGATACGAATCGAACGCGGAATCGACCGCCTCTTTCAACGTCTTCAGACCATGCGAGACGGGGACGACTTTCGCGCCCAATATCTTCATTCGCGTCACGTTTGGAGCCTGCTTGGCAATGTCCACCTCTCCCATGTGTATTTCGCACTCCAAGCCGAAGAACGCGGCAGCCGTCGCGAGCGCAACACCATGCTGCCCAGCCCCCGTCTCGGCAATGAGGCGTTTCTTCCCCATGTACTTGGCAAGCAGTCCCTCTCCCATGCAGTGGTTGAGTTTGTGCGCGCCAGTATGATTGAGGTCTTCGCGCTTGAGATAGATTTGGCAGCCGCCGAGTTTTTGAGAAAGTCTTTCACAATGATAGACCGGCGTCGGGCGCCCTTGATACTCACGCCGAATCCGTCGAAGCTCGCTAATAAAACGTGCGCTGTGGCAAATCGTCTGGTACGCTTCCGCAATTTCTTCAAACGCTGGCTTCAGCTCGTCCGGCAAAAATGCGCCCCCATATTTGCCGAAGTAACCATTGTTGTCGGGATGATGGCGAAAATAAGTCGTATAATCCATTTGTCGCTCCTAAAAGAGGAAACCTTTAATCCTTGTGATTGTGAACAAAATCGAATCCCTTTTATATTACCCTCTTTCAGGATATTGTCAAGAGACCCGGGGCGAAAAAAGAGAAAATAGGTGACGATCAAAAAAGTTTGCGTTCGAGATTCTACAGAGCCAAGAACGGAGGGCGTAGCCCGCCCGGTACGCCCGGGAGCCAGACGCAGCCCGTAGTTCTGGAGGGTGGGAGAATCGCTTGGCGCTTCATCTGGAACTACTGTTGTGTCAATTTTATAAACACGAGTGCTTTACCCCGCAACCTTCTGCCTCTTGAGAGGAAATATTTTTGAAAAATTGTTTCCTTTCAAACTCTCTTTCAAAAAGCTTTTATAATACTTCGCGTTGAAATTTCCGGTGTCGTCCGCCGTTGGAGCTACGCACCACGGCTCACAAAGCGTCGCATAAAACGGGAATTTTAAAGGAGAACGAGTATAGAGGGGTGGCAGCCGTTAGGCTGACGAGGTGTTTGGTTTGGGGAAAGCGTTTCCCACTTCAAACTACCCACCGCCCTTCGGGCAACCCCTTCAGAGACGGGGAATTTGGTTTTTTGTACAACATCTCAAAAAATCAAAAATGTGAGGTGCTCTTTCGGGGCGTTTTGCGAAATGCCTATTTTTACGAGGTTGTATGATTATGGATTTTTTCAAAACGTTTTAGTCCGCTATTCGTAAAAATGCTATGTTACGTAAAAATAGGGGTATGACGCGTTTCACACTTTTGCACTTTTGGATTCTTTTTAGTGAAAAAATGCGTTTTTTTGGTGTTTTTTACAATCGAATGTTTTTTACAAAAGCGGGTTTCAATGTGGAATTTACGCAGCAGAGTTGATATTCGTTAATTTAATTGTTTTTGAGGTGTTTTTGACGTTCGTTTCACATTTGTTTTAACGCACTCAAACGCATTTGTACGGAAAGCGGACTAAAACATCAGGCTTCTTGGACAACAATCTTTAGGATGCGTGTTTCGTGGTCTCGATTGCGAAATGAGAAGTTTTTTCTCTGGGAAAATGTGAAAAAATGGCTCGAAATGGGCAGTTGTTTGAATTTGTGATTTGGGAGGAAGAAGAAAAACGGCAACGTGATGGTGGGAAACGAAAAACTTTCTCCCCCCCTAGCGTATTTTCTCAAATGTGGTAGAATGGAAGTTTGATATTGCTCGCCATTTGTTCTGGAGGTAGATATGAGATTGTCCATTCTTTGGTTGGTTGTTGTGTGTTTGTGCGGCGCTCAGGGTGTTTTTGGTCAGGAAATAACCTCAGGGAAGCCGGATGGTTCTATGATTAATGTTTTGATCGTCGATGGTCAGAATAATCATAATTGGAGAGAGACCACGCCAGTTCTCAAAAGGAATTTGGAAGAGACGGGGCTTTTTTATGTCGAAGTCGCTACGTCTCCCGATAAGGGGCAAGACATGAGCGCGTTTCGTCCCGCCTTTAGCGAGTACGACGTTGTGGTGATGAATTATAATGGCGACTCGTGGAGCGAAGGAACCAAAGCGGACTTCGAAGCCTACGTCGCGAACGGCGGTGGTTTGGTGATTTATCACGCAGCCAACAATGCGTTCCCGGAGTGGAAAGAGTACAACCTCATGTGTGGCGTCGGTGGTTGGGGGAATCGTGATGAGCGCTCCGGTCCCTACCTTTATTGGCAGGATGGACGTCCCGTGCTCGACAACTCCCCCGGGCGCGGTGGTTCTCACGGTCCGCAGCACGAGTTCGTTATTTCGGTGTGCGACACCGTACACCCGATTTTGAAGGATTTCCCCCCGCGTTTCATGCATAAGTCGGACGAATTGTACGATCGGCTCCGTGGTCCGGCGCAAAACGTGAACATTTTGGCGGTCGCTTATTCCGACACCGCAAAGGGCGGAACCGGTCGCTTCGAGCCGCAATTAATGACCATTTCGTATAAAAGCGGGCGTGTCTTCCACATCGCCTATGGACATGCCGGCAAGCAATGCCGAAGCGTTGCGTTTATCGTCCCATTTTTGCGCGGGACGCAATGGGCGGCGACTGGCGTCGTTACCATTCCGATTCCTGAAGACATTCCCACAGAAGAAAAGGCGTATGCCCGACCCTAATTGGTATGGATAATTCAAAGGCACTCGGTACAGAACCTGTTTCACGTCTGCTTCTCAAATACTCGACACCCGCAGTACTTGGGATGCTGGTGCAGATATTGTACACGATTGTGGACACGATATTTATCGGGCACTTCGTTGGGAACGACGGGCTGGCCGCCGTTACGCTCGTCTTTCCTATTGTCGTGTTCAGCTCTGGATTTGGGATGCTGGTCGGGGTGGGTGCATGTTCCTATATCGCTCTCCTTCTCGGGCAGCGACGATTGGACGAAGCCGAAAAAACGCTCGGGAACGCATTCTCGATGATTCTGATTTTCACGCTCACCATGACGTTGGTACTTCTGGTCGCAGGGAACGTTTACGTGAATCAAACGGACACGACGCCGGAAATTCGCGCGATGGCAAAGACGTTTTTGTCCATTGCGATTGCTACGGGGATTATCCCGGCGATCATGTTTGGACTCAACAATATCGTTCGCGTTCAAGGGAACCCGAACATCGCGATGGGCGTGTTTGTTTTAGGTTCAATCCTCAATGCGGTCTTTAATCCGATCTTTGTGGGTTGGTTTCAAATGGGCGTTGCTGGCTCGGCTTGGGCGACAGCGCTTGCGCAGACCATTGCCATGTGTTGGGTGCTACGGTTTTTCCTCGGCTCCAACAGCCTTTTGAAACTTCGAACCAAGAACCTGAAGCTGGATTGGAGCATATGCAAGCCAGTCCTTACGATAGGTCTCGCACCTTTTATAACGCAGTCCGTCGCGAGTCTTCAGGGGATGCTCCTGATGCACCAACTCACAACGTATGGCGACGAGACGGCGTTGGCGGTTTGGGGTGTGATTTATCGAGCCGCGCTTGTGATTTTCATGGTCGTGTTGGGAATATACCAAGGCGCGCAGCCCATTTTGGGCTATAACTACAGCGCCAGACAGTTCGACAGGGTGCGCCAGACCTTTCAACTTGCCATTTTGGTCTCGTCGATTTGGTGCGTGATTGCGTATATCCCGATCATGATTTTCCCGAACCTTTTAGTGCGGATTTTCACGGAGCTTACGCCGCGCATGGCGGAGATTTCCACGCTGGCGGTTCGATGCAGCTTGGGCATGATGCTCTTCCTTGGCTTTCAAGTGGTGAGTTCGCACTACTTTCAAGCGGTGGGGAAACCCTATTTGTCGCTCTTTTTGAGTATGACGAGGCAGGTGATTTTTTTAATTCCGCTCCTTGTTATCACTCCGCGACTGATGGTCTACTTCCATTTTCCCGCAATCACGGGGATTTGGGCGGCGTTTCTCATCTCCGACACCATGTCGTGTTTATTGACGGCATATTTTTATCGTCGTGAGATACTCCAACTTATTTCCGGGAAGGTCAAAATCTCCATTTTGAGGGACGCCGAGAATCCGCCTGACGCACTTCTGAAGGAGAGTGTGCCGACTGCGCTTGTGGGGGAAAATTGTCGATGATTCCCCCGATTTTGGTTGTTGGTGCCCCTGTTCTGGACGAGTTCGAATGGGTGCTCGACTTTTTGGCACGCCAAGGCGAAACTCTCGTGTGCGAAGAAAGCGCCCAATCTCTCATCGAGCGCGTTGCGCAGGAGGCTTTGATTCCGCGCCTCACGCTCCTTTGGCGACCCGTCCCGGAACGCGATCAATCAAGCGAAGCGTTGGCGCTAAAAAGGGCGTTTCCCATCTCGCCTCTCCTCTCGATCTTGGGGAGTTGGTGCGAGGGCGAGGGCAGGACGGGCAGCCCCGAAAAAAACGCGTCCTCTTTGATGTGGTACGATTTCGTCACGATGTTTCCGCTTGAGAAATTCGCGTGGTCGCACGACTTCTCGAGCGTGTGGAACCTCCCAGAATCGGCACTCCCCGACGCACAAATACGCTGGGCGCTGCGTCGCTCCCAACATCTGCACCTCGAGCCGATCCCCCCCTGCGCGACTTGGGTGGAGACGGACGATTTCGAGTTATTCCGTTTTTTCCGAGACGCCTTAAGCCCCAGCCCGACGTTTGGTTCTTTTTCGACTTTCGACGAGCTCTCGCTTTGCGTCGACGACCGCGTACGACGTGTCGTTTTCGACTGTCCAGATTGGACGCCCGCGACGCAGAGCTGTTTTGTCGAGGTTCGAGCACGATTCCCACGAGCGCAAGTCTTCGCGTTTTTAGAGTTCCCACGATCGCACGAATGGCGCCAACTGGAGGAATTCGGCGCGGCACGCGTCTTCCCGAAGCCATTCCGCTTGGACGATTTCTACTTCGCAATTTCCGAGCTTGAATCAACATAAGGCATCTTTTTTGTTTTCGCTCAATAAGCGCAGGTTTTCTCATTTTGCGCTGTAAAGTCGCTCGCCGAAATTTGTATGCGAGTTTTTTGAAGCAGATTTTCGCCCTCCCACGCGCTGCTGTCATGATTGCGTCCAATAAAGTGTCGTCTGAGGAAAAACTTCAAGGCGACTGGATATTTTCAGCAATTTTAAGATGTTGAGCCTTAACAGCAGAAAATTTCTTGTGCCCCCCTTGCGCTAAAAGTCAAACGTGATATAATAATCTTTTAACGTGAAGAAGGGTTGATGTAGCAACATCAACCCTTCGAGGAATGCTCCCAAGTATCCTTGAGAACCAATAGAGTTGTCCATTATACTTGTTCTACAGTAAATGTCAAGCGCTTGGGGCAGGTGGCTTGGGGAAATCATCTGAAAGGAGGTCTATCATGACCGTTAAAACGGGTCAGGTTTGCCCCGTTTCTGGAGTATGGCGGGTTGTTGGAATTCCGACGATCACCGCACCAATTGCCAAAGGTAACCGGATGCCGCCGTACAATGGTAACGCAGTTACGTGGTTGCTTGTTCAACGTGCGTAGGTACTGAATCGCCGGGAGGGAGATTCTCTCTCCCGGTCTTTTCGATGGAGAAATATTTTGAGCAAAAAACAAAATGTAACGATCGGGGGATATGCGGAGATTCTCTCAGGACATGCCGTCGTTTCCCGAGAAAAGAGGACCGAGGGTAGTTTTTCGTATGCTGTGGTAGTGCCGGCGCAACTGACACCAGACGGTTTGGTCGGTGAGCTAGGTATTCTTCTGCGCGAGACGCCCTACACGGAAAATCAACTTTTGCGAAGGGGGGATGTGTTGGTAAAACGCCTCAACCCAGACGGTGCGGTTGTGATTTTAGACGAGATTCCGCCAACTGTTTTGTCTACGAATCTTTTTGCGATTCGTCCGAAACCGGGACTTGATTCCAACTATTTGGCATTTTTACTGGAATCGACAAACTTGCTCAACCATATTGCCCAACTTTCGGGAACGGGAACCACTATCGCGGCTATCAGTGGTTCGCAAATCGCGGCGGCGGAAATCCCCCTTATTCCGTTTGAAGAGCAACGAAATTTTGGGGAATTTTGGCGGCTTGCCAAACGGAGAAAACTCCTTTTAAAGCGGTACATTTCGGCAAACGAACGCTTGCTTCGCGCCATGGGTGAAAATTTAAGGAAGAAAGAGAAAGGAAGCACAAATGGGAACGACCATTGAAAAAATTAAAAGTGTTCTTTGGGCGGGAGCTGACACGTTTCGTGGCGTCATCGACGCAGCCAATTATAAAGAGTACATTTTGACAATGCTTTTTATCAAGTATCTTGACGATACCTATGAAGAGAATGTGGATGAACTGCGGAAAAAATATCCAAACGATCTGCGATTTGAACGGGCAAAAGAACGACTTTCGTTTCAATTGGAAGACAATACCCGTTTCCGCCACCTATACGACAATAGATTCAACACGAAAATCGGAGTTCTGATTAACGAAGCGTTACAGAAGATTGAGGATTTAAATGGAGAATTGCGCGGGATTTTTCGCAGCATTGATTTCAATTCGGAAGCGGTCTTTGGAAACACTCAGCAAAAAAACACACGCCTGCGAACGTTGTTGGAGGACTTTGTTGATTTGGACTTAAAGCCCAGCCACATAGAAATAAAACCTGGTCAGACTGCGGCGGATGTGATTGGCGACGCGTATGAATACATGATCGGGGAATTCGCGTCTCGGGCAGGACAGAAAGCGGGAGCGTTCTTCACACCGACCATGGTTTCGGAACTCATGGGACATTTGGTGGAACCTCAGAAAAACAACACGATTTACGATCCGACTTGTGGTTCCGCTTCGCTTTTGATTCGCGCGGCAGAACAATTGGACGACTTGGACCATGTTGGAATTTACGGTCAGGAGGTCAACGGTTCGACATACGCCATGGCGCGGATGAATCTTTTCATTCACAATATCCATGGCGCGGATATACGGTGGGGCGACTCGCTTGCGAATCCTCTGCATCTTGATTCGGACGGGAATCTGAAACAGTTTGATGTCATCGTGGCGAACATGCCTTTTTCACTCGATAAGTGGGCGGAAGGATTTAATCCCGGCGGTGAATCCGACGGCAGACAGGATGTGAAGAAAGGGAAAAAATTCAAGATGGAGCCCAGTCTCGATCGATTTCATCGGTTTGAGATCGGGGTTCCGCCCGCCAGCAAGGGCGACTGGGCGTTTCTTCTTCACATGCTTGCGAGCCTCAACAATTACGGACGCATGGCAGCAGTCGTACCGCATGGAGTTCTCTTTCGCGGGGCTTCGGAAGGGCGTATTCGTCAAGCGGTCATTGAGCGAAACCTCCTCGACACCGTGATTGGTCTGCCTCCGAACCTGTTTTACGGAACAAGCATTCCTGCTTGTATTCTAGTCTTCAAAAAGAATCGCACGACCGACGACATTCTGTTCATCGACGCTTCCGGTCAAGATGAAAATGGCAATCTTCGATACGAAAAAGACAAAAATCAGAACAAACTCGGCAGTCAGCACGTGACGGATATTGTCGATGCCTATCGAAACCGTCGAGATGTACCCCGATTTTCGCACGTCGCCCCCCTTTCCGAAATCCAGGAGAACGAGTATAATTTGAACATCCCACGCTACGTGGACACATTTGAGCCAGAGGAACTCATCAACATTGATGAGGTTCAAGCCAACATCGCCCGGATTAAAAACGAACTTGCGGAGGTGGAGGAACAGATGGAAGGGTTTTTGAAGAAATTGGGGCTGTGAAGGGAATAGGTGCAACGGCGGGACATTGTTCAAGAAATGCGAAATTTGAGCAATCAGGGTGATACATTGAGAATAGGATTTTATACTATTTTGCGTTGAAATTTCCCGTTCCGGTCGCCGTTGGAGCTACGCGCTACGGCTCGCAAAGCGTTGAGAAAAACGGGAATTTTAAACCACGATGAATATATTCGGAAAAGGAAAAGCGATGTCTGGTTCTATTTTGAAAAACCTTCCTCCTGAGGTAGACTTGGAAAGTAAGCGAGTATTGAAGCGTGTCAATGACGCAAACCGGGAATTGGCGGCATTGAACGGGTTTTCCAGAACCATTCCCAATCAGGAGATTTTGATTAACGCTTTGAGTTTGCAGGAAGCGAAAGATAGTTCTGAAATCGAAAATATCATCACGACACATGATGAGTTATACCGTTTCGGTCTTTTTGAAGGGCATCCTGCGGATACTCAGGCAAAAGAGGTACAGAATTATGCTCAAGCGCTCCATGAGGGATTCCGATTGGTCCGCTCTGGGGAATTGCTGACCATCAACAATATCTGTGCGATTCAACGTTTGGTGGAAATGAATGACGCAGGTATCCGAACCCAGGCGGGAACCGTGTTGATGAACCCTTCGACTGGCGGAATTGTTTACACTCCGCCGCAAAATCGCTCCGAAATATTAGATTTGATGGGAAATCTCGAAAAAGTCATCAACGACGATGCATTTTGGCCAGACATTGACCCTCTAATAAAAATGGCTGTCATACACTGTCAATTTGAGAGCATTCATCCTTTTTACGATGGGAACGGTCGAACCGGGCGAATCCTTAACGTTCTGTATCTGGTATTGAAAGGTTTGTTGGATTCCCCGATTTTATACCTCAGTCGGTACATTGTCAACCACAAAAGAGATTATTACCGCCATTTGCGAAATATCAATCAGAGTGGCGACTGGGAGAGTTTTATCCTCTACATGCTTGACGCGGTTGTGGAGACATCACGCATGACCGTCCGAACCGTGAAAGAGATTCATCAGACCACTCAGGATACGAAAAAGGCGATTCGAGAGCAGTTTTCGTTTTACAGCCGAGATTTGGTGGATGCCCTGTTTTTGTATCCTTACACACGCATACCACATTTACAAAGGCAGCTTGGAATCAGCCGAAACACCGCCACAGCATACCTCAACAAACTTTCCGAAGCAAACATTCTCGAGAAAGTGCAATATGGGCGCAACGTTTATTTCACCAACAAGGCACTGTTTGAGATACTCACCTCCATTCCGTGTACTCCCGACACCGCCACGGAAGAAATTGTTACGGAAAATGTGGGGGGAAACGCAAAGGTTGACGAATAGAAGTTTCCCAGAGATGTACCAGGCTATCGTTTCCATAAAGAAGGATTTCTTCATGGATTGACAAATTTAAGGGATTTTGAGAAAATAAGAAAGGAGGCGAAAAAATGGCTACGAATCCACCGAAAGGTGACAACCATCGTAATGGCGCGGTAAAACAGCGTTCACAGACGTACAACCCGGTAACGGAACAGTACGTAAAGCGTGACACGAATACCGGTCGTTTCATGGATGTCAAAAAAGACGGTACGCCGTTTAAAGGCGTTCGGAAAGAAAAAAAGTAATGTTTGAGTTAACCTGCGGGTGAGGTGTTTCGCCTCGCCTGCATTTAGAGCGAAATTCCGAGATGTCGAAACCCAGATGGAACGGGTTTTAGAAGGTATCCTAAAAATAGGAGAATAATATGGCAAAAACTGTCAACGAAGCTTTTAATGAATTTATGCGTAAAACCGTAAATCTTGACCCAGCTGTAACCCGAGATGCGAGAACTAGCAGAGGTTTTCTTTTGCGTAATATCGCAAACTTTAACAATAATTTGGAATTTTTTGCCTTGTGGAGTGCAATTAATATCCACTATGGTTCTTTTGCACGTCGAACGAAGTGCCGGGAATTAGATGATATTGACTTGATGGTAGGCTTAAGCGGGTGTGGGGCAACATATAACGAGTATGATCCTTGGAACAATGTGCGAATTTATATCAATGATAGTGTTCGCATTCAGGAAGATTGCTCACATGATAATAGCACATTGAATAGTGTCGCCGTGTTAAACAAATTCAAAAATAAACTTTCTGATTTGCCAAACTATAAAAAAGCAGGAATTAAAAGGAATCAGGAAGCAATTGTACTTGATTTGAGCACAAAAGAATGGTCTTTCGATATTGTTCCATGTTTTTTGACAGCAAATGAACCAAATGGAAAAAATTATTATCTTATTCCCAATGGTCGTGGGAACTGGAAAAAAACTGATCCTCGTATTGACAACGAAGTCGTTCAATGTATTGACCGTAGATTTGAAGGTAAAGTTGTTGAATTAGTTCGCCTTTGTAAAAAATGGAATAAAGTCAAGCAAGTGACAGCTATACCACCATATCTCTTGGAAACAATAGTCATTGATTATAGCCGCTCTATTGGGAATTTAAACGAACGGATTGGTATTCGATTTTGTGATGTCCTAGGATACATTGCGGGAAAAATTCTTTCACCTGTTTCTGACATAAAAGGGATTCAAGAGGATATTAATTCCTTGAATTCTGCAGAGAGATTGCGGCTGACTGAAAAGGCACAAAAGGATTTTAACAACGCAAACCAGGCAATTATTACCGAAGTACGATTTAATGATCATAAAAAAGCAATTCGTATTTGGAGTGAAATTTTTGGAAGAGACTTCCCTGATTATGAGTAGTAGACGTAAAAGTATATACACAATGCAAAATGAAGAGATTATTTTAAAATGTCTTCTGGCTCAACACCAACTGTATAACAAAGCCAAAAAATGGTCATGTTTACAGCTGGCAATTATTGTCATTTTACCAGTGATAACCTCCATACTTTCTTTGTATTCTGATATTGCTTTCATTGCCACGATATTTGGTATTGTAACATTGGTTTCTTTTCTTATGGAACCAGTTGTCAATAAGCACATTACACATACGAAAACGAGAGCGGCTTCCATTCAGGAATATATTGACGTTACGCTGTTTTCCCAAGTACTGGGATGTGATACTATCGAATGGGGCGATATTTTGTCTAACTCAGATGCCTTGAGGGAAGCCAATTCCGCAAATGGAGATACTTCAGATATCAAAAACTGGTACAGTGATTATTCGAACCAGAACAAATTTAGCCAAGTTTTTCATTGTCAAAAGCAGAATATTTGTTGGGATAAAGACTTGAAACAAAACTGTGTGTATTCTGTCTGTATATTAATATTCTTTTTATTTTTGATTTTCGTCATTTTTTCGGCATATAACAATCTTGATTTTTGCAGAATGATTTCTATTTTGGTATGGTTTGTTCCTTTGATAAACCACCTAATTCATTTGCATCTCGATTTAAGTGGCAATATTCATGCTTTAGAAAAACTTAAGGAATTACACGACTCCATAGAAAATGACTCTCAAAATTGCGACAATGAAATAGCCTTTTTCAAGTTGCGAAATTTTCAACAAGCGATACAACAAAACCGTGAAAAAGGAGTCCTGATTCCTGGTTGGATTTATCAATACCACAAAACTTTTTTTCAAAAACGTGAAGATAAGACTGCACGTGATGTGTGTTCCCAAACGAAACCAAAAAGGAAAGAAAGCAAGAGATGAGTAAGACAATTGAAAAATGGAAAGACGAAGTATTTGGAGATGTGTTTATCTTTCTTCAAACAAATTCATTTTCGAGAAATGATATGAATTATGACGATGGATATGTTCAAAATATCCATTATGGAGATATTCACACTAAATATGGCTGTCTTCTAGACAGTTGTACTTTCCCGGTTCCTTTTCTTAATCCTGACATCTCCATTTTGAAATTTAAGGATGGCAGCTACCTACAAAAAGGTGACATTATAATCGCAGATACGGCAGAAGACAATTCCGTTGGAAAAGCTTTGGAAATCGTCAACATGGTTTTCCCTACACTTTCAGGGCAACACACGATAGCCTGTCGCCCCAAAACGCATTTTGCAACGGGTTTTCTTGGATATTTCTTGAATTCTGATTATTTCCATAATCAATTACTTCCAGTAATAACTGGTACGAAAGTATCATCAATTAGTAAAGCAAATATCGTTTTGACAAGATTATTAATTCCCCCACTTCCCGAGCAGGAGAAAATCGCGGAGATTCTGACGACGTGCGATCGGGTTTTGACGCTTAAACGGGAGTTGCTGGAAGAAAAAAGAAAACAGAAACAGTGGCTCATGCAAAATCTGCTGGCCCCTGACTCCGGCGTGAGACTGCTAGGGTTTAATGGGGAGTGGGAAAGTACCCACCTGAGTAAAGTCAGTCAAATATGTAAAGGAACGCAAATTAATCTGGACAAACTCACAAAATCAGGACCGTACTATGTTCTCAATGGAGGTTGTACCCCATCGGGTTACACGAATGATTGGAATGTTGACGAAGATACCGTTTCAATCAGTGAAGGGGGCAATTCTTGCGGATTTGTAAATTATAATATCGCAAAATTTTGGAGTGGAGGACACTGTTACACACTTCAAAACCTGCATAATAATATCCATAGATACTTCCTGTATTCTTATCTAAAGTATAAAGAAGGTGAAATTATGCACTTACGAGTAGGGAGTGGACTACCTAATATTCAAAAAAAGGATTTGAGTATTTTTTTAATTTCTTATCCCCCTCTTCCCGAACAAACCGCGATTGCGGAAATTCTTTCCACCGCCGATAAGGAAATTTCGCTATTGGAGGAGGAGATTCAGGCGTGGGAACTCAAGAAAAAAGCGTTAATGCAGTTGCTTTTAACCGGAATCGTGAGGACGATATGAATGCCAATATACAAGATATCTACTGTGACGAAAACGGAAGCCGTCATGAAATTTAAATCACAACGGCTTCGGACACTCCTTTTACATCATGGTAATTGAGCTTCCACAATTATGGACGAGAATCGTCAAGAAGTCAAGAGAAAAATTTTCGTTTTTCTCAAAAAAGATAAAAATATTTCCCAATCATTCAGAAAAATGGAGCAACGCAAAGAATCATGAATTTCGACCCGGATATTTTTCTCGAACGAACGCAGTCGCAGGATCGTGCGATTGAGGTGCTGCAAAAAATGGGGTATGAGTTCGTTTCCAGAGCGGAAGCGGACGTAAAAAGGTACAAACGTTTCAGAAACGTGCTGTTCATGGACGAGTTGCGGAAGTTTCTGGCAAGTCAGACGTTTCGTTATAAAGGGAGGCAAATTCCGTTCTCCGAAAGAACCATCGGGAACGCGATTCGGGATATCGACGTGCCGTTGCAAAATGGGCTGATGGTCGCCTCCAAAAGCATTTACAACATGCTGCTGATGGGCAAAAGTTACGAAGAAATGTTGTTCGATGGGACAAAACAGTCGTTCGATCTGCCATTCATTGATTGGGAACATCCCGAAAAGAATATTTGGCAGGTGACGGAAGAATTCACGGTGGAAAGGGAGAATCAGAAGTTCGTGCGACCCGACATTGTTATTCTGATCAACGGAATTCCCCTGGTGGTTATTGAGTGCAAAAGCTCATGCGTCGATGTGATGGAAGGCGTGCGGCAAAACGTCCGAAACGGTCGCCCTGAATACATTCCACACCTGTTTAAATTTGTGCAAATCGTGATGGCTATGAATCCAAACGACGTGCGTTATGGGACTTGCGGCACGACAGCCCCATTTTACGCGAAATGGCAGGAAGAAGATGAGCTATGGCTCGAAAAAAGTGTTTGGAAATATATTCCAGGTCACACCTCTATGGAACAGGATCGCGTGATAGTTTCCCTGCTTTCCAAACAACGGCTTTTCAGTCTGATCCGGCATTATGTTTTTTACGACTCCAACGTCAAGAAAATCGCGAGGTACCAACAGTTTTTTGGCGTGGAGAACATCCTGCGGCGGATAAAAAAACAGGAGAACGCCAACGTTTCCAACGGTGTCGTCTGGCATACGCAGGGGAGTGGAAAGTCCCTGACAATGGTCATGCTTGTCAAGAAACTTCTGGTTGACCCGGAATGGAAAAACGCCCGATTCGTGTTGGTTTGCGACCGTGTGAACCTTGTGAAACAGTTACGCGATAATTTCATTCATACAGGGCTACATCCGGTGATGGCTTCGACGGGACGGGGGCTTGTTTCGTTGTTACAAGGCACCGGGAACATCATTGTTACGACTACGGTTCAAAAATTTAAAGCCGCAGCAAAGTCCAAGGCGCATATTACCGATAGCAATATCATCCTGCTGGTGGATGAAAGCCATCGTTCGCATACAGGTGAATTCCACAGTTTGATGTTGGGTGTCCTCCCCAACGCGATAAAAATTGGATTCACTGGAACGCCACTCATGAAATGTGAGGAATCAACGTTCCTCAAATTTGGACCACTGATTGGACGCGCTTACAAATTCGCGGATGGCATTCGCGATGGGGTTATCGTGCCGCTGGTGTATGAAGGGCGGATGGTGGAACAAGAGCTTTCCGACCGTGAAAATACGGATGATTACTTAAACACGCTTACCGAGCCTTTGTCGGAAGAACAGAGAGAACATCTGCGGCGCAAGTGGAGCAAATACCAAAAGTTAGCGGAAACCAAATCGAGGCTTTCCAGGATTGCGTTTGACATTCATCATCATTTTTTGACTTTTTGTCAACCGCGTGAACTCAAGGCGATGGTTGTTGCCAGTTCCCGCCCAGCCGCCATTGAGCTGGCACAAAAAATCAACAGCCTCGGTACTGTTCGTGCCGCCGCGTTGATTTGCCCCACACATAAAAAGGAGTCGGAGGATGAGGAACTGACCTCCCAAGACATCCAGGTAATTTCTCGGTTTTTCAAGGAAAAAGTGCATCCTCGTTTTGGAATGAACTACGAAAAATACGAAGAATGGGTTAAAAACAATATCAACGGTTGTGAGCAAAGTAATTTGGATATCGTTGTGGTTCGTGACATGCTTCTGACCGGTTTCGACGCTCCAGCGTTAGGAGTGCTGTACGTGGACAAAAAGATGAAGGATCACACCCTACTACAGGCTATCGCGCGAGTGAATCGTATTTATCCCGGTAAAGATTTTGGTCTTATCGTGGATTATTTCGGCGTTTTCGGCAACCTCAGTACCGCGATGGATTTATACCAAAGTGAGACAGGTGCGCTGGGTGACTATTCCCCCGACGACCTTGACCAGGCACTGACGAATTCCCTCGCGAAAAAGCAGGAATTACTAAATCGCCACCAAGAATTGTGTGATCTCTTCAAAGACCGAAACGTCGACGTTGGAGACACCCAAGCGTATATAAATGTCTTTTCTGAAGAAGACAATCCTAACGCAACCGCTCTTCGGAAGGAATTTTACGAACTTCTGCGTGCCTTCTCCCGACTCATGATGCTGGCATTGAGTAACCACCATCTCTACCGTGAAATAGGCATGGATCACATGGGAATTCTGAAGAACGATTTGCGTTTTTTTCATAAACTACGCGCAACATTACAATTAATCTATGGGGAAAAAGTCGATTTTTCACAGTATGAAAACGGCATTCGTGCACTGCTCGATACCTTTGTCGAGGCGGCACACGTAACGCAAAAAGTGCCTCCTGTTATGATTCACGACACGGCTGCGATGGACCAACAGCTTGCGGAAATTGAAGGCTGCAGAGCGAAAGCCGCGTATATAAAGACGCGATTGGTTGCGGAGCTGGAGGTTCGACGTTACGAAGACCCGTTGAGTTATAAAAATTTTTCGCAGCGCATTCAGGAAACGCTCGACGAATATCGGCAGTTGCGTGACGACACGGTCTACCTCCAGAGAATGCAGCAACTTGCGAATGATTTTCGTCAAGGTCTCACGGGAAATAACTATCCACTTTGCATTGCCAACGACAGTGACTCCAAAGCGTTTTATGGAATTATTCTGGAATATTTTCAAAAATATGCGACCAAAGACGACTTGGAATATGATGAATCGCTCGGAAAGTTAGCTTCGAATATTAATGAAGCCATTCGCACCCTTGCGCGAGTGGATTGGCACAATAATAACTCCATCCACAAAAAAATGACGCAGGCAATAGAGGACTTTCTCTGGGATTTTTCCGAAGAACATTCCTTTGAGTTATCCGTTAACGACCTCGATAAAATGCTCGAAAGCATTAAAAAAACAGCGTTTTGCAGGTATTAAAGTGAATTTTAGCGTAAAAACAAGCTGCGGATTAATCCCTGTGCAGGTCACTTTCAAACCAATACGTTCCATACGTCTGAAAGTGTTTCCTTCGGGAGAAGTACGGTTGTCGGTTCCAGAAAATACCCCGGAGGAGTTTATTGCTCGTTTGCTTTTGGAGAAACAGGCGTGGGTCGATAAACGTTTAGAGCTATTTCGACAAACCGCTCCCATTGAAAAAGAAGATACCATTCGAACGGGAACGGCGACGCGTATTCTTGGTCGGCAACTTTTAATCAAAGTTCGTTCCGCCCCGCGCAAGCAAATTGTGCGTGACGACCGCTTTCTCCTGATATATACCCCGACACCTGAAAATCAGGACGATATTGACCGACAGTTTCAGAACTGGTGGCAGAAAAACGCAAAACGATATTTCCAGGAGACACTCGACCGATTCTTTCCGATTGTTGAAAAACATGGGGTGAAATGCCCGACGATAGTCGTTAAAAAAATGCAAACATTATGGGGAAGCTGTAGTCGCGCAAAGGGAAACATTACCCTGAACTACTATCTCTACAAAGCTCCGGTAGCCTGTATCGAATATACGATTTTACATGAACTCATCCATTTTCTCTATCCCCGTCATGACCGAAATTTTTATAATCTTTTAACCATCCACATGCCAGACTGGCAGGAACGTAAGAAATTGTTGGATTATGAAATTGTCCGTGGGGTATAGGTTTTTCAGTGCAAGGTTGGTCGTGTTTGGATTATACTCATCGAGCTATGGAAAAATGGAAATTTGTTGAAAATCTGCCTCCCCCGCTTGACGACACGATTTTCCCACGGTAAAATCGGGGTAGTGATATACACATCTGGTATACACATCGCGGTTTAAATTCCCGTTTTGAGCAACGCTTGGCGAGTCGTGGTGTGAAGTTCCAACAGCGGACGGAATGGCAAATTTCAACGCGAAGTAGTATATACTCGTTCTCCTTTAAAATTCCCGTTTTATGCGACGCTTTGCGAGCCGTGGTGCGTAGCTCCAACGGCGGACGGTACCGGAAATTTCAACGAGAAGTATTATAAAACCTCAAACGTGCGAGGTTTTTTAGATGTTGTTCAGAAAAGCTTTACAAAAGGGTATGCGATGAGGGTTTGTTGGCTGATTTTGGCGATTCTGTGCGGAACAAGTGCGGCTTGGGGACAATTTGTCCAGCATGCTCCGGCAGGTAAAGAATTTGGAGTGGTGGTCTGGCTGCAGCTTTCCTTCGAGGAGGATTTTACGCCCGCAGAGGTGCATTTGAACTGGTCCACAGGAGAGAAAATGGCGATTCCGATTAGTATATTTTCGGAGAAGCATACCCTGAAGGCGGACGCGCGCGGGAAGAAAAAAGGGGAAACGGTCACGCTTCCCGACGCCGGTTTTCGAATCGGGACGTTCGCGAAATATTACGTTCGCCCGTTGCCCCGCCGGTTCCACAGCGGTTCGTCGGCGGTGCCGGAATACACGCGGATTCTGAACGACTGGGAGAAACTTCCGCATCCGTCGCAACACTGTTTGCTGATGGACTTTCGGCAGGTTCCTGACGGTGTGCAGCTTTTTCTGGACGGCTCGTTCGCGTGTGAGATTAGCAAGCCTGGGGCGCACGTGGTAAGCTGGGATACCGTGGTTCGTTCGCAGGCAGTGGGGAATAGGAAAACGCACGACCGGCAGGAAGCGTCGGATCCGCGTTCGTTGGTTCTGAACGTGGCGGCGAATTTGGTGAGCCAACGTCTGAATCCTGAGGACGTTTCGCTGATCGAGGCGGTGGAACCCCCGATCCGGGCGTTTGCGGACGTGGGAATTTGCCGACAGGGGCAGGGAAACTGGGCACTTGAGGTGGACGAATTCCTCATGCGAAGCCCGTTCGACGGTTTCCCAACGGCGGTGCATTTTCGGGTTCCGGCGGCACCGTATCACGCGGTGAACGTGGTGTTTGCGCTGGACGACGACCCGGAAAAAGTCCCGGTGCTGACCACGCGGCTGACGAAATACAATCCCGCTTCTGGCACGGGCAGAAACGGCATCGCCGACACCGTGCGGGTGTTCGACGGTGAGGGGCTGAAAAATTGCCGACAACTCGGCACGCTTACAAAAGATGGGAAAAAACTCCCGATTTACACGACGGAGATTCCGCTGGACGTGGGGAAAATCACCGATTTCGTCGTGGGACGCGCTTGGAACATGCTCACCGCCGACACGCCGAAACCGACGTATCTGGACGTGGAGTTTTTGGGCAAACTCATCGAAGACCTCCACCAGACCGACGAACGGTGCAAGCCCGACCCGAAAAGCGTTAGTTCCGTCCTGCTGTTGGGGGCGACGCTGAAGGTCGCGCCGGTGAGTCTCGATTTTGTGCAAAAGCAGCCGGGGAATATATTCTACGCCTACGAAAAAGCGGAAACCACCGCTATTCTGCGGGCAATGTACCCCTGCCGTGGGAAACTGGTCTGGAAAATCACGAATTTCCCGGAAGGTCAGCAAAACGCGATCGGTTCCGTCCCGTTCGACTTGGAAGCGGGGGAGGAAAAGCGTTTCGACGTGCCGTTGGCGACGCAGGGAAAGTTGGGGTATTTCGACGTGGCATTTTCGATCGTTTCGGAGGATGAACGGCAGACATTTTACACCCATCCCGCGTCGTTCGTGATTTTGCCGAAAGACGACCGGCTGGCGAAGTGGGACTCTCCGTTCGGGCTTTGGTGGTTCGACGGACCGCACTATATTTCGCGGGACATTGATTTCGTCGGCACCCTCTACCAGCGGGCGGGGGTGCGGCGGTTTGCGTATGCCAAATATTCGGAAAAGGATATGGAAAAGTACCAAATGTACAAAATGCAGGCGACGCTCAACGTGAGCCGGAATTTCGCCCTGCTCAAAGACGATCTTTCCGGGCTGAAGCCGGAGGGAATCGAGGCGTTGGACCGGCAGATGAAAGAGCTGTTGGAGAAGTACCCGCACCTGAATTCGGTCTGCGTGTTTCACGAGTCGGGACCGGGCTGGGAGACGCCGTGGGAGATTTTTGGTCAGCCAATGGAACTTACGCCGGAACAGGAAGCCAAGCACAAAAGATACGGCGCGATGATGAACGCCGTGGGAAAATTCATGCGGGAACACTATCCCCAAATCCGGCTGGTGGTGGGGAACTCCGGCGGTTCGATGCAGACCATCGGCGCAGCGTTCCGATACGGCGGCGACCCGAAATATCTCGACTACATCGGCAGCGAGGCGACGGGGATGGAGTGGATCCCCGAGCGTTTGTGCGAAACGTCCCCCCAATCCCAACACCTGGCGGTGGCGGCGGCGAAAGTCTTTTCGGGCAAAACGTTCCCCGTGACTGGCTGCCACGAATATACCGCACGCACGGAACGCACGCTGGGAAGATTGCGACAGGCACAGTGGTATGTCCGAGATGCTCTGATTGCGCTTGCCAACGGCTGGGAAAATATCGCTCCAGGACAGATCATCGACCCGTCCAATGCGTACCACAACACGCTTTGGGGAAACGGTGGGATGTTGCAGCGGTGCCCTTACGTGTACCCGAAACCGTCCTACGCAGCCTACGCCACGCTGACCCGTGTGATGGATCAGGCGACGTTCTCGCGGCAACTCTCCACCGGCTCGACGACGGTTTATGCAGTGGAGTTCCTCCGCAAAGACCGCAAGCCTGGCGACGGACCGTATGCCTACGCGCTTTGGGCGGCACGGGGAACGCGGACGGCAAAATATCGCTTCGCCAAACCGGGAGCGTGCCAGCATATCGCGCTTTTTGGTCAAAATTCTGCCATGACGACGCCGGAAGGGAACCTCGAAATCGGAGAATCCCCCTGCTACCTGCTTTCCGACATGCCGTTGGAATCGATCCTTTTGACGTCGGGCGTCCTTTCCAAAGCGGATCAACGTCGTGCCGCCGCAGCGCGAACGGTTGCGACGCTTGACGACGTTTCCCAACTGACCCTCCAGAGCGACACGACCTTGGATACGCGGTTCCGTGGGACGGTTTATACGCCCGTTCGTCGTGCCGGTTCCTTCTCGATACGGACGGTGGACGACCCCGAAAAGGGTGCGTGCGTGGAAGTGGCGTTCGACCCGACGAAAACTGACGTGAAAAGCAACTTTATCGCCGAGTACGTCCGGCTGGACGTGGGGCAGTCGGAGACTTTTTCCGCCGACGCGAACGGTATCGGGGTGTGGGTGCACGGCAACTCCAACTGGGGGAGCATCCTGTTCGAATTGGAGGATGCCGAGCACGAAATCTGGCGTTCGACTGGCGTGGGGGGCTGGGGGTGCAGCGCTTTGGACTGGCCCGGTTTCGCGTGTGTGAATTTTGACGGTTGGAACTTCGTTTCCCTGCCGTTGAGGAAGACCGATTTTTATGACGCCTACGGTCCCGGCGGCGCGAAAAGCCAGTGGAACGCCGTTGGACCCGGCAACCGAAAAATGGACGGTCCGTTGAAAATCCGTGCCATTTATGTCGAAATGTACCGCAACAAGCTGAATCTGCGCGACTTTTCCCCCACGGAACCCACCCTGCGCCTGAAAGATTGCGGCGTTTTTTGAACGAAAAATTATCTCTGGGCGTTTGCGCGCGGGTGTGCGATGATGTTTTCGCGCGTCCGTGCGCTTCGGATTCTGGAGAATTGTCCAGATGTTTGCGCAATACTCATCGTGCTCTAAAATTCCCGTTTTGCGCAACGTTTTGCGAACCGTGGTGCGTAGCTCCGACGGCGGGCGGAATGGGAAATTTCAACGCGAAGTATTATAAGGGGAGGTCGTGATGAAAAAAATATTAAGCCGAAGTATCTTTGGATATTTCTGGATCGTTTTGGGGGGATTGCTGTTCGTAAATACACGGTGTTGCGGACCAAATGCGTTTTCGTCGCAATATGGGTATCCTGTCGGATTTTTGGCAGGCTTGTTGTTCGTTTTGGCTGGAATTCTTATAATAAGGAGCTTTCGATGCGCATTCGTCCTCGCGATTTCTGCCAGCAGTCCCATAAGGATGAGGCTGGTTGACAAGCGGGGGTGGTAGGAGTAGAATGGGAGATGAGAAACCTCATTCACGGTAATTTTGATTGGAAACAAGGAGCAACAGATGAAACAGATTCGTCGTCGTCATTTTTTGAAAGCGGGCGTGGCTGCGGGAGCGGCGGCGACCTTCCCTGCCCCGGCGTTGATTGCGCAGGGCGCGAACGAAGTGGTTCGGTTCGGGATGATCGGTTTGGGAGGTCGAGCGAGCGTCTTGATTCCTGCGGTGGAGAAGGCTCCGAACGCGAAGGTGGTGGCGATATGCGACCCAGACGCGATACGGCTGGGTACCGGCAGGGAGAGATATGGTGTGGAGAAAGGGCATGCCGATTTGCGCAAAGTGATCGAGGACAAGGATATCGACGCGGTGATCGTGGCGACGTGCAACCAGTGGCACTGCTTGGCGGGTATCTGGGCAATGGAGGCGGGGAAGCATGTTTATGTCGAGAAACCGCTCTGCCTGTCGTTCTGGGAGGGGGAGCAGCTGGTTAAAGCGGCGAAAAAATACAACCGGCTCTGCCAGATCGGGTCGCAGATGCGGACGGACGAGGCGTTTCGACCCGTGGCACAGAAATTCCTGCACGAGGAGAAGGCTCTGGGCAAAATCGAGTCGGTGCGGGTGAATCGATTCTGGGTGCGTCGTCCGATTGGGCTGCGGGAGACGCCGTTGGAGATTCCAAAAACGGTCGATTATAATCTCTGGCTGGGACCCTCGCAGAATTTGCCAATTTATCGAAATCAGCTGCAGTACGACTGGCACTGGATGTGGAACACCGGCAATGGCGAGACCGGGAACTGGGGCGCGCATTTGCTGGACGACTGCCGAAACGACATTTTCCTAGACGAAATTCGGGTTCCGAAGCGGATTATGGTCAGTGGCGGACGGGTCGGGATGAACGACGCGGGCGAGTCGCCCAACATGATGGTGACATACTTCGACACGGGGAACATCCCGGTCATTTTTGCCATCTGCGGCTTGGAGGACAAGAACGAACGTGGCTCCGTCGGTCCGCGCAAAGGTCCGGTGCATGGTTACGTCGCGTACTGCGAAGGTGGTCGCTACGAGAAATACTGGGGACATGCGGTGGTCTACGACAACGATGGCAGGGAAATTCGGCGATTTGCGGCAACGAGCGAACACGCAGGGGGATTCGTGCATGTGCAGAATTTTGCCGACGCGGTTCAGACTGGCAGCGAGGCGAAGCTGAACGCTCCGATCCAAGTCGGATACGATTCGTCCTGCTGGTACAATGCCGCGAATTTTGCCTATCGTCTGGGTGGGGCATTCTCCAAAGAGAAAGCGTTTTCCGTTCCGAACACGGGCAAAATGCACGAAATCCTCAATACGATGGAACAGTACATGGCGACGCAGGAGATTCCCATGAATGCCGAGACGTTCCGACTCAGCCCGATGTTGGAGTTGGACGAAAAAACGTGTCGTTTTGTGGGCGACCATGCGGCAGAAGCGAACGCGCTGGCCAATCTGCGCCCCGGACGCGGTGAGTTCGTCGTGCCGGAAGTATTATGAAAATTTGTTTCCTCTCAAACACTCCTTCAAAAAACTTGTATAATTCGGGCATTCAGGTATTCAAGGTGATTGATAAATATCTGGATATTGGTAGAATGTTGGGTGTCGTAAAAAACTGGATGGCTCAACGCACATCGCTCAAAAGCGTGACACCCTCGGTGCTTTTTCAAATCCGAACTGTTGCCGGAGCAGAAAGCTCGTATCACAAGTAGGGAAAGGATTGTTGGAACATGAAAAACAACGCGAAATACTCCGACACAAATACCGTCGGAATCGACGTGAGCAAAGCGAAAATCGACGTTTGCTAACTCGATCGCGATGAGTTTTCATCATTTGAACATTCTCTCAAGGGATTGCAAAAGCTGGTCGCTACACTCCCATACTCATCGTCGTTTAAGATTCCCGTTTTGCGCGACGTTTTGCGAGCCGTGGTGCGCAAGCTCCGACGGCGGACGGAACGGGAAATTTCAACGCGAAGTATCATAAAAAATCCGCCGAAACCCGTGCTTTTCGA
>JAUNBK010000169.1 GCA_030527105.1 Planctomycetia bacterium
TTGCGATCGAATGTTTTTTGCAAAAGTGGGTTTTAATGCAGAAATTCCGCAGTAGGATTGATATGCGTTAAATTAATTGTTTTTGATGTGTTTTTGACGTTTGTTTCACTCTTGTTTTTACGCGCTCAGACGCATTTTTGCGAAACACGGACTAAAACATCGGGCTTCTCGGACAACAATCTTCAGGATGCGTGTTTTATGGTCTCGATAGCCAAATGTGAAGTTTTTTCTCTGGGAAAATGCGAAAAAATGGGTCAAAAGAGGAGTCTGTTTGAATTGAAGGTTCGAGGAAGCGCTCTCAGACTCTCCGTCAAAATACCTTTGCACACAAATGGGTGTCCACCAAATTTGAAGGCTCGCAGCCCGGCTACTTGACACGAACCGACTCTTCGTGTACAATAGGCGGGTATCATAGCGGAATCTTGTCTCGAGAAGGGGTGTAGCAATGGAAGATATATTTGAAAGCAGCGACTCACAACGCGGCGCGTTCGACCTCCCGTTTGCGCAGAGTAAGACGTTTAAGGGGGTTTTTCGACTCAAACAAGGGGGCGAGCTTCAAGACGTCACGGTGGTTTATGAGACCTATGGGAAACTCAACGACGCAAAGGACAACGCCATCCTGTTGAGCCATGCGCTCACGGGAGATTCGCACGTCGCGCGGCACAATAAAGATGATTATCCGGGCTGGTGGGACATTCTCATCGGACCAGGGAAGTCGATCGACACGAATCGATATTTCGTGATTTGCACAAATAATCTCGGGAGTTGCCGAGGAACGACGGGGCCTGCGTCGATTAATCCTACCACGAACGAACCCTACGGGGCGGACTTCCCGGTCGTCACGATGGAGGACAACGTCGAGCTTCAAAAAATGCTCATTGACGCGTTGGAGATCAAGCAGCTTCTGGCGGTCGTTGGCGGCTCGGTGGGCGGAATGATGACGCTCATTTGGAGTGCGCGCTACCCCGAGATGCTGCGCGGAGCGATTACGCTTGCCACGAGTCCGTGTCTAACGAGTCAGGCGCTTGCGTTCGATATTGTGGGACGGAACGCTATCACGAGCGACCCTGACTTCAATGGAGGGCAATATTATGGCAAAAAGCCGCCTTCCGTTGGTTTAGCGATCGCGAGAATGCTGGGGCACATCACGTATCTTTCGCGCGAGTCGATGATGCAGAAGTTCGACATTGATCGAAGTGCGGCACGCCCCGTCAAAACGCAGTTCGAGACGGAATTCGCGGTCGGTTCGTACCTGGCGTATCAAGGGTCGCGGTTTAATGAACGATTCGACGCGAATAGCTACATTGCGCTCACGATGGCGTGCGACCTTATGGATTTTGGGGACTCTGTAGAGAAAATCGCGGAGCACCTCGCGCCGTCGACGTGTCGTTGGCTCATCATCAGCTTCTCGTCCGACTGGCTCCTCCCTCCCTTCCAATCCGAGATGATTGTCGATGCGCTTTTATCGCAAAAGAAGGAAGTGTCGTATTGCGAAATCAAGACGGACGCGGGGCACGATGCGTTCCTCCTCCCGCACCAACTCAGCACGTATGGTGGTCTCATCGAGAATTTCCTTGGGCAGCTTTTCGAAAATCGCCCGGGAGTCGTTGAGAAGGAGGCGCCGAATCATTACGTGACGGACGTGCACGACACGCCCATTGTGGACGGGAACTCGGGAATTTTGACGGACGATTTCGGGCGCTCTCATGATGGACGTATCGATTTTGAGTCCATTCTCGAGTTGATTCCGCGGCACGCGAGTGTTTTGGACTTGGGGTGTGGGAATGGGGATTTGCTCAAGCGCTTGCGCCAGCGCAGCACCAAAAGTCGCCTCCTCGGCGTCGAGTTGAGCGAGCGCGCTATCCAAAAATGCGTGGCGCGCGGTCTGGATGTCGTTCATAAAGATATCAACAAAGGGTTGAAATCGTTTTACGATCGGCAGTTTGAGTACGTCGTTCTCTCCTGCACACTTCAAACGATTATGCACGTCGAACACCTCCTCGACGAGATGCTTCGAGTGGGTCGGCGAGCGATCGTCAGCTTCCCCAATAGCGCTTATTTGCCCTGGCGGACGCAGCTCTATACGGAAGGGAAGATGCCTCGAATCGGGTGCGAAACGGACTACAATTGGTACAACACCAAAGACGTGCGCTTTCTCACCATTCGCGACTTCCACGCCTTTTGCGAGAAGAAGGGCTACTCCGTGATTCAACAAATTTCGCTCGACACCGAGAAAGGTGTCCGGGTTGAACAAAATCCAAACGATAACGCCACCATGGCGATTGTCGTGCTGAGTCGATGAGTTGAGGAGGGCGAAGATGTTTCGAGTCGCGGGGTTAGGCGAGGTGCTGTGGGATTGTTTCGAAGGGGGGCGCAGACCCGGTGGCGCGCCCGCGAACGCCGCGTTCCAAACAAATCAACTGGGTGCGAAAGGGATCGTTTTTTCGCGCGTTGGAGCGGATTCCTTGGGTGAAGAATTGGTTTCGTTTCTCGCGAGCCAAAATCTCGAGGTTTCGTGTGTGCAAAAAGACCCGCATCATCCCACCGGGACGGTCTCCGCGCGGCTCTCGCCCGACGGAACGGCAGAATACACCATCCACGAGAGTGTCGCGTGGGACTTCCTCCTCCTCGACAATGCGTGGCGCAGCACTCTTGCGACGCTCGACGCGATCTGCTTCGGGACACTCGCTCAGCGCAGTGCCGTGTCGTGCCGCGCGATTCGCGAGACGCTCAAAATGGTTCCAGATCGGACGCTTAAGGTGTTCGACGTGAATCTTCGGCAGGATTATTACTCACGAGCGATTTTGGAGGAATCCCTTCGACTTGCGCACGTCGTGAAGCTGAACGAGGACGAGGTGGAGGTCGTGTCGCGGCTCCTCGATCTGCCGGGGACGAGTTTGGAGGCGTTTGGAGAGGGTTGCGCGGAGAAATTCGATCTGAGAAAAGTCTGTATCACGCGCGGCGCAGAAGGGTGTCTCCTTCTCGAGAAAAACGCCACGCGCACGCTTTCGGTTGCCGTGCCGGGCGAGCCTGCGTGTGTTGTGGACACCATCGGCTGCGGCGACGCGTTCTCAGCAGCCTTCATTTATGCGGAACTCTCCGCCACTGACCTCGACACGCAGGCGCGCTTCTCGAACGCCGTTGGCACTCTCGTCGCCACACAAAGCGGGGGGATGCCGATTCTCGTGGAGGAACTCAGCGGGTTGAAACGTCGTTTGGGGTTCGCGAGCTAAATAGGGCGCCTTCAAATTTGGTGGACACCCATTTGTGTGCAAAGGTATTTTGACGGAGTGTCTGAGAGCGCTTCCTCGAACCTTCAATTCAAACAGACTCCTCTTTTGAGCCATTTTTTCGCATTTTCCCAGAGAAAAAACTTCACATTTGGCTATCGAGACTGCAAAACACGCATTCTAAAGATTGTTGTCCGAGAAGCCCGATGTTTTAGTCCGCTTTCCGTAAAATTCCGTTTGAGTGCGTAAAAACAAGAGTGAAACAAACGTCAAAAACACATCAAAAACAATTAAATTAACGCATATCAACTCTACTGCGGAAATTCTGCATTGGAATCCATTTTTGCAAAAAACATTCGATTGCAAAAAACACCAAAAAAACGCATTTTTTCACTAAAAAGAATCAAAAAGTGCAAAAGTGCGAAACGCGTCAGAGTCCTATTTTTACGCAATATGTCATTTTTTACGAATAGCGGACTAAAACATTTTGAAAAAATCCATAATCATACAGTCTCGTAAAAATAGGCATATCGCAAAACACCCTCGAAACGCACCAGAAACTTTTGATTTCTCGAAATGCCGCACAAAAACCATTCAATTCCCCTTCTCTGAAGGGGTACGCCCGGAGGGCGGGGGGTAGTTCCGAAGTGAGAAAACGAGTTCCCCTCATCCAACCCCCCCGTCAGCCTTCGGCTGCCACCCCTCTGGAAGAGCAGGGCTAGCGCATGAACGAGGTATACTCGTTCTGCTTTAAAATTCCCGTTTTACGCGACGCTTTGCGAGCCGTGGTGCGCAAGCTCCAACGGCGGACGGAACGGGAAATTTCAACGCGAAGTATTATAAAATATAACGATTAACGTTTTGGAGCTTATTTTGTCGAATAATATTGAAAAGTTCGAAGAAAGGAGATTCCGAAATGCGCAAAATGAGCTTGGATGAAAGGGAGATTCGTTACATGTACGAAGTGAAAGGCTTCTCGGACATTATTCGTAACGAGGGCCCTCAGGTGCTCCGCAACGGCTTTGAA
>JAUNBK010000055.1 GCA_030527105.1 Planctomycetia bacterium
TTCACACTTTTGCACTTTTTGATTCTTTTTAGTGAAAAAAATGCGTTTTTTTGGTATTTTTTGCGATCGAATGTTTTTTGCAAAAGTGGATTTCAATGCAGAATTTCCGCAGCAGAGTTGATATTCGTTAATTTAATTGTTTTTGATGTGTTTTTGACGTTTGTTTCACTCTTGTTTTTACGCACTCAAACGGAATTTTACGGAAAGCGGACTAAAACATCGGGCTTCTCGGACAACAATCTTTAGAATGCGTGTTTTGCAGTCTCGATAGCCAAATGTGAAGTTTTTTCTCTGGGAAAATGCGAAAAAATGGATCGAAATGGGTGGTTGTTTGAATTAATGATTTTGGGGAGTCCCTCTCAAACACTCCTTCAAAAAACCTTCGTTCACCAAATGGTACCACAAAATTTGCAGGCACCCTGTTGAGAGGGATTTGCGATGATATCCCTCCCAACGTTTCGTTTGGGGTGTTCTAGCGCCGCATCGTGGGAGCTTGCGCCATCGTTACGTTGCGACCGGAGGCGTCGATCATTTCGTAACCCAAAAAGGTTCCCTTTTCGTCAAAAACCTGCACCCGTTGATACCCATTCTGGCTCGCGTTTTGACCTGCGTTCTGGTAGACTCCCTGGTTGTACGAAAGCTGCGTGCCTGTTGCGGTTTGAATCCCGGCAGGAATTTGCGACGCCGTTTGAACCGGACGCGACGGGGTCTGGTAGACCTGGGTGGTCGGAGCGCTTCTTTGTAGCGTGCGTTGGGGAGCCGCTTGAGCGATTGGCATCTGCTGCCCGGGTGCCGTGCGTACTTGATATTGATAGTTGGGCGCAGGCGCTCCAGCCACCATTGGCGCTCCAGCCATCATCGGGGCTCCTGCTTGGCACGACGCGCAGCCCGTCTCGCAAGTGGCGCAGCCGCGACGAAATGCCGTTCCGCAGCGGAATCGCGCAAGATTGGAGCACTTTCCGCCAGCGTAGACCGGTCCGCAATAATCATAGGGAGCGCAGCAGAGCCGGCAGCCTGTCGACATTGCTCCCACCATGATCATACAAATAACAACAACCAAAAGTTTGCTTTTTTTCATGATTATTCCCCTTTTGAGGCGGATAAATGGTTTTTCAAAAAACGCAGGATTGCGCCTGTTTCAAAATATCGGCTTCCCCAACGGAAGAATCCAGATATTTTACCCAAAAGTTAAAATTTTTATTTTCGCTACAAAGATGAGATTTCGTCCATCTTATACATCTTGCCACATATCCATCTTGCCACATGGTCTTCTCGTCACGCGAAAGATCAATGTGTGTCACTCAAGCGCACGCAGCTTTTGCGCGTAGGTTTCTTTTTGCGGCTTGTCGCCCATAAAATCGAGGACACGAATGATGTTTTCGTATGGGATTTTGAGCCGGCTTTTCTCGCTGGGGTGCTCTTTGACGTAGCGCTCGAGGCAAAAGATGCCGGTTTTTAAGAGGGAAAGGGTGCGTTTTTCTTGCCCAACTTCCCAATAGGCAATGCTCATTCCGTTTGCAATGTCGCTCAAACGAAGGACGTCGCCCCACTCTTTGGAACGAATCACCTCGGTGAGACACGGGATGGCTTTTTCGTACCACTCCGTTGCTCTTCGATACGCAGCCTTGCGCTGCGCCGCGTTCGTGAGGGCGTGTGCGGGGCGCGCGAAAGACTGACCCATGTCGTAATACAACTGGGCGAGGAGGAAATGTTCAAGCGGTGTGATTTCTCCACCCTTGAGTTTTTTCACCATCTCCATCATTGTGATGCTTCGCTTAAGGTACGCTTTCGCCTTCTCTTCCTCGGAACGTTGGAAGCAAATCCGGGCGGCATCGTCCAACGCAAGCGACGTTTCGTAGCACGTCCGACAATAATCCTCCGTTGAAGCCGCAATTTCGAGGCGCTTGTGGCTGCTTTGAATGAGTCGGGCTGCGTATTTCTCCGGGTTGATTTCTTTTCCCACGAGAATGCACACCGCGAGCGACCGAAGGGCAATGCCGTGTCGACGATCGTGAGTTTGGAAGTCGCCCGACACGCTTTGTTCGAGGAATGTCTCGGAGACTTCCTGAGCGCGCGTGAGATGCTCTTCAACGCGAGATGCTTTTTTTGCCCACGATCCAGCCGCAAGGTCTGCCGCAATGCCGAGATGGGCGTCCATCAAAATCTCGAGAAGGAACTGCCTCTCACGACTCCGGATCGTGATTTCGCGACCTGCGGTGGTTTTTCCTTGCGACAAAAGCGATTCTCCCTCCAAAACCGCGCGATAATGGAACTTATACGCCTCGACAGGATTCGGCTCCGCCAACACCATCCAGACGTCCCCTTCCACAAGGTCGGCACGAATTTGGACGAACGGATTCTCCGCGAATCGTTTCCGAATCTCCTCGAGCATGTCGAACGCGTGAGTGTATTGCTTCCGTCGAGTGAGTTTCTCCGTCTGTTGGAACAATGCGTCCTCGAACGAAAACTCCTCGTTGCGCGACGTCGTGTCGGGTTTGGAGAGCGCGTCCAAATCGTCGAGCAACTCCTCGGGAAGCTCCGGTTTCGAAACGTCAGACTCCGGTGCCGCCGCAGGTAGCGTGTCGGGCAGCGTGCCGGGTAGATCGCTCGGCAACTCGG
This sequence comes from Planctomycetia bacterium, assembly GCA_030527105.1. Classification (GTDB taxonomy): domain Bacteria; phylum Planctomycetota; class Planctomycetia; order Pirellulales; family Thermoguttaceae; genus RGIG3701. The sequence goes on from JAUNBK010000055.1 coordinate 2,620, forward strand.
GCAACTCGGGCAAAGTGGTTGATGTGGGGAGGGATTCTGCCGTTTCGTCGGGCGTTATCTCTGGTGTCACGTCGGGCGTCACGCTGGAGGGCATATCTGTGGCGGATTCGCTCGTCGCTCCTGGCGCGTCTGGAAGCGGTGGGAATGAATCCTCCGCCACGCTCTCGAGTTGGGCAGGCGCCTCGGGTTGATCTGGCGTCTCGGGTTGAGCGACCATCTCCTCGGGCTTAGTTGGTGCCTGGGGCGTCTGAGGCGTTTGGGGGCTTTGTGGCACGGCTGAGGCGGCGAGAGTTTTCTTCATCGCCAAGGCTTCCGCATTTTTCGGGTCGAGGAGGAGTGCCTTCTCCACGTCGCGCAAGGCTCCCGCAGGGTCGGACTCCAATATGGTTTGCGCTCGCATGAGAAACGCGCCAGCCGAGTGGGGTTGGAAGACGATTTGGATAACGTTGGTCGGAATCTCCGCATCGGAGTTGGAGAAATCGGCGACGTTGCCCAATTTCCCCTTGGGGTCGTACGCGAACGAAATACCAATGTCGGGGAAGATTTCGCCAACAATGTCGCCATTCTCGGCAGCGATGAAAACGGATTGGTAGTTCTCGATTTGCAACTCTTTCGCGAGGATGCGCGCCCCCGTGACTTGCGCCACCTCAACAATCACGGCTTCGATAACGCCCTTCGTGACGTGCGCCCCGATTCCTTTGAACCCATCGACATGAAACTCGGCAAAATCAATGCCCGCTCCGCCTGCGTCTTTCGAGTAGGCGGTCGGTTTCCCAAACTTCTCGACCATCTCCTTGAATGTCGACTCGCCAGGGACGATTCCGTTGAAACTCACGGCTTCAAGGAGCATCGTGTTGTCTGCGGCGGCTGGGGTTTGGGCGTTCTCTGCGGCGGCGGGGCGGCGGGGCGTGGACGTCTCTGTTTGAGTGTTCGTTTGAGTGTCTGCTTGGGCGATTTCCTCAAGCGGGGGCGCGTCGAGTGTCGTAATTTCTGAACCAGCAATGTCGGACAAATCCGTGAGAGGAAAGGGTGTATCACTCCCCCAAGACGGAATGTTGATCAAGAAAAAGATGATAGCCACGGCAACTCCGCGCAAAACTCCAACGAGTCGATTGCTGCGGAAGCGACACGCCTCGATCCAGAAGGCGTCGCGTGAAACCGAATTTCCAAAGCACGATAAGTATAATTGGTTTTTCATCATTTTTTACCCTCTTTTTCTGATACTTTCGAATTGGACTCTTTTATTAATACATCGCGTCGGAATTTCCCCGATTGGTTCCGCCGTCGGAGCTACGCCACCGCAGCTTGGGGTGTTTGGGAGAACGCTCGCGCAGAAATGCGAACGTTGGCGCAAAAGTTGGTACAAAAGCGCGAACCACAACGCCCCTCGTCTCTTTTATCGACAAGCAATGGGCGTGTGGTTGAGTTAAAGTTTAACGATTTTAGAGATTTTGCCGACGGATAGACTTTTTCTTCAGTGGACTTTTTTCCTGCCGTATGGGAACGAGTTTAGGGTGGACTGAGCGTCGAAAAAAACTCCACTGCCGCCTGAAGCTGCGGGTCGAATTGATAAATGTTTTTCACCTCGTCGCTGAGGAGTCCTGAGGCGAGTTTCTCTCTGAAGAGGGTGGTTTTTTTGTTTTTCGACATTTTCACCTCGTAGCCCGCTGAGGGAGTGACGCCCCAAACGTCGCTCTCGGTTTCGTGTGCGTAGCGTTGGATTTTTTTCCCTAAAGGACTTCGATATTCCGCCACGGAGATGCTGATACCGCCACGCTGGGGGGACCTCCAAATGCGTCGCCAGAGTCCCTCTGAGGTTCGTGTCGTTTCTTGGTAGCGATCGTCGGGGAGAGGTCCAATATCCAAGGTGTCTTGGACAGTTCCTTTTCCAAAGGTGCGAGTTCCAACGCAAACGACCTGAATTTTCTTCATTTCTCCATAGTCTTTGAGGCACGCGGCAATGAGTTCGCTAGCGCTTGCCGTCCCGCCATCAATAAGGATCGCAATGGGGATATCGCGACACTCGCGCTCCTTGTTTGCGGTGGCGCTTGAAATCAAAACATCATCCCTCCCATAGGAAGTGTAGACGGTTCCGCCCTTCATGAACATGTTGCAAATGGCGACGGCAGAATCGACAAACCCTCCTGCATTCCCACGAAGGTCGAGGACAAGCCCCTGCATCTCCTCCGCACGGAAGCGACGCAGGAGTCGACGCAACTCTGCCGGCGTGTCGTTCGCAATGGCGCGAATCCTGATGTACACGATTTTTTTCGAGACCCCAGCCGTGGCACCATCTGCCGAGGGTGGGAGCGGCGGAAGGACGTATTGCCACGTTGCGTCGCTATTTCGACAGAACCCAACGACAGACTCGACGTGGAAAACATCCCTCACGAGTGTGAATTCCCTTTTGACCATTGTCGAGGGGCGGAATATCTCCATTTTGAGGGTGGAGCCTACCTTCCCACGAAGCATCATGCGAACGTCGCTGAGGGTCGGTGGCGTGAATGTGTCGTCGGGAGCGTTTGGTGCGCCGAGTGTATTGGGCGCGTCTGGTGTGCCAGGTGCACTTGGTGTGTTGTCGGGTGTGGAGCGTGTCGCATCGGGGTGGATCGGCACGTTGTCGAGCGCAAGAATGACGTCTCCCGAGAGAAGACCGGCGTTTGCGGCAGGGGAGTCGGGCAGGGCGCAGCCAATGATGAATTGGTTTTTGGTTTCGTCGTGGAAGATTTCTGCTCCAACCCCCTCGACGTTTTGATAGAGATCCTCGTTAAATTGCGCGTAGGGCTGGGGGGGGAAATAGTTGGAAAAGTCGTTGTACCCCGACATCATGCCAGAGAGCATGGAGTCGAAAAGCTCTCGTTTGGAGCGCGGATGAAGGGCTCGATTGTTCACTTCGTTCATGATAAAACGGAGCGATATCGCGAAACGATCCGCGCAGCAGTAGCACGCGAACGAAATGAGAGTGAAGATAAAAATCCAATAAACGTGTTTCTTTGGCATTTTCCTATCCCTCGTATTGTTTTTTGTAGACGGCTCCCGTGGCAAACCGCGCGAACGCTGGCGACGGAAAGACGTGAAAAGCGATGTTCTTATCCTCCGGGATTTGTAGTTCCACGGTCCGAACTTCAGTAGCTTTCAAGAATTCGAGGACGCTTGAGACCAAAAAGCGGGCGTATCCCTTGCGACGAAATTCTTCCCTCACAAAGACGTTGCGGATATAGGTTTTTTTCCCTCCGTCCGAGTCGTTTTCTTGGGTTGCTTGGGAAATATGTGCCGCTTGGGTGAGGAGATGGGCGACTTCTTGATTTGTTTTTCTTTCTATCATTCGAAATTGGAGGCATTTGAGGAGACGCATAGAGGATTTGTCCCACCAGTTCTCCGCCTCAAATTCCCTGTGAGAGATGAAAAATAGCTCCCTTAATCGCGCGAGCTTCAATCGACCTGTCTGGGTGTAGCTTCCAAGAGAGATGCGGAACAAGTGGTTGCGTGAAACGACATCGTATTTTTCTCCGGGGAGAATGTTGGGGAGAATCGGGTCACACTCTAAAATTCCATGCAAGCCGCCGCCGGGGAGCAAGCCGACGTAGAACGGCGCGTAGGGATAAACGGCGCCTGCATAGATGTTCTTCACCCCGAGATTTTGGAAGATTTTCTCCATTCCTTGAATGAGTCCGCGAGCAATTTGAAACTCATCCTCGCGAGGACGCACAAGGCAGAGGCAAATCACGCCCGACTCGTAACTTACCCCATTGTAATCTGGCGTGGGACCAAATCCACCGTGGATAAATCCGACAACGTTCTCACGAGGGAAGCCCGAGGCGGTGTCCGGTGGTGCTGGCTGCGTTTCGACCGCGCAAAGCACGTGGTTGTGCGAGAAGTATTCTTTTGACAGGACAAAACTGTCGAGCGTGTAGTAATTCATCGGCATCATTTCGAGGCCTGCATACTCCGGACGCTGTGCGTTTTCGCGCCAAATTTCGACCAATTGGGGAATATCGCAATTTTTGAAGAGTCTGTATTTTATCATCGTGTTTTAGTCCATTTTAACGTAAGAGTAAAGAGTCTGAATTTGTTCGTTTCTAACACTTGGTTCTGCAGCGGGGTCAAAATCCAACGACTCTGGCGCAGAGGGAGTGAAATACTCTGGACGATCCTTCCTCAGTTGAAGAAACTGCTTCCACACGATCTCTCGATTTTGCGCTTCATCGAGGCGCTCGAGAAATGCGAGGCAATTTCGTGGGTTTTGGAGAATCCTTTTCACGAAGACCTCTATCGAACGATCGTTGGCTTGCTCGAAATCGAATTCGTTGATAAGTCGCGTGAGTCGCATCTGCTGCTCTGGGTGGAGCGCGTCCCACGAAATTTTTTGGATGATGTAGAAGAGCAAGCCAGAGTTTTGGATTTTGCGCTCTGCCTGCGTGCGAATCGCGAATTGGTCATGATCAAGCGCCTCAACCCACTCCATGAGTTCCGCATCGGAGATCGCTTTTTGCGTCGATAAAATGGTGGACGTGAGATAAAGCGCCATCTCTTTGCAAAGCGTTTTCGTCGAGCATTGATCGGACCACTGACTCAAAATAGAATCCAACCCGGCGGCAGAATCCTTCGGCACGACGAGAGCAAGCTCCCACGCCGTCGACGCGCGATACACAACGCCAGACGTGCTCAACGGAAGCTCCTGCTCCAGAAGGCTCATTTCCCAATTGCGCGCCTTTTTGTCCACCTGCGTTTGGGCGAGCATCTCTTTGGCGGAGCCGGTCTCGTAGACGATATCCTTCCCAGGGACTTGGAGGAGTTTGTGGTAGAAATCGTCCTTCTCGTTGAAGATAAGCGTGGCAAAATAGAACCCTTCACGACAGAGGTACAAACGCGAAGTCTCCTCGGAACGCGCGCCGTAGGAGAGGTTGAGAAGGTTGTGCGTGCCGCCGTTCGCCGAGAGAGCAAAGACGATTTTCGTGTGGGAGCGGACTCCCGTGCGCGTGCGCTCGTACATCGGGCAAAATCGACCTGCTCGAATCGTCAATTTCGCGTACTGCGCCAGTTTCTCATCCATCGCATAGCACAATGGCGACGCACTCGACATGAGAATCGTCCCAACGATTATAAACAATAGAGTCCGACGTTTCATAAGGTACGCTCCTTTTTCGAAGGAATAAAGCTGCATGACTCACCCAAAAAATGTATTTCGCAATCGCTCCCCACTTTGGGCAGGACGAACAACACGCTCAAGTCGGGACGATTTTTGCAAAAGTCGCGTGTCGCGTCGACGCCCATGACGTAAAACGCCGTAGCGAGCGCGTCCGCTTCTGCCGCCGTGGGTGCAACGACCGAGACGGAGAGAACGTTCGTGACGGGCAGACCCGATCGAGGGTCCAGCACGTGTCCATAGCGTTTGCCATTTTGCCAAAAAAACTGCGTGGCGGACCCGGAAGTCCCCAAGGCGCGGTTTTCGAGTGGTATTTCGCCCAAACGCTCTTTGAGGCTTGCGGGATGCTGAAGTCCGACGAGCCAATCGTTTCGTCCACGACGCGCTCCCGAGGCGAAAACGCTGCTGACGCCGCCACACAAGAGGAAATTCTCCATGCCGGACGCGCGCAGAATTGCCGAGGCGGCGTCCGTTGCGAGTCCCTTGCCGACGCTGCCCAACGAGATTCTCATCCCCTTCTGCGTGAAACGAAGCGCATAGCGTGCGTCGTCCCATAGAATTTTACGAGACGAAACGCGCTCCAACGCCTCCCGACGTTCTTCTTCCGACGGCAGTCGTGGACGCCGTTTCATAAACCCCCACGCTTCCCAAAGCGCCGTGGACGTGATATCAAACGCGCCATCCGTTCGGAAAAACAGGTCGTTGCAATATTTTAATATCGAATAAACTTCCTCGGTCGTTTCGACAAAATCCCGATCCGCCAGTTGATTAATACGCGAAATTTCGCTCTCCTCGTCGAAATAGGAGAGGAGTTTCTCAAGCCGAGTCACTTCGTCGAGCGCTTCGAGTGCCGCGTCGTAGGCGTCGATATACTCTCCCGCATTGGTATAAATGACGAAATCTTCCGCCATTGCGCGTCGAGAAAACTCCATATATTGCGCCGTTTGCGACTCCATTTCGCGTGTTGCTCTCGTCGAGACCTCGTCCGGCTTCGGGCGGAATATCTCCCCCGAGAGGAACGAGCGCCGCGAGGTGGGTTCATGAATACGACTCTTGCTCAACTTCCAAAATCCTCGAATTCTTCCCGCCGACTGAACATCAAATTGCGAAACTGCGTAAATTTGGACTCCCACTGGAGATTAACGATGCCGGTCGGACCGTTGCGCTGCTTGGCGATAATGATTTCCGCCTTGCCCGCGAGTTGTTTTTTCTCGATATGGTCTTTATCCCCCGCGTGATAATACTCCTCACGATGGACGAACATCACGACGTCCGCATCCTGCTCGATTGCGCCCGATTCGCGCAGCTGACTCAATTTGGGTCGATGGTCTCCGCTGGATTCCGTCTGACGATTGAGTTGCGAGAGGCAAATCACGGGGACTTGCAACTCGCGCGCCAATTCCTTGAGCCGACGCGCAATTTTGGAGACCTGCTCCTGTCGTGCGTCCCTCGAATTGTCTTCACGAATGAGTTGAAGGTAGTCGATTACGATGAGATCGAGCTGTCCTTTGCGCTTGAGGCGCCTCCCTTGAGCGGCAATTTCGGACACCGTTCGGCTCGGCGTGTCGTCGATGTGGAACGGGGCGCGCATCATGGAACTGGACGCTGTCTGCAAGTCTCGACGCTCCTGCGGTGTGATTCGACCCTGGCGCATTTTTTGGCTGTCGACTTTCGCGCGCCCACAAAGGATACGCGTGACTAATTCCGCTCGAGCCATTTCGAGACTGACGAAAAGGACACCCTTGTTTTGATCGATCGCAATCTGGTCGGCAATATTCGTCGCGAACGCCGTTTTTCCCATACTCGGACGTGCGGCGAGAATAATAAGCTCGGAATTATGCAGCCCGCCCGTCATTTGGTCCAGATCCGTGAAACCCGTCATTAAACCAAGCGCGCCACCCTCTTCGAACGAGTCGATTTTGTCCCAAACCTCCGTCAAAATATTGTACATACTCACGACGGAATCGTTGCTTCGGCTGTCGTGGACGGCGAAAATCTGCTCTTCCGACTGAGAAATCAATTCGTTCACGTCCGCAGCGGGGTCGTACGCACTTTGGATGATGTTGGTACACGCGTGAATCAACTGCCGCAGCCGGGATTTGTCGCGAATAATCTCGCTATACGCCACCGCGTGCGCCGCAATCGCCACGGAATGAACGATTTCGACCAGGTAGCTGATGCCGCCGATGCGGGAGAGGTCGTTATTTTTTTGGAGGCTCTCGAGCAAAATCGTGCTGTCGATTTGGCGCCCGGAGGTATAAATGTCGACCAAATGACGAAAAACGATTTGATTTGCCGTGAGATAAAAATCCGACTCTCTCACGAGGGGGAGCACGTCGTCCAACACGATTGGCTCAAGGAGTATGCTCCCAAGGAGGGCGCGCTCCATGTCGACGTTTTGAGGCAGCGCGGGTTCGACAAGCGAAACTCCCGGACTCACGACGTCGTTCTTCTCAAAAGTGGTTTTCTTTTTCTCGCTTTTTTTCTCTGCCATGATGATTTATTCAGACAAGGTTTGAATCGTGTTTTCTTGAGCCGTACTGTTTTGCACCAAACGCAGCATGTCGGCATAAGGGATCAGGACGCCCCCCACCGAATTTCCCAGCGTCATGACGAGGAGCGGCACAATCCAACGCGAGGGAGCTTCCGCAAGCCAAAAATAAAACATGTTGGCGATGCAGTGTTCAAACCCGCTCAGGATAAAAATCGCAACGCACAAAAAGACCATCAGCGCGCGAAAAACCGCCGGCAGCTCGCTGCGTCGAAAACTCTCCACGGCAACGTACATTAATATCCCACAAAATATCGCGAGGATAAAAACGCTCAAAAGTGTGTCCGCGAGTTTGACGTCGCACAACTCTTGAGCGCGGAGTTTTAAATTCCCCCCAACACGCGTCTCGCCAATGAGAAACGCAAACGCGCCAGTGCCTAATAAATTCCCAAGCCAAATGAGGACGAGCGTGAGCGTGTACGACACCTTGCGCGACTCGGTGGCAAAATACCCAACCGCCCCGGTGTAAAGTTTGAATTGGAAGCATAAAATCAGGAACAGACCGAACCCGAAGAGGAACGATCCGACGATTTTGTTTTCCACCGACAAAAAAACCGTCCCCGCGAAACCAAGGGCAAGCCCCGCAAGGAGGGCGTTGAGGAGTGTTTTCATAAGGTATACTCATTTGATTTTTGCGACTCTTTCGAACATCATGGCGCGACAACGTATCCCATCGAGGGAACGGAGCGTCCTTCCCACTCGTACGGCGTCTCGCCATAGTTGCAAACGATGGACGTGCCATCCGAAAAAAGCGTGCGGAAGACGTTGGGCGCGATTTCGTCGTGAGCCTCCATGAACTCAAACTGCAGGCGTCGAAGTCTCTCGAACTCGTCGTATCCCTCTTTGATTTTCGCAACGCTTGCGCGCAACTCCTCATTCGTCGCGCAGACAATGTCGGCGTCTCCCATCCAGTTGGAGCCTGTGGAGCGGAATTTCGAGTAGAAATAAAACATCGGGCGCCCCCCAAACTCAATCAGCTTCAGGCGGCAGAGCGGCTCTTTGATGGTATAATTTGTCGTTGCCGTGTAGGGATTGTTGAGAACGATGCCACTATAAACGAGCTGCCAGTAGGGAACGTGGCGATCCACAAAGCGATTCGTTGCGTTGAGCGGATTGTGGAACGAAAGATAGAGCGCGTAGTCGAGATGTTCGATAAAATAGTCGAATCCCCCTTCGGAACCGGCGGCGCCGAAGTTCTTCTGCGCGTCGCGAAAGATGAGTTTTGCCGCATTGGCATAGTCCTGCTTCGTCGCGGGGTGTTCCGAGGAGTAGCATGTGCGAGGATTCACGGTGGAAAAAACGTCTATATAATGCACACCTCTGAATCCCAACTCCTTCATGCGCGCGAAGTCTTCATCCGCAAAACGTTTGTACATCTCCATAGGACACGTTTCGTACATGTTCCCACCCCCCCACGTCGTGTACGTGACGGGTTTGCCATCCTTGCCAATTCGGAGGAAGTTTTCGTCCCAACGATTCCCAATATGCGAGACACTATAGGCATCGGAATAATTGGTGTGGCACACGATTTGAAACCCCATATCTTGGGCTTTCTTGATTGCCTCACAAAGTTTTTCTTCGCCCCCCATTTTAGGTTCGACGGGGAAAATTTGTGGGTAGCGTCCGTCGTGTCCGCCGATGTTCCACCCGACGAGGCAGAATTCGGCACGATCAATCCCTTGGCGCTTGAATTCGTCGAGAATCTGCATGAATCTCTCAAACGTGATTGCGACGTGGACTTCGGGTTCGTTCTCTGCCGTCTGCTCTCCGACCGGGGAAGGGACGGGCTTCCACCCCAATCGCACGCGGATTTCCATCGATTTTGCCGCATAATCCAACTCGGGATTCTCTTTCACGCGCTCTTTGAGTGGTTTGACGACACCTTTCTCCAATTGGAAGTTGCGATACACATGCGCCATGTCGGCATACGTCGCGTCTTGCGGCAGGCGGTGGAATTCGAGGCGAATGTCTTCATAAGGAGTCTCTCCGTTGAGGACGAAACGTGGGAAAACTTCGTATTGCCCTTTGCGCAGAGTCACGAGTTGTTCCGACTCGTAGCGCAGCCCCGTCAAAATAACGCTCAATGCCCCCGCAGGAGTTTTGACGCCAAAATTGGGCATGACGACATGCGTGTTTCGATATTGTCCATCATCTTGAGGGCGAAATGTACCATACATGCCGTTGCAAAAGACGAAAAACCCCTCGTCTCCCGCCTTTGCCTTCGCGTAGGGATGAATGACGTCGACCCAGACCGTCCCCGCAGGGATGCTCTCGGCAGAGAGTGTCAAGACTTGAACATCCACATTTTGCTCATTCTGCTCAAGCGCAACGACGCGCGTTGTCCATTCGTTTTGAGCGTTTTTCATTCGGACTTCCACTTCCGCCGCAGGCGACACTTCCGCCGCAAGCAGCATCGGAAACAAGGACGAAAAAATGGCAAAAAGGAAAGAAAGTCGATATGGATTCATAAAAACCTCGCGTGTGGATATTTTTCTATAAAAATCAGGAGCCAAAAAGACTCCTGACGAAGTGGCAGGAGCGAGTCGGCAGACTTGTCGAGGAAAACTCACAACCCCGCCAACTCGCGAAAAAGCAGCAATTTTTCTGCGCTATAAACTCCAATTATAAACTCAAAAAACTAGAGCGAGAAATCGTCAAAAACAGGCTCCAATTCCTCCTCCGGTTCCTCTTCTTTGGCAGCTTCAACCTTTGCGCTGTCCTTCTTATAATCACCAGGATACGACTGCTCGACGTCCGTGGGGTCGTACGGCACCTCCGTGAGCGGACGCGTTGACGCCTGACGATAGTAGGATTCAAGCGCCAATATCGCCATTGCGGTGCAATACATTCGACCTCCGTCGGAATTCGAGGTGCCATCCGCGAAGAAGAACCAACTCCCTTTCTCTTCACCCTTGCCATGCTGCGCCTTAAGGTACTCATGGAGGATCGTTTTGTTCCAATCGTCCCACTGCTTGTGGCGAAGGTCGCGTAGGAACATCGTACGAATGAAGTTGTTCTCCACTTGCTCGATTGCCTTGAATTCAAGCGTTCTGTCCGCGAGAATCTGCGTCTCCTTGCGTTCCATCGGTTTTTCCAAAATTTGAAGCCCAAGGGCAATGTGCTCCAACAACCTCGCGTCTGCCGAGGAGACAAACTCCAAACCTTTTGGGTATCGCTCTAAGAGAATCTTGTGTTTATTCTTCAAGCACCTGGCGGCCCCGTCCCACGCGGCGCTGGGGATCGAAATCCCCGCTTCTTGCGCCGCGCGGAGGGCAATGAGGTTCCACAGCGTGGCGATTGTGGAGGACTCGTGTGCGCTTGTTTTGGATTCCAGAATATTGTCGACCGTGAGACCTCGTTCCGTGTGCGGCCAGCCGCCGTCGCTATTCTGCTGGCTGAGTACATGGGTCGTGAGCGCCTGCGCAAAGGGCTGAATTCTCTTGTCTTTCGTCGCGATATAAAACTCACAAACGGCAATCGTTCCCCACGCGTGTGCGCGGAAGTCCGCCTTGTCCCCCTCGGCAAGCGAAACCTCGCGCATATACGCGGCTTGAATCTCCTGCGGCGTCGAAAGCGGGCGTGTCGTCACGTAACGCGCTGCCGACTGGAGGAAGCGTATTCCGTCGAGCACCACGCCGCGACTGGCTCGGTCTTTTGCGCTGATGCCAGCTCCCGTGAAAGCGATGAGCGCGAGTCCCGTGGCGGAACGCACATTCTGCTCCGCAAAACCCGGATTCTCGCAGCGATTCGCTCCCGGACGCGTTTTTCCCGGACGAACGTAGGTGTGGTTGAAGCACCACGCGCCGTCGTTCATTTGGCGCGCAGCGAGCCATTTTAGCCCATCTCGAACGGCTTCTTCCGTGTCGAGTCCACCATAAAACGCCAACATCTTCTCTCGTTTCGGCGGGAGGCGCAGCGTATAGCCTTTCCCCAACGCACCAATTTCACCCACTGCGGGGATTGGGACATTGCTCGCACCTTCGGAACCCGAATCTCCAGCATCCTCGCCGGAATTCCCGCCAGCATCCCCCTCAGACGCTTCTCCCTCTTCGTCCGACGCCTCGGAGCCAGACGTGCCACTGCGGGACGATTTGGAGGACTTCTTGCGGGATTTCTTGGATTTAGGTTTCTTCAATGTCGTTTCTTCCGAGGCTCCCTCGCTCGCGCTTCCTTCTTCGGCAGACTCCACATCATCTCCATCACCCACTCCGTCCGCAGTCCCATCAGTGGTTCCATCAGTGGTGCCCTCAGTGGTTCCGTCGGTGGTACCCTCAGTGGTGCCGTCCGATTCCGATCCTTCGTCAGAGTCTTCCTTCTGGCTCTCGGAGTCCGCAGGAGTCGTGGTGGCTTCCTGCATCTTCGAGGGGTCAAAATGGATTTCCCCATCTGCGGGCAGCACAGCAGGCGTGATTGTCGGGACGTCGGCAGGGCTGATGGCCGTGGAGCCAAATCCCTCGCCAGTCGAGCCGCTATCGCCTACGTGGGCGGTGCCGGTTGTGTCTGGCGATTCGGACGACCCGGATTGACTCATGAGGAAAATGAACAAGAGGAGCCCCACAATCGCAGCGCCACCCCCGACGAAAAGCATGGTGTCGTTCCCCTTTTTCGCGCGATTTTTCGTCTTGGAGGGTGCCGAGCTGCGAAGATTCACGTTGAGACCCAAATCTTGCGTGGGCGCGGCTGGCGGAACTGGTGCCGGTGGTGGGGTTTGTCCAGAACTCGCACCTGTCCCCGTCGCGGTCGGCGGAATCGTTTGACCAACCGTTGCTCCAACATTCCCCCCAACGGTCGGCGGAATCGGCGGCATACTCCCTGTCGGCATACCCCCAGCCGGCAGCCCACCGGGCACCATGCCCACGGGCGTGCTCCCAAGAGGCGTCCCTCCCACTGGCGAGCCTTGCAAGGGAAGCGTCCCCGGCATGGGCATAACTCCCGTCATGGGGACAGAACCAGGCGGAAACGGCATTCCGGGCTGCATTCCAGGCTGCATCGCATAACCCATCCCGGGAAACGAAGCGTTTGCGGGGGATACTGGAGTCATCCCTGGTGCCACTGCCGGCGTTTGTGCGGGGGTTGGTGCGGGGTCTGGCTGTGTGAGTTTTGCCCGAAGTTCCTCGTCGTACGCCTCGCGTTTCGTGGAATCCAACAACACCACACGCGCGGCAGAAAGCTCGTTGAGGAGTTTTTGAGAATCCTCGGAATACTTTCCACTTTGAAAGGTTCGAACGTGCGCCATTTGTCGGTCTGCGGCGTTTGAAATCACATCGACATCGCTCTCATAAAGCGGGATGCCCAACAAACGATAATGATTCGGCGGTTGTTCCGATGGGGGAATGCCAAGCCATTTACGATAGGGATCAAATTCATTCGCCATAAATTTCCTCGATATGTTCTGTATATAATCAAAAACAAAAAGCCACCGCCGGACCGAAGCTCATTACGCCTCATAATTCTTCGCGTCGAAGTTTCCGAATCCGTCCGCTGTTGAAGCAACGCACCTCGGTTCCCGATACTTCATGAAAAACGAAATCCTACAGGACGATGAGTATAGAATAGTTATACGTATTATCCTCGTTAAATGGGGTTGTTTGCGTGTCCAAATTTGTATTTTTCCGACCTGCTCTATAAAAATTTCGTCTTCGCGCGACGTTCTGCCGCGCTCTGGCGCTCCATGCCGCACGACTCCCCATGAGCACAACACCCCGCCAGCTCAAAATTTTTATAGCAATGTCAGGACGAATATACCTGACTCTATTTTAACGACGAATCCCTTTCGTGTAAAGGGGTGGAGTTTTATTTTTTTAAAATTTTTGGAAGAACACCTTGATTTTTCCCGAAAATGGTGTATAAGTTAGATATACAATGCGTCCCCGGTCGAGGAACCTCGTTCGTCTGGTCGAAAGGGCTGAGCGTTTGTGCGGAATAGGCAGAATGGGAGGATTTCCGCCCCAATTGTCCGACTCCCTCCCGCCCTCCCGAGGCGCGAGACGTAAGTTCATGTGTGTTTGCGACGCAAAGTCGTCACGTTTTTTTATCTGAAGAAAGGATTAATGATGCTTCAAGGCAACGCGATTATTGGTCAGAGCGGAGGTCCTACCTCGGTCATTAACGCCAGTTTGTGCGGTGTGATTCAGACTTGTTTGAAACATCCCGAGGCGATCGAGAAAATCTACGGCATGCGATACGGCATCGAGGGTTTTATGGAAGAGTTACTAATCGACTTGGGGGCGCAGCGACCCGATATCGTTGAGGCGCTCAAGACCACTCCCTCTAGCGCGTTGGGCAGTTGCCGACACAAAATGCAGGAACAGGATTTCGCGCCCGTCCTCGAACTCCTCAAAAAGCACAACATCCGCTACTATTTCCTCATCGGAGGAAACGACACGATGGATACCATTCATCGCATCGAAGCCTATTGTCGAAAAGAGGGGTACGACCTCATTGGCGTCGGCATTCCGAAGACGGTGGATAACGATCTTTTCGCCACGGACCACACCCCAGGGTTTGGTTCTGCCGCACGATACGTCGCTCTCTCCGTAATGCAGGCGGGGATGCTCGCGCGTGATATGAAGCGTGTCGACCAATTCGTCGTCTTCCAAACTGTGGGGCGCAGTGCGGGTTGGCTCCCTGCTGCCGCAGCGTGCGCAAAGAAGAACGAGGACGATGCCCCGCACATCATCTTGGTGCCCGAGAGACCTTTCGAGAAGGAGCGTTTCTTGGCTGAGGTCAAAGCTGCGCACCAAAAATACGGCTGGGTCAGCATCGTTTGTGGTGAGGGCGTTTGTTATGCAGATGGCACGCCAATCAGCGCCACGACCACCAACGATCGCTTCGGAAACAAAGAATTTGGCGCAATGGGTGGCACCAGTGCCGCTATCTCACTCCACCAGATGATTTCGAAGGAGTTCGGCTGGCGAGGCGAGTTCCAAGTTGTCGAGTCCCTCCAAATGTGTGCGGCGGACAGAGCCGTCCCGAGCGATATCGAAGAGGCTTGGGCGTGTGGTGCGCGCGCCGTTGAGCTTGCCGTGAGCAGTGTCTCGGGCGTTATGGTGACGATTGAGCGCCAATCCTCCGCGCCCTATGCGTGGTCGTTGGGTACCGCTCCGCTTAAAGACGTGGCGTTAGGCGAGAAGCCGATGCCCGACGAGTTCATTTGCGAGGATCGTTATTATGTGACGGAGGCGTGCCTCGAGTATTTGCGTCCGCTCATTGGTGAGTTGCCGACGTACGCAAGGTTTGAGTTGTAAGGATTTTTCCTTAAAAAGAAAATGAAACGAATCGTGAAAACTGTTCCGCCCGAGAGTTTGGCGCAAGCGCTCCAGAGGAATCCCCACCTAACGTGGGAGGAGTTCTGCAAGCGTGCCTATATGGACGCAAAGTCCAAGCTGGGCGAGTACCTTCGTGCGGAGCAGGGGTATTTATGCTGCTATTGTGAGGAGGAAATTGTCAAGGGCGTCTCGCACATCGAGCACTTTATGCCCAAAAGCATTTATCCTCAATTCGGGCTTGACTACCACAATCTCTTTGCGAGTTGCAACGGCTGTGGGAAGGATGGCGACCTCACGTGTGGCATGAAGAAGCGCGATATCTACTTCAGGACGCTCATAAAGCCGACGGAGGAAAACTGCGAGGAAAGATTCATCTACACCGCAGACGGGCAAATCCTGCCAAAAGACGAGGAGGACGAAATCGCGTGGCAGACCATTGCCGTTTTGGGTTTGAACTCCCCAAAGCTCCGCAGGCGCCGCGAGATGCTCTTTGAGGAAATTTCCAACTTAAGGAGCCTCCTTCCTCCTTGGGATTTCGCAAGGTACATCGCAATTCGTTTGGAGAAAAACCCACGCGGTCGCTTTTGTGAATTTTGGACGACCGTGCGTTATTTCGCCCCCGACGTTTTTTGACACCTCACGTTGGAATTTCCGCCCTGCGTCCGCCGTTGGAGCTTGCGCACCACGGCTCGCGAAACGTCGTGAAGGATCGGAGCCATTATACATTTGTGCATTAATAGTTATACAGCCCGCAGCACCAACCACCGCTCGTTCGCGGCTATGTCGGGGGAAAATCTCGAAGGAGAGGCGACTGGGCGCCAACATCTTTCTTTTCCTTCTCGTCAAAAATTTCTTCGATGCCGACCCCAGAATTTGCGCCAGACTGGGGACCCAACGAGGCGTCTCCCTCGAAAATCTCCTCAATCCCACTTTCACTTCCCGATTCAGCCAGAGTGCCCCCAGGAGGAAGTGTGACGGGTTGCGCCAAGCCGAAGTGGCCCGAGACACGTGCCGTTTGGAGCGGTGGTGGAGCGTCGTTGGCGGGGAGATACCCTTCGATACTTTCGACCAGTCCATCCTCAAGCCCATCTGGCAGAGACTTCTCGCTAAGAGCCTCTGTCACGGTATCTTCCACCCCCCCATCCACATTGAGCGCACTTTCGTTTTGTCCCTGTAGCCCCTGCGTAGTCTGTTGTACCTGCTGCGCCTGCTGCAAAAGCACCGGGACGGGAGCGCGCGACTTGCGCCAGTATTCGTCCTCCTGCGATCGGAATTGCGCAGCCTCGCCAAGAACAGCGTTCGTCTGCACGTAGGGGAATTGCGTCTCTTGCCGCGCTATTTGTGTCTGCGTCTGTGTTTGTGACCGTGTTCGTGGAGTGCATTCGTCGGGGGCAGGTGGAGCAAAGTGGAAATCAGGATTCGACGTCGGTGGGAGCGCGACCCGTGAGGCGACATGCTCGAATGTTGGCGCGTCCTCCAACCCCGGAGGCTCTGCTGAGATATCTGCCAGTTGGGGCGACTTCTCCACCACGGAAACGATTTCGATTTCCTCCGCCTCGCTCTTCCGAAGTTGGGGGGGCGCGGCACTTGCGAGACGAGGAACGTCGCTCTCCACGATGAACTGATTATTCATGATGAGTGACAACGGGAACGGGTAACGCACCTCCGCAACATAGGGTTCTGCCGAGGGCAACGATTTTGTCGATTGTTTGGGCGGAAATTTTTCTTGTTCCGAAATAAAAAAAGAATTCTCTGAAGGCGTATCTACAAGACTCGCGTTGGTCTGGGGAGCGTCTTTTTTCGAGTGAGAGACGGTGCGCGTAGGAATATCTTGCGCATCTTCCTCAAAATAAACGGGTTTGCTGACCGACCACGTCTTAATGGTTGATTTTGGGGAATCAGAGGATTCAATGGGCGAAAGTTTTCCGACTGAATCAGTTTTGTCGACACTCTTGAAATTCTCGAATAATACGTTTTCAAACACCGATTCATGAAACAGCGAGTTAAACACGATGTAAAACGACAGTAGTACAGCGCAAACGATAAACTTACGAATCGTGATGATTGACATCGGAACTCCCTCCCGAACTTGAAAGATAATAAAGGCGGGACAATAGAGCGCTTCCCTGCTCAAAATGTCCTACTCTATTATAACACAGAAAGTGTAGAAGACCAGAAGTTTTCGGGGAATTTTCGGGAAAAATCCTGAATTTCCTTGTCGGTTTTGGGGGACGTATCGTTTGAGAAAGTTTTTCTTGCTGAGTTTTTTTGTTTTCGATCGGAAGGGCTTCCTTCTTGAGGCGCTGCGGCGTGCATAATTGATACAATTTGTGCAATTGGCATTGTTGGAGTGTAAAAACAAGAAATATTCCAAAAATTGGGTTGCCTCTGGTTGAAAATGTTTGTGTTATGTGGTATAGTAAAGATATAGAAAGACAAACATTTCCCCAATTTGGAAAAAATGAGGGAAATAGACTAAAGGTTGCGTCGAGTTATTCCGATAAACCAGCGAGATGGGGTAGCTCGGGCAACGTATGGTACAGCTGTGTCGCTTATGTCGATTGCGCTGTGTGAGAGTTTTGGCTCGGCTCAAGGTTTTGAGAAATTTTGGGAAAATTTTCCGAAAATTGCGAAAAATCGCCTAGGTGGTTATTGACAATTTAGAAATTTTGGGCAAAATTATGTAGGATTGGAGATGTAGGACTCCACTTTATGAAAACATAAAGCGTCCTGCAGTTTGTAAAAGACGATTTAGTGGTATAGGTCGTCAAAATAGTCCGACAGGACACTATGGTATCTCTTGGTTTTATCGGAGGATATTTCAATGAAACGTATGATTGGTTTAGTCGCGGTTGCAGTGTTGTTGGTGAGCGCCTCGATGGCTAACGCTGGCATTTTCCATCGCGCTGCTTGCTGTGCACCGGCTTGCGAACCCGCCGCTTGTGAGGCAGCCTGTGACGAAGCTCCCGCTTGTGAGGCCGTTTGCGCCCCCAAATGCGGTGTGAAAAAGTTCTGCTGCTTCAAGCGCTTTGCTTGCAAAAAGGCTTGCAAACCCGCTTGTGAAGCTCCTGCTTGTGAAGAAGCCGCTCCCGCTTGTGAACCCACCTGCGAAGCCGTTTGCGCTCCCAAGTGCTGCAAAAAAGCGTTCTGCTTGAAGAAGCGCTGCTGCAAAAAGGCTCGCTGCTGCAAGCCCGCTTGTGAAGCTCCTGCTTGTGAAGAAGCCGCTCCCGCTTGTGAACCCACCTGTGAAGCCGCTTGCGCTCCCAAGTGCTGCAAAAAAGTTTGCAAAGTGAAGAAAGTTCGCTGCAAGAAAGTGCGTTGCTGCAAACCTTGCGCTCCCGCTTGCGAAGCCCCGGCTTGCGAACCCGCTTGCTAAGTTTATATAGATTTTATCTACCTTGAGCCGAGACTCCTCAACGGGGACTCGGTTCTTTTTTTTCTTGTCTCCACTCAATTCCCCTCTTTCAGAGGGGTGGCAGCGGGGTGTTTTGCCGAAGGAACGCGTGTCCCACTTCAAAACTACCCCCCGCCCTACGGGCGTACCCCTTCAAGGAAGGGGAATGAATGGTTTTTGTGCGGCATTTCGAGAAATCAAAAGTTTCTGGTGCGTTTCGAGGGTGTTTTGCGATATTCCTTTTTTTACGAGGTCGTATGATTATGGATTTTTTCAAAATGTTTTAGTCCGCTATTTGTAAAAAATGCCATGTTGCGTAAAAATAGGGGGCAGGCGCATTTCACACTTTTGCACTTTTTGATTCTTTTTAGTGAAAAAAATGCGTTTTTTACGTGTTTTTTGCGATCGAATGTTTTTTGCAAAAGTGGGCTTCAATGCAGAAATTCCGCAGTAGCTTTGATATACGTTAATTTAATTGTTTTTGATATGTTTTTGATGTTTGTTTCACTCTTGTTTTTACGCGCTCAGACGCATTTATACGAAAAGCGGACTAAAACATCGGGCTTCTCGGACAACAATCTTCAGGATGCGTGTTTTATGGTCTCGATGGTGAAATGAGAAGTTTTTTCTCTGGGAAAATGCGAAAAAACGGGTCGAAATGGGTGGTTGTTTGAATTTTCGATTTTGGTGGAAGCGTTCCCAACTCTCTTGAGGGGAAGATATTTTTGAAAATTTGTTTCCTCTCAAACTCACCTTCAAAAATCTTTCGATAGGCTCGTGACGTCAGCAGCGGACAAGTCAGAAGCCCCTCCCTTTTATCTTTCGGAAACATATGTTATACTCGTTAGAGTCGAACGTTCGAGAGGGACAAGAACTCGACGGGGTCGTCATTTATGTTTATCGTGCTTTAGAGTTCCCGTTTTGCGAGCCGTGGTGCGTCGCTCCGACGGCGGACGGAACCGGAAATTTCAACGCGAAGTATTAAAAAGGATCGGAGGAACGATGAATCGACTCGATTTATTAACGCGCAGGTCGCTCATTTTCGCAAGCGTCGTGATTTTCGCGATCCTTGCGACGCTGGCAGTGACGTATTTTTCGTTCGACACAACCACCCCGCCCTTGGACGCAACGGCAATCGACCAATTCGCCCCCCAACCACCCCCGGAAACGAAAGCTCCGGATCCGAATTTGCCCAGCGCGAAGGTGCCTACTCAGGTGCGCGAGGAGTTGCGCGAAATGGTGCCTGAGGCGAGCGAGGAGAGCTTGTTCGACGCGATTGCGGAGGCGGAGGCGAAGGAAATACTCACCCAGAGTGCGGCGAGTGCGATTGAGCGCGAGGCGGAGGCGTTTGCGCAAAAGTCGAACGAAGAGCAGATGCAGCGCCTGGGGACTTTTGGTTCCGCGCTGCGTCGCACGTCGTCGAGCGAGTCGCTGGAAGAGATTAGCGAGATTGTCGTCGAGTCTCAAGGACTTGCGCCCCGAGCGTTGGAGCCTGCCTTTTTGCCTCCAGAGGGAGAATTTGATTACAACTCCGCTCAGGTACACGACTGCACGAGAGAAAAGCGAGAGGATGGCACATACCAATACACTGCTGTTTTATTCGATAAGGCGGGGCGATCCATGACGCTCGAAATGACGCCAGAGGAGGGAGAGCCTCTTTATCGCACGATGAGAATGATAAAAGTCAATCCTCTGATGGAACAGGTGTATCGGACGATGGTGATACCGCTTCTCGACAAGAAACTCGGAGAAGCGAAAAAGGTGCTCGAGTAAAAAAGCTGTTTTTTTGTAAAAATGTTTCAAATCAGGTGTTTTTTTGGCAAAATGGTCTTGCAAAAACGCATATATTTCGGTAGTGTATGCGTAACATATACTAGCGCTCGAATGGGTTTGAGTTTTCTCAAAAGAGAGATGAGTCGTGGAGCGTCGTTCGAACGGCGGACGGGAACGAGAATTCCGACGAGAAGTGTTATATAGATTATCATTGTCGAAAAAGACAAACATTGAAGATTGTTCGTATTGTAATGAAGGAGAAGGATTGCGATGAAACATCGTTTTTCCATGAGTATGGTAGCGGCGTTGTTTGTGGCGTCGGTTTTGGTGTTTTATGGAGTGCCCACTTCGGCGGCTCCAACGAGTGCAGAGGATTTGGGGGCGGCTCCCACCACTGCGGATGAAGTCCCTCAGGAAATCAAGGACGCCTTTGAGGATTTCAAACAGCAAAAATTTGAAGATGCCGTGAAAAAATTGGATGCAGCAAGGGCGAAAAACCCCGATTTGGCTCCCTCCGAATTGATTTTAGCGCAGTGGTTCAGCGTGATCAATCAACCTCAGGCGTTGCGACAAGCGATTGAGGTCGCCGTCACAAAACACCCGGGTGACCCAGAAGCCTTCGTCATCTTGGGAGAGTTGAACCTCCAAAACGGGGGCATCACGGAAGCGGAGCTGCTCTTCAAACAGGCGGAAGCCGTGAATGCGAAATTCAACGAAAGCCAGAAGCGCAAGACCGAAATCTCGAGAAGAATCCTTATGGGACAAGCCCAGGTTTTTGCCGTCCGTGGCAAGCGACCTGAAGCGATCGCTCGTTTGAATTCCATCTTGGCGGTCGATCCCGCCAACGTGGCAACGCTCAACTTGTTGGGACTTATTCAGTTCAACGAGGGGAACGTTCAAGAAACGCTCAAAGCGTACGAAGCCGTGAAAAAGGCGCAGCCCGAAACGCTCCTCCCCGAGGCGCGGGTCGCTATGCTCTATCAGCAGCGCGGGAACGAAGGTGACGCCGCTCAGTCCCAGACCTACATGGTCGCGGCTCTGAACAAGGCGAAGCAAGATCCGCAAGTCCGTATTGTTGCTACGCAATGGTCGCTCCAGAGAGGCAACTTGAAGGATGCCGTTTCTCAATCGGAGTTCGCACTCAGGCTCGCCCCCGACTCTGCCGACGCACAGATGCTGCGTGGTATTGTTGCGTTGTATGAGCAGAATTATGCCGTGGCGGAAACCAATTTCTCCAAGGTGTTGGCGAATTCCCCCAGCAATTTTGCCGCGACGAACAACTTGGCTTTGGCGCTCTGCGAGCAAAAAGACGATGCCAAACTTCAGCGTGCCGACGAGTATGCGCTCGTGAACGTGCGTTCGTTCCAAAAGCAGCCTGAGGCGTTTTCGACTCGCGCATGGGTTCTCTTCAAGAAGGGAGACTACAACGGCGCGCTTCAGCACATCCAGCGTTCGCTCCAACTGAGCAACGGCAACATGTCGCAAGACACCGCCGTTTATCTCGCAAGCATTCTCGACGCGATTGGTGGCGAGGAGAACAAAAAGCAAGCAACGGAAATCATCACGAAACTGTTGCAAAACACCAAAACGCTCTTCCCGATGAAGGCGCAGGCGCAAGCTCTGGCAAGGAAACTCGGCGTAACGACCACTCCGTGATTGTAGCGTGGTTGTGGCGATTGTAGACGAACCCTCTTGCGCGCCCCCCGGATGAATCCTTCGTTCGGGGGCGTTTATTGTTTTTAGTAGAAACGTGACAAAGGACAAGTGCAAAAAAAGACCCGTCTGCAATTTCTCACAAACGGGCGAAAATGACCTCTACGGGGATAGAACCTAGCGCGTCAAGTGCCGTAAATTACGGGGCGGAACGCTCGACCG
>JAUNBK010000056.1 GCA_030527105.1 Planctomycetia bacterium
GCAAGTGCATTTCTACTCGCCTCGCAGTCAGTAAACGTCCCGCTCGCGCCGTCGTAGACGAAAATTCCACCCTGTTTCCCGTCTGTGAATCGGCACCTCTCCACCGTGGGATTCGCACCATATCTAACGCAAAGATTCGGTCCACCGCATCCTGAGACCGTGCACTCCTGAAGGTGCGGCGCGGAGTCTGGCTGATCAATCATGATGCCGAATCCGTAAGTTGACGTGACACGGCAGCGGCGAATGGCGGAACGCGGCGAACGAATCCAAAGTGCGGAGTTTTGCATTTCGAGGATTTCCTCCTCCCCTACGTCGAGGAGTTGTTCCATCTCGTTCTGGATTGTTAACCCCTCCAACTCAGCGAAGCCGGACTCCAGTTTGAAAACCACATTCGACCCGCCACGGAGTACGATTTTGCTCGCATCCTCACCCTCGCCGCGAATTTTGATATCTTTCGTGATAACAATCGTCTCGGGAACGTCGTAAGTTCCTGGGTGGATGAGAATCTCGCCCCCCTCAGAGACGCGGTCGTATGCCTCCTGAAGGCTCCGCGTGTCGTCTGGAACCGTAACGCAAGCGACGGGAGGCTCCCTGAGAATCTCTTTTTCTCTCGGTACGAATGGTTGCTTTTCTCTCGGTACGAATGGCTGTGTCAGTTGGCTCAAAATGTCATCGTAGTCACTCAGCCGACTCGGGTTGCGAATGGCTCCAACAAGGCGATCCATGGCAGCATCAAAGTAAATGGGGTGATGCACGATTCCATCCACCTTCGTGAGCCAGGCTGCACGCGCGGGGGGTGGGTTTTTGTCCCACTTGAAATTGTCGGCAAAGTAAGGGACGATCGGTTTGCGGTGTTCTATTGCGTGCTTAATCTCGCGATAGACCCAATCCTCATCACTCATTGCGTCGTGACGCTCGAAAAAACCGTCTGTGAGAACGATTACAAAAACGTTGCTCTCCGCAATGCGATCCAAAATTCTCTCGTCAAACATCGCGCCAACCATCTTCTCGTTGACGTCGAGAAACGAACGAAACTTGCGTTTTTCAAGCAGTGTATGGACGTAGGGAGCGAGCGGACCACCGGAACGCCGATAGCTAATGAAGGCGTCCAAGCCGTTTTTTACGGCAGGAAGCGGAATGTCCAAGCCACCCTCGCTCGTGGAAAAGGGCGTCTGACGGGCGGACAGCGGATTGCTCGGCATGGCAGATTGTGCGTTCTTGAATATCGCCGCAGCGGTCGGGAGCCGTTCCTCCATCGCCTCCAAAACATAGTGCGTGAAGAGTCCGTGTTCCTTCTCCGACCATTCGTACGCTTTCTGCCCCTTGGAACACGCGTTGAAAATGAGCGTGGTGCCGTTGAGGTCGCCAAATTCGTCCGTCGGAAACTCTTGGAGTCGCTGAAGTCCAATGTCCCGCGAGAGGTTTTCGAGCACCCTCAATTCCTGCTCCGGCATAAGCTCCCCCGCGCCGCGCGCACCACCAAGAACGTTCTGGCAACAATCGAGGAGCAGCCACGTATTCCGCGCCGGAATCGCACAGAGCTTCGCCTGAATATCCGCCATTGGCAACGCCGTATCGAAAAAATAATCCTCTGTTTCATCCAAATCGTACGGACACAGATACCGCCCCTCCACACCGTGCGCGTCCTTCGCCCAGAGTCCATGCCCCCAAAAACCGAAGATCAACAAATCTAACGGTTTTTTCTGCGCCAAGCAACGCTCCCGGACACGATCGAGCTGCCTTTTGATACTTGCACGGTTCTGAGGGCGCAGCGCTTCGGTCGCCTCACTCGAGAGAATCGTAATTTCCTCGGGCGTGAAACCATAATTCCTCTCCAACGACCGCGCGAATGCTTGCGCGTCTTGAACCGCAAAGCTAAGGTTGCCCAAGTTTTGATATTTATTGATTCCGACTAAAACTGCGTGTTTATCCATGTGTACACCTTGACGAAATGGGGAATGGTTGTTTGTGGCGTTTCTTCCTACGCACGAGTATAATCGAACGGGGGAATTTTGTCAAGTAGTAGGGCGGGAAAACGAGAAAAAAAGCCCCTCTGATGGAAGGGCTTGAGAAAAATTCGCGTTGCGTTTCGAGACTTCCTCTACGCAGCGCGCGTGACTCGAGCACGGCGGCGGTTGAAGACCCAAAGTCCACCAAACCCCACCAGCAAAAGCGCCCACGTGGACGGCTCAGGAACCTGGTTGAAATCAATCATCTGGATGTTGTCCACGCCGACCCAACCCCAATCAGTGTTCTGGCTATCACGAAGCTGGAGGAACGCCTCGAGACCGTCGTAATCAGAAACGTCCCAAAAATTGTACTCGAAACGATTGCCGCTTGAGGATCTTCGCGCGGACTCCGCCAGCGCAAACTCGCCTGTCGCTTCCTGAAGGATCCATAACTCAAAGGCATAATTTCCATCACTTCCGCCGTTGATCATAAACTCAATAATGTCCCCATCAATGACGAACGTCTCGCTTCGGAGGATGCCCGTCGCAGTGTTCCATGCATCTCTATTTGAGGTGATAAAATTGTCGCCCAAATAATAGTAACACGGATCGCCAGCGGGCGCGCCAAATCGGAAATTCTCAATCGTATCCAGTCGATTCCCGTCTGAGTCCACTTCGAACCACCCCTCCCAGTCGCCTTCTGTGTCGAAATTGAAATTTTTCGTCACGGCAACAGGGGCGCCGATCGACGTGAAAGTTCCGGTGCCGAGAGGGATGTTGAGGTCGTCAATAGCAGTCATTCCCCAGCTTGTCGTGGCGAAATCAATGACAGCGACCGCCACTTCGTGTCCATTCAAACCGGTGAGCGAAATGGATTTGTCCGCCCATGTTTCGTTTGTATCCGCAGAACGATATGTGTCGAGGAGGAACTTCCCATCCGTGACGTCGTACAGGATGAACCCTGCTTTTCCACGCAGGGAAGCGATATTTGTGCCGCTCGCGGTGGTGCTGTCCGGTGCCTCAAACGCGCCGCCGCACACTTTGAGCGTAATCTCTTTCGTCTCGTCCGCTACGGTGAAAGCAGGCCCCCAAAGGATGCCACTATTCCCATCCGGATCGCTGACATATTGATTTGCCCCCGCTGTATAGGAGTAAACAGCCGTTTTTTCAGCATATGACGCTCTTGAGAATATGGTACTTCCGCAGCCTGCGACCCAGTCGTTGCTCCATGAGTCGGCATTCTCGAACATAAATAAACTTCCACCGAGCGCATAGGCTTGTTGCCGCACCTCCGCCGCAGTTTGTGCCGACGCATAAATTGAGAAGTCCGCCATGCCGCCACGATAGCTGGTGCCGAGACCAGCCCAATAGCCCACGCGAACCACCCCCGTCGTCCCCGTATTGAGAGCGACTGTCTTCGAACCCATCATTTCGCCATTGTAATAAATACGAGAGGTCGTCCCATCGTACGTGAGCGTGGCGAGTCCCCAGTCGTCCATAATGGAATACGGTGTCGTGGTGGTGTAATCGACGCTCCAATGCTGCCCATATAGCTGGTTTGTCGCGCTCACCTTGATCGTAAAATCCTGCCCAGTGCCTTGATTGCCGACGTTCCACAGAGAGTAATTCCCCACCATGTCAGGTTTAATGACAGCCGAGACGGTTTTCGAAGCGGCACCAGAAATACCAAGCGCTTGTGTCTGCACGGTGGAATTGATATAATTCGTGCCATCAAACTTGATTGCTTTTATGTCATAAATCCCGGTATCAACGAACGTTGCCGCATCTCCCTCGGCATCATAAAAGGCGAGGTCGGTAAGCGTGAATGTCCCGAGATTCTCGACGGAATCGTTGCTGAAGTCCAACTTAACAAGCGGCGCAGCGATCAATTCCACCCCCGACACCAACGTCGCAAGCAGGAGCAGCAAAAAACTTCCTATCCCCCCCCCCCCCGACGTATTTTAACACAGCAGGATAATCTTATATTCTTCATCTTCTCAATCTTCCTCCAAAAGTGGCGTGAGCGTAAAAACATACCTATCGCTTATCTATTTTACACCAGAATCGCCAAAATGCAAGGGATGAAGCGAGGTTTTTTACAAAAAATAGGGGATTTTCTCCAAAATGGAGCGTTTATACTCGTTTTCCTTTAAAATTCCCGTTTTATGCGACGCTTTGCGAGCCGTGGTGCGTAGCTCCAACGGCGGACGGCACCGGAAATTTCAACGGGAAGTATTATTATACTTTTTCACGCCAAAAATGTGTCTTCCCATCCTTGCGCTCCTCGTTGGAAAGTGCTATAATGACGTTTTGGTTTTATTTTCTCACCATACAAAAAATAGTAAGGAGTATTTGACATGCTAAATCGACGCGAAATGCTTAAAACCTCGCTCGCGGCAGGAGTTTTCCTTCCGGGTATCTCTGGACTCGCTCGCGGCGACGACTCGCCAAACGAAAGACTGAACGTCGCCTGCATCGGTCTGGGAGGGCAGGGTGGATTCCAACTCAATGGGCTTTCCTCTCAAAATATCGTTGCGCTTTGCGATTGCGACGACGCACGAGCGGGGAACGCTTATACCCGATTCCCAAACGCGAAAAAGTTCTACGATTTCCGCAAGATGTTCGACGAAATGAGCAACCAGTTCGACGCCGTCACGGTGAGCACTCCCGACCACACGCATTTTCACCCTTCGTTCATCGCCCTTTCGCTCGACAAGCATCTCTATCTGGAGAAGCCGATGGCGCATTGCGTGAAAGAATGTCGAATTCTCACCGACCTTGCGCGCGAAAAAGGACTAGCCACACAGTTGGGAATGCAGCGCCATGCCCTCAGTGGTATGCGCCGTACCGTCGAGGCGATTCAATCTGGCGCAATCGGCAAGGTGCACGAAGTGTACAGTTGGGTCGGCGGCAGTCGCGGAATGCCTGGCAACCTCAAAAGTGGCGAGACCGCCCCTGCGGGTTTGGATTGGGAAATGTGGATCGGTCCCGCGAAATTTCGACCCTACACTTCCGACTTGTGCCCCTATAAGTGGCGCTTCTGGTGGGATTATGGTACGGGTGAGACGGGCAACTGGTGCTGCCATATCTTGGAGATTCCCTTCTGGGCGCTTGGTTTGACGTATCCAGAGCGCGTGCAGGCGGATGGTCCCGAGGTGCATGACGAGCAGACGCCGAAGAGTATGAACGTCACGTTCGATTTCCCCGCCGTGGAGGGGCGCGACGCCGTCAAACTCCATTGGTGCCACGGAGTGCCCGAGGCGGTTCGCCAACTCAATTTGGATCGCATCGGCAACAACGTCTTTATCGGCGAGAAGGGCATACTCAGCTGCGATTTCAATTGGCACAAACTCTATCCCACGGATCAGTTTGTCGATTATAAGGCGCCTGAGCCGTTTATTCCAGAGTCGCCAGGGTTCCACAAAGAGTGGATCGAGGCTTGCAAAGGTGGCGCGCCCGCATCGTGCAATTTCGACTACAGTGGCAAAATCGCCGAGGCGGGGCTTCTTGGCAATGCCGCGTATCGCGTCGGCGCAAAAGACGGCATCCGGTGGAAT
Organism: Planctomycetia bacterium; assembly: GCA_030527105.1. Taxonomy (GTDB): domain Bacteria; phylum Planctomycetota; class Planctomycetia; order Pirellulales; family Thermoguttaceae; genus RGIG3701. Next base: position 5,507 of record JAUNBK010000056.1, read on the forward strand.
TGGCAAGAAATCAAATCACCAGATTGCCCGAATATCGACGAGTTCAACTATCCCAATTATCGAAAAGGTTGGGAAATTTCTTGATTTTTATACTCTCTGGTGAATGTCGCGCGGAGTGTTTATTCTTCGTGCGACTCCCACACCCCAGGCAGACGAAAACCACACGCCCCGCAGCGTCCCGCCTCAAGAGCGAGGTGGGAGATGCGATACCCCTCGCGCCCCACGACCATTTGGTCGCACCGAGGGCACCACGTCGCTTCGTACGCGGGGGCGTGAACGTTCCCAAGATAGACGAAACGAAGCCCCTCGCTTTTGGCAATGTCGTGAGCCGATTTTAAGGTCTTCCACGGCGTGGGAAGGCGATCGACGAGTTTGAATTTAGGATAAAATGCCGAGAAATGCAGCGGCACGTCCTGCCCAACGTGCTCGACAATCCACGCACACATCCGCCGAATGTCGTCGTTGGAATCATTCGCGCGCGGAATGAGCAGATTGGTCAGTTCCAACCACACATTCGTCTCCTTCGCGCACCACTCGATTGTGTCGAGAACAGGAGCGAGGCGTCCGAGACAATATTTCTCATAGAAATTCTCGCTGAACCCTTTGAGATCAATATTCACGGCGTCGAGGGTGGCGAAAAACGCCTTGCGTGGCTCTGGATTAATGTATCCTGATGTGATTGCAACGCATTTTACTCGGAGTTTCTTGCATTCCTTCGCAATCTCAATCGCGTATTCCGACCAAGTTGTAGGCTCGTTGTACGTGAACGCGACGGACTCGCACGCATATCGAAGAGCCGTGTGCGCCACGTCGGTGGGCGTCGCCAAAACGTCGAGAAGCGCGTCGTCTCGCGCGTGAGATATCGTCCAATTTTGACAAAAAACGCACCCCAAGTTGCACCCAATGGAGCCAAGCGAGAGCGCCTTGCTCCCCGGGAGAAAGTGCCACAACGGCTTCTTTTCGATCGGATCGACGCACAACCCGGTCGTGCGTCCGTACGCGCTGCAAACGATTCTTCCGCCGACGTTCTGTCGAATGAAACAATACCCGCGCTGGTTCTCCTCCAGAACGCATCCTCTCGGGCAATGTTGGCACGCCACTCGCATAAATTTCACCTCGTCAACGTTTTCTCGCGCTCATCGCACTTTGCAAGAGGGCGCGCACGTCGACACGCCCCGGAGATATGAAGATATTCAATTATGCGACGCGAGGCAAATCGAGCGCGCGTCAGCAAGAAAAAAGCACGGAACTACTTTGCGTCGGAGACCCACTTTTCGACATACGGCTGGATGGCATTTGCCCAGATTTCGTACCCCGCCGCACCCGGATGAAGCAAGTCCGGCATGATTTCGCGCGTCAGAATTCCCTCTTTTGTGAGAAATTGGTCGTTGAAGTTCAAGAAGAACACGCGCTCGTTGTCGCACAAGGCAGGGAGACCCGCGTTGATCTCTTCCACCTTCACGCGCAGGGCGTCGGTCGGCTTCTCGCTGCGGGGAAAGACCGCGAGCAAAAGCACCTTCGTGTTCGGGAGTTTCTCTCCGAGTGTCTCCAAAATCGCTTGAATTCCCTCGATCGTCTGCGCGGGATTGGTGGAGCCGTGCCCAACGTTGTTGGTTCCGATCATGAGCACGAGCATTTTCGGGGCGATTCCGTCGATTTCGCCATTGTTGAGACGCCACAAAACATGCTCCGTCCGGTCGGCACTGAAGCCAAGATTCAAGACATTGTAGTCCTTATAATATTTGTCGAAGACCGACTTGCCGTTGCCTTCCCAAAAATGGGTGATGCTGTCGCCGAGAAAGACGATATCGACGTCGCCTTTTGCCGCCTGCTCGCACTTTTGCGCGTGGCGAGTCTGCCACCAACCATCTTTTTTCTCGGTGGGGGTCGTTGCGATATTTTGCGCAACAACCAAATTGCACACGAAAACGCAGGACAAAATCGCCCCGACAAACGAAAGATTCCTTCTCATGAAGATTTCTCCTTAAACGAAAACACTCTTATTAAAATCGAACAAATATCGCCAGGATGAGCAACACGAGCAAGACTGTAGAGCAGATGCCGATAATCATCCACGTCTCGCGTTTGTTCGACTGCTTGCGCACATAGCCGGGGCGCGAGGCTCCCGAGTTGTTGCCACTTGGTGTTGTGCTGAAGTGTCCGGCTCCAGATTTGCCCGCTCTCGTTGTTCGCCGCGTCGTGGATGACCCTTGAGAATACGCCTGTTGGGCAGTTTTCGATCCCGTTTTTCCTCCAGATTTTGACCCGGATTTCGAACCTGTTTTTGCGCCGGAACTTCCCGAGGTGCGCAACGTGTCCAAATTGAGATTGATCGCGAAACGCTCCGTGCTGCTCTCGCCCCCGGTGGAATTCGAGGAGGGTTGGGTGTCGTTTTGGGATAAAAAGTCCATGAACGATGATTTTGAGTCAGGAACGGTTTTTTTCGAGACAAGAATCGAGGAGGACTGCCGACGCCGCGTCACTCCCGAGTTGGACGCCTTGCCTATGCTGGAACCTTGACGACGTTCTTGGCTGCGATTTTGCTGCCCCTGCCTTGCGGCGTCGCCATCTGCCGAGCCAGCGACCTTTTCGCGAAGTTTTTTGCCGAGATTGAAGAGCGGAGAGTTTCCCCCCGTGGTGCCCGGTCGCCTTGTGTCGTTAGCTCCAAGGGCAAACAACGACCCCGGCAGCGTCTCGTCCGGCGGATTATCTCGCACTGCGGCGGCAAGCTGCGCAAGCGGGTCGAAGGGCGTCTCGTCTGCCTGCAAACTCTCTTGAGCACTCTGCTCTAGCCGATCTTTTTCTCGATCTTTCGCCCTTTTCTCGTCCGCTTCGCGCTTCTGCTTCTCGAGCGCTTCAAGCGACCCCGTGAAACCTTCGACCTTCTGCCCACTTTTCAAGAGCCAGTATGTGAGGTCGTCCGCAACTTCCTGCGCCGATTGTTGGCGATCGTTGGGGTCCTTCGCCATCATCTTCCAACAAATTTGCGCCAGATCCTCGGGCACCTCCGGTCTCTCTTCGCGAATCGGCGTAGGCATCCGCTTCTGGTGCGCGGCAATTCTCTGCGCCAGCGTCCCCACGGGGAAAGGAACGTGCCCCGTGAGTAAATAATATAATGTGCAGCCCAAGCCATAGATATCAGCTCTGGCGTCGACATTGTGGCTATTTCGCGCCTGCTCGGGAGCAAGATAGTCCGCCGTTCCCAAAACGTTCTCGTCGTAGGTGAGAGTGAGCGAACTTCGCTCCTCGTCCGTGAAACGCGCCAGCCCCAAATCGAGCACGTGCACGACATCGTCCTTATCGACCAATAAATTTGCGGGCTTCATATCGCGATGGATCAGCCCCGCCAAGTGCGCATGATGAATCCCCGTTGCGGCTTGCCGAATGTATTTCGCGGCGCGATAGACATTCATGGGACCTTCCTTCTTCACGAGCGAGAGAAGGTCGGGACCGTCGATAAACTCCATAACGAGGTAGTAGATGGAATCTCCCTCGGAATCCACATCGTACGCGCGGACGATATTCGGATGATCCAACGCCGCAACGGCTTGCGCCTCAAGAAGAAAGCGCTCCAGATAAGACGTGTCGGACGTCACGCGACTTTTGGGGAGCACCTTAATGGCGACCTGACGCTCCAGAATTGTGTGTACCGCGAGATAAACGCTGCTCATTCCACCAGCGCCGATGGAACGGAGGAGCTTGTATTGCCCGAGGAAAAAACCTTTATATTTCCCTGCTAAGAGATTATCTGCCTGCCACTGCGTGATGAAGCCGTTGTCGACCAACCAAGCAGAGAAAGACCGAGTGTCGCCCGGTTCGGTCGTTGTTTCCGCAGCAAGCCACGCCTTGTGACACTCACCCACTTGCGCCTTGCCAGCAAACAAACGCGAACGTTCAAGCATCGCGAGATAATCTTCCATGACCATATCAGCCATAAATACCACCATTTCCGCCAGCAGAACTCTTTTGTTTCACGTGTCGATCCATCAGTCGATTCATCACTTGGTTCTGAAAGTCGAAAAACACCCCTGTACCTATCATATACTCATTCTCCTATAAAATTCCCGTTTTACGCGACGCTTTGCGAGCCGTGGTGCGTAGCTCCAACGGCGGACGGCACCGGAAATTTCAACGAGAAGTATTATAAAATGCAAGTCACCCATAGTGGACGAATGCCCCCCGAAAAAAACGCGCACTCCTTCCCCAATTTTCGGCTATTATAACAAATCTCATCTTTCTTTTCTAGTGGTATGCCTGGTTTTTTCGCGATAATTCGGAAAAAAAGAGGAAAATTTTACCTCAAAACCTTATAATACCGATTTTACCCTCCCATTTTCTCATAGTTTTGGATACAAAGGGAAAATATTAATAACAAGGAGTCTAACTCACACCAGGTGGGGGATTGGGTGCTCCATGTCGTCTCGCGAGACTTTTGTGTCCCTCGCAAAAAATTTTTTCACAAAAATCGGTTTTTTTGGGGATTTTCTCTTGACTTTTCCTTTTCCCGGTGTATCATGGGAGGAGAGAGAGGTGCGTGGATAAGAGTCCTTAGGAGGTTTTATGAAATACTCGACGAAGTTTTGGAAGTGCAAATACGCGGTGGCATTTGCATTCGTTGCCATGATCGGAGGCGTTGCCAACGCGGTAGAAATCGACGGCGATGCGTTCTCTGGCGGCGCGCTCACGGAGAATACCACCGTCCTCATTAGCGACGGAAGCGTCGTACAGGTGTCAACACCCACATCTGGCGCGTTCGACTTAACTCTGGCGCTCAAAGAGAGTGCGACCTCTGGAGTCGTCGATTTCACCTCAAAGACCCGAGGTTCCCACACGGGCGCGACCAATGTCGGGTCGGGCGTCACGCTGCGCCTTTCGGGGGTGGATCACCAGCTACGCACGACTGGTGTCCATCTCGATAAGAATGCAAAGCTGGAGATCGGTATTCACAACGCAACTGGATATATTCTCGACCCTAATAGCTTTCTCTTGCAGCAGATATCCATGGCGGGTGGAAGTGAGATATTCGTCACGGAAGGTCTTACGTCTGCGCACGCAAATTTGGGCAAAATCTCCGTTTCGGGTACGGGGAATAAAATCTCTTCCACAACATACACGAGTTCACATGGATCATTCCTCTTGGCTGGCGCGTTTGTCCTTGGGGAGAATGCCGAACTGTTGATGGAGACCGCGTCGTTCAACACGCTGCGACGTTCTGACGCGGCGAGGAGTGACTACGGGCAATTCGACATTGGTGCGGGCGCAACGCTCACCGTTCAGCGTTCCGAGCAGGCTGCCGGGAATATCTTCAAGTTTGAGAACAGCTCGGCGCTCTTCATAAAAATGGGTGCTGGAACGATGAACGTCTACGGGAACATCGTTGGTTACTACGATAAAGAGGACGTCTCTGTCCAAGACGGCGTGCTTAACGTCACGGGGGATTTGTCCATCGTAAACGCTGTAGTGAGCGGTGGAACCTTCAACCTGACGGGCGGTCTTACAGGCTCCAGAAGTTCCGGTGCCATGATTTCCATTACTGATGGCGGGGTAATGAATTGGACCGGTGTGGGGGCCTCTACTCGCAAGCAGAACATCTCCATCTCGGGCACAGGTTCCGCGCTGCGGATCAACACGACCTTTGCAACTCAGTACGTTCCGACCATCACGGTGGAAAACGGCGGCGTTTTGGAGCTTGCGGTCGTGAATGCACTCGGCTTGGCTTCTTCGAACTTCACGGATGAAATTGTTCTCGACGGCGGCGAGATATCCAACGTCATGACGACAGGTGTCGCCGCAGCGTCGCGACACGTGAATCTCCCACACCTCACCATCTCTGGCACAGGCAACGTCCTTTCAGGTTCCATCTCTGGTACTTATGGGACGTATTTCCTCGCAGGGAAAGTGACACTTGAGGAGAATGCCGAGGCGATATTCTCGGCGACAACAATTACTCTTCGAAACGGGATGCACGCACTTACTGGCTCAGGCACGTTCGATATTGGAAAGGGCGCAACGCTCAACATCACGAGCACCGTGCGCCTTGCCGACAACTCTACCCCCACGCTCACCAAACTGGGCACGGGAACCATGCTCGTTGGCGGAACTCTCACAGGGGCTGGGGGCGTTGACGTTCAGGCGGGGCGCCTCATCATCTCCGGCGCTCACACTTATGCGGGCGGAACAACGCTCCAATCCGGCGCAACGCTTGCCCTCTCGGCGCGAGAAGACACATCGATCGCACTTAAAACGCTCACACTCGGAAGCAACCTGACACTCGACGGACGATTGCAAGTCAATCTGAGTGGTGCGAATGCGGACCTTATTTCCATTACGGGCGATCTGTCCATTGGCGGGGATTTCATTTTGGACCTCAACTGGTTGGAGGAGCCGACCGCCGACGAATACACGCTGGCGACCGCAACTGGTAAGGCGAAGTTTTTGGAAGCCGCTGCGGCAATCATACTCGAAGGCGAGTATTCTAACCTTTTCACCGCGAGTCTCACTGCCAACAGCCTGATCCTCACTCGTGAAAATGAGGAAGGGGGGGGGGGTGGAGAAGTTCCCGAGCCTGCGACTTGGATTTCGCTCCTTCTTGGTGTCTCGATTGGTGCGTTGGCGTTGAAGCGGCGGGCTGCGTCCGCTCAAAAGGCGTGAAAGCGTAATCGACGCATGGTGTCAGACTGGCAAAAAAAGAGTGTCGATATGCTTTTAATTGCGATTGAGAGTTCGTGTGACGAGACGGCAGCTGCCGTGATTCGTGACGATGGTGAGATTTTGTCCGAAATTGTGGCGAGCCAGGCACGCCTCCATGAGGAATATGGCGGCGTCGTTCCCGAGCTTGCCTCGCGGGCGCACATGGAGCGGATACTTCCCGTGATTGACGCGGCAATAAAGCGTGCCGGCGTCGCTCTCTCCGACTTGGACGCTGTTGCTGTCGTGAACGCGCCTGGGCTGGTCGGTTCCCTCCTGGTGGGGGTCTCGGCAGCCAAAGGCTTGGCGTTGGCGTTGGGGAAGCCGCTTGTCGCCGTGAATCATCTTCAAGCGCATATTTATGCGTGTCGCGTCGCGAACAATTGCGAGATTTTCCCTTGCGTGGGTCTCATCGTGAGTGGAGGACACACGAGTTTGTATCTGTGCGAAAATCCACTCCAATTCGTCCTTTTGGGCGCGACCATTGATGACGCAGCGGGCGAGGCGTTCGACAAAGTTGCCGCCATGCTCGGGTTGCCGTATCCTGGAGGACCGCAGATTCAGCGCGCGGCAGAGAGTGGGAATCCCAAAGCGTTTCGATTCCCGCGCTCGTACAAAAACGACGAGTCGAATCTCAATTTTAGCTTCAGCGGCTTAAAAACTGCCGTCCGATACGAGCTTGTCGGGACGGGGAAGCAGAGTTTTGCCGACTTGGACATATCGGAGGAGAAGCGTTGCGACATAGCGGCGTCGTTTCAAGAGGCGGTTGTAGACGTGCTGGCGACGAAAGCGCACCAAGCTCTGAAGAAAACGGGGCTTCGCACGCTTTGCGTCGGCGGCGGCGTCGCGGCAAATGCCGCGTTGAGAATGCGGCTTGAGTCCGACGCAACCCGATTCGGGTTCAAGTTTTACACCGCTCCATTGCGGCTTTGTACCGACAACGCCGTGATGGGTGCGATCGCGTGGGAGCGTTATCGCGCCGGGCTTTTCGAGTCTCTCGACCTCGACGTGCACGCCGGTCTTCTTCGCGCACAGTAGTGATTCCAAAATCTCACCATGGTGCCCATTGTTTGAGTCGATCGAGGTAGGATTTCTTTTTCTTCGGCGGGACAACTTTGAAGTCACTCGCCTGCGCGCTGGCGGAGTGCGACGCTGCGGCGGGCGCGGGTGTCGAACCTGACGCAGGTGCTGTCGGTGCTGCGGTGGTGGTTGTTGTGTCGCCCATTCTTTGCGGCGGGCGCGTTGTTGAGTGGGAGGGCGTCGCGTCTGGCGAATTCTGCTGCCGCGCCAAAAGTGGGTTGGTCGCCGGCGGCGGAAGTGTTGAAACGTTCTGACGAAGGAAGCGCATCCAGTAGCTCTCCAAAATACTCACGCACGGTGCGAGGTCTCCATACGCAAGTCGATTGTCGAACGACGCGAAAATTGTGTCGAGCTTCGTGCGTTCCTCCGTCGAAAAGGACATATCTGAGAGTTGGATGTGGTCGATCCACACGTTCCCCGGTCCCGCGAGTTCGAATCCAATGCTCAGGCGCAAGTCGTTATCGAGCGGCAGATCGTTGATATTTATCGCCAATTGCGTCCATTGCGCGGTGATTTTTTGTGTCGAGGCGCTTAAGTTGGCGGTTCGGTAGAAAACGTTGCCATTGATGTTCCCCTCCAAAATGAAGTAGAGCGGGAGGGGGCGCAGCGGGTCGTCCGTACGCATCCACACGAAGACGGAGAGACGGCCCGTTGTGCTCGTGGCGAACGGACGACTCATCACGCGCACGCGCGACTGTGGCGAGTACAAACGGAGCGAGGCTTGTCCCGACGCGGCAATTTGTGTGTCGATTTTCGCGAAACTTCCGTCGTCTCCAGGAAGTCGCTCAGCCGGCATTAAACCGTTTCGTGCCCCCGACGTGGGGTACGAAACTTCCCAATCCGGGAGCGCGGCGCTCGGTGCTTCGGTCGTTTCAGAAATTTCCGGCGTTTCGAGGATTCTCTCGAATCCCGCATTGCGAAGCCCCACGTAGAACGTCGGCTGGCTGAGCGAGGTGAGCGTTTTTTGAAGCGCCATGGACTCGCGCGCCAATGCGGATTTAACGTCGGGAGAGTAGAACGCCGTCGGATCCACGAGAACGACGGGACTTCCCGAGAAGCACGCCGATTCGATTTGGTAGGGGGCGAGACGAACGCGCCAAAAAGTCCCCTGCTGGCTCTGAGCGAACGAAAAAACTTCTCCATTCGACAATTTCCGCGCGGTCGTGGAGAATGGATTCGCCTTTTGCGTGACCTGATCGACGGAAGGTTGAATATAAACGACCCCCTCGAGTGGGAAGGGAGTCATATTAATGGCGTAGATAAAGTTCGTTCCGTTCAAAGGATACGAGCGAAAAATGATTGGCTGGCTCCGCGTGTCGCCCCGCGCGCTCATCATGGCGGAGTGGAATTTCGCGTTGGGGAGAGCGCTCAACATCTGGACGATGCCGCGTACGGTTTCTTCTTTCCCAAACGGCGGCGTGATGCCTCCCATCACAATGAGAGCGGAATCCTCCATCCCCACCGCCTCGGCAAAAATTCGTCGTGTCGCTTCGTCCGTTTGCGAAAATGTGGGGGCCAACCACGTGTACGTCGGATTGAAGGGGGATTTCGCGTCGAATTCTTCGAGGCGAAGCTCCTGCGCGGGGTGATAAACGACGCTCGACGGGTAGCGCTGGTTTTGGAAAAGTCGAAACGTCCCCGGAGCTTGCTTCCACTGCAGGTCGGGCATCTCCGAAAACAACGCGGAATTCGGCGTCGCGCGCTGCGGTCGAGGGAAAACGAGATTGGGGATTTGGTTGAGCGCCGCTGCGTCCAAACCCACGCGCAAAAGTATCTCCTCCGCCGTTGCGAGTCGCGAGAGGTTGGGAGTGAGTTCCGGCTGCTGCGTCCCAGAGAATAGATTCGTCCCCATGAGATACAAGCGCGCATTGGGATACGACGCGAGGAGAGCGGCAGCGCGTCGATAAAATTGCGTGAGTTTTGTCGCGCGCCACTGGAGCCAACGCGTTTGCCCCTCCCCAGAAGAGAGAATCCGCAGGCGCGACATGCCGTCGGCAGGGAGCGGAAAATTCGTCTCTCGAGAGAATTGATCTATCGAAAACGCATCCATCCCCCACTCGGCAGGGGGAAGGGTGAGAATACTCCGCGTGTGCAACTGGAGCGAGATGCCTCCAAACGACGGATGGTGCCCATAGCGACGCACCACCTCGGCAAGCGCTTGGAGAATCGTCTCTTGTACGTTGGGATGAAGAATATTGTAGTACTGCGTCCCGTGGCGCAAATTGCCGCGCGTAGAGGGGAGTTCGCGACCCTGATAGTCGCACCAACGCACGAACCCAGGCGCGACGGGCTTCATGCGCAACTCGCTCGCCTCGGGGAAGCGCGACGCAAGTTCCAACTCTCCTATCGGCGCGTTGAAATCAAACGACGGTATCAATATCTCATTTTCTCGATCGAACATGCGGAAGAGCATCTCGAGCACGTCTTTTCGCACCGGGTCCTGCCCGTTGGAGAAGTAGACGCCTGTGTCGTATCGCGCGGTGGGGGAGAGGTATCGCGAGGGATAAATCGTGCTCCCGTCGGCATAAACGGAGAGAACCATGCCGTTGTAGCCGGTGTATTTTGCGTATTCGAGCAATCTTTCGCCCGCTTCGTGAAAGGTGATCCAATCGTCGAGACACAAGCTGGAGGCGGAATCCATAACGCCCGTCGAGGAAAGCGCCTCGGGAAAGATCGGTTTTGCGAACATCCCAGCGACAAGGCGTTTCTCGAAAGGTGCGCTCGTCGGCAGACCCAACGAGGGGAGCGAGGCACCTGCCGACAAAACGCGGATTTTCCCGTAGAATGCCGATTGGCGTTCGTGTCGATTGGTCAAAATCAAAATTGGATTGCGAGTTTTGGGCCAAATAATAAGGCGAAATTTCTCCATTGCGAATGGCTTCGGCGTCTCAGAGAGCGCGCTTTTGGGGACGTTGATTCCGCTGTCGAGTCCCATAGGAACGACGGCACCTGCGGGATTCGCCTCGACGACGCTCACGCCCAACGTTTGCTCCTGGTGCGCGGGGTATTCGACCTCCAAAATGTGGGGCATCCCCGTTCGTTCCACGTAGAGCGGATACGCTTCCCACGACACACGCCCCGCACCGGCAGACGCCATCTCCATAATCGGTCCGACGGGAGACGACACGACCTTCACGCTCTCGCTCCCCAACGAGTTGGCGTCCACATTCCCACGACCGCGCAATAGTCGCGAGACTGAACGATCTTTGTCTTGGCTCCACTTCGGGTTCGACGGATCAATCTCCATCACGAGCGTGGTTTCGAGTTCCGAGACGCGCGCGGGGTCGGAATAATTCTCGGGATTCGAACGTTTGGCGTCGCGAGGCGAAATGACGACAATCTGAACGCGCCGATTCGCCGCCACGATCGTTGGATCGAGTCGAGTTCCTGAGAGCGGTCCCGTCGTGAGCGGTCGCGAGAGCGGCTCGATCATTCGCCCCTCCATGGGGTTTCGCTTCAGGAGGAATTCAATGTCGTACACCCCCTCTTCCTCGGGAATTGCAAGCTCGATTTGAACGGGATGCGTGCCGCGCAGACGCACTCCGCTCTTCTTTTCGCGTCGGATTTCGAACGACTCACGCCCGCGATACATGATGATTTCAATGTCGCCCGAGGCGGATTCGGACTCGAGATAGAAGGCAGGCTGAACGACGGCGCGAAAAAACTCCCCCGGCGCAAAAACGAGATTATCGCGATCCGGCGCAACGCGCAGCGTATCCCCAGGCGCACGACGAATGGACAATTGCGTTTTCCCCTCCTCATCAAGCGCAATCGATTTTCCATCGGCAAGAATGGAGGCAAGCGGAATTTCGCGCCACGGAAGGTCGTAAAATTGCGGCGTTGAGGCGATTCGGAATCGAATTCTCCCTGCGGAATGATACGGAACGCTTATGTCGAAACCATGGAAGGATTTGGCAACGTGCTGCCGAATTTGTATTTTTCCGTCGACAATCCACGCGCCGCCGGGATGATCGGCGTCCACGGAAATAAACGCGAGATTTTGAACAGTCCCCGTCGTGCATTCAATCTCGCCGAACGCCGCTGCGTCCGTCCCACCCCACATAACGCGCAGACGCACCATCCCCCAATCGTCTGCCAAGAGACTCCCCGAGGCAAACAACGCGCATAAAAGGACGAGTTGGAATATAAATCTGCGTTTCATGAATGGTTAAACGTTCGTTTCTTTCGACTCATTGCACCCGCGCAATTTTGCATTAAAGGGCAACCCCAGTGAGATTATAGAACATTCTCGCGTTTCTTCCTAGACCAAATTGGAGAAAAAAGGATATAGAGGCGAAAATTTTTTCCTCAGGAGGCTTGAGGAAAAAACTCCGCGCCGGTCGGGAGTTGTGAGGATGCGTCTCGTGCCTATTTTGCGCTCGGGCGCGCGTCTCGAATAGAGGCGGTGGGACGAACGAGATCCGTGACGACGGGGCCCGTCACGAGCGTCGTGGAATTCTTCGCAAGGTCGGCAACGTCGATTCGAATAAAAACCTTCCCGGGCAAATCGGACGGAATCCGCCAGCTAAAAAAGCCCAAATTTTCAAGCGGCGCGCTCGTCATTGCTCGCCATGGTCCCTCCGTCGTGGAGGACCAAGAAAGCGTGACGGGATTGGTTCCTAAATGCGAATCTTCCGCCACCCAACGAATTTCTAACTCGCCAAAGTCCGCCACAAGCTGAATGGATTGAAATTGAACGCGCGGATTGATCCGATCGAGCACCACGTGCATCTGCGGGAGCGTCCCCGCGGCAGGGCGGTCGGCACCAACGCCAGCGCCATTGAACACCTGCAGCGTGAGACCATATTCCCCATCGGCTTTCAAATCGACCACCACAGGACTCGCCAAGTCCTTATCCTCGGTGAGAAAACTCCACGTTTGCCCACCATCAAGCGTGCCCCACAATTCGATGCGCCCGACGCCAGAAGGACCAACGGTCGCGACGTCGTACTCCACCTCGAGGCGCGGAGTGCGCAAGTAGCGGATTTTCGCGTCCACAGCATCTTCCGGCTCAGGAACGGAGAGCAACAATTCTCCCTCAGCGCTTCCTCCCGAGTTTTCGCCCGAGAGTCCTCCCACGTCCCCACCCTCGGTGGAAAGCGTGCCCAACTCGGGCTTGGCTGCGGAGACTTCGCGTTTCTCGTCGGAGCCAACCGGGGCACTCCCTTGGATTTTATAGACATTGAGGGACGTGTCCGGGATGGTCGGCGAGTTTGCGTCTTTAATCGAAAAAACGACGACATTCGGATTTTGTGGCGGCGTCCCTCCGTGCGCGGGAGTCGTGGTGGGCGCGCCATCTGGAGTGGGCGACCACTGCGGACGCGCGACGCCATTTGTGCCCGACAGAGGTGGCGACGCCGGAGGGGTGGAGGCGTTGGGAGACCCTGCGAGGGAATTTGAGCCGGAACCTGTCCCGCCTTGCGTCGCGACGAGAATCCGCCACGGGGATTGTGTCGCGGAAAGTTCCTGATTTTGCATATTGACGACGCGGAGACTAAACCAATATTCCCCATCTTTCCCCGTCAAAACTTGGAACACCTTGGGAGACATGCCGTTCATCTGCTGCGCCGTGAGTGTTTTGTAGTGCGACCATGTTTGTCCCTTGTTGGGCGACGCATACAAGCGAACCTCCTTCACGTGCCCGGCGGGGAGCGATCGAAGCAGATCGTCGAAAGGGAGTTGAAAAGCGCGCTGATTCACGGTGTAGGGTGCGGGAGAAACTGAGCCACGGGACGCTCCAGCGCGCGTAGTGCCAGGTGCCGAACCAGGTGTGCCACCAGGGCTTGGGGAGGGTGCGAAAAAACCCGCATCCACCGTGGTGTTGAGGACGACTGGGTCTGCTGATGGAACGCCACGCCCGACTGTGCTCGAGTTGGGACTTGGGGTGGCGATACCCTGTCGCGCTGGGGGTGGAGAGCCGGGATACTCGCTCGACGGCGTTGCGTATCCACTTCCTATTGGCGTCCATACTTCGTCTGAGGGTGCTGTGAAACTCGATGGGACTTGGGTTCGAATCTCGGTCGTCGTGCGCGTTTCGCGTGATTTGAATGGGTTCAAGCGTTCGAAAAACTCTTTCGGTCCACTTTGCGCTGACGCAAGTGGTGCCAAAACGAGCGACACGGCAAAAACAAGCGTGGCGCTCCAGCTCGAATTTGCGCGGACGCAAAATGGATTTAAGCTGTGGTTCTTCATATTACTCACCATCTGACGAGAAGGGGACAATTCGTTTCACTTTCTCTATCGGTCGACAATCAACCGAAATTGTGATTTTTTGGTGCCATTGCACTATTTTGCCCATTCGTCCTATTTTGTTTTATTGGAATTTTTGAATTAATCGTTAATGTTGGTGGTATCGCGTTGCCGATAAGGGTGTTAGAGGAAAAAATAAACCCAAGGAAGAATTTTATCAGGAGCGAAGCTCATGAACGACAAGACGGAAGCATTGGAGAACGGGAACGTTTCGGAATTAGAGATGGTTGGTGAGATGCTTTTTGGATCCATTGGCGTTGCGGAGGATGCCGCGAAGTCGTCGAGTGAGAACGGGATGGTGAATCTCGGAGCTAAAATCGCGCCAGCGACAGAACGAACGTGGAATCCAGACGAGGAAGAGGTGGGACTTGTGAGTCGAAACCTTCAAGGCGATTCGATTGATTCGAGAGGCGCGACGCAGGATATTACGCCGATGACGACGCCGATCGTTCCGGCAACGGTTGAGCCTGCGCAAGTTTCTGACGTGGAAAGCGCCTCCACACCTAAGCCGCAGCGCGAGGGGAAAAAGCAAGGACGCGCACGACGATATTTCGTGGCGGCGGGCGGATACGTAATCTCGGTTTTGGTTTTGGGCGCATTTTATTTGGGCTGCTCGTTTCACCAAGAAGCGGAAGAGTCTCCAGAGGCTGCGTCCTCAGTGGAAACGCCCCCCGCTCTTGTTTCGACTCCCGCGCCGACGACGACCGCGACGGCTCCGAGCGCGATTTTTGACGCAGAAGCGATAAGCGTCCCGACGCAAATCAACACGACAATCGACAATAACACCTCGGTGGAGACGGATTTCCCCACGTTCAATGCGGAATTTGCTGGCTTCAACGCCTCGGCACCCATGGCGGAAGAAGCGATTGCCCCGTCCGTTGGAGCGAGTGCCGCGACGCTGCCTCAGGCGGAGGAGAGCTATCCTACGTTCAATGCGGAACTTTGTGCGGCTCCCATGAGCGCCCCGGCTCCGGCAGCGTATTCAGCCCCCGCGACGAATTCTGCCCCCGCGGCTTACGCAGCGCCCGAGTTCTCGCAAGCGCCGCCAGCTTGCGACCCTTATGCCGTGGTTTCGATGGAAAGTTTGAACGCAGGAGCGTCGATGGACGAAGTCCCGGTCTTTAATAATCCTTACGCAGCGAACAACCAGCAGGCGTCCACCAGCGTTCCGACGTACACGCCTAATTATGCGCCTAACCACACGACACCCAACTACGCTCCGACTTATGCCGCCACGAATCCGGTCTACGCACCGTCGTCTCCCGCAGTGGGAACTCAGGCGGGAGTTGGAGGATTCGGCACAACGGCACCCACGGGAGTTTATCCGACCACGCTTCAGACGCCAGCGGCAGCCCCTTCCGTGCCCCGGAAGTTGACCCCTCCGCACTCGGCAGCGAGCCAAGATACGCTGAATCAGGATTATTCCAACGCCCCCACACAAGGGAGTGCGGCGACATACCCCGCATTTGATTCACAAGCGGGAGGAAGCGGGATGCTTCCCACGACGTATCGTTAGTCGCAAGACCTCAAGAGTCGCGAAGAATCTTTCCAAACAAATCTTCCATTTCCTCTGACCGGCGCGAGCCGGTTTTTTTATGGGAAAATTTTCACCAGAATAGAGCTTTCTTTGGTTGACACCTGCGGGAAAAAGGTTATAATGAAGGGGTGTGTGTAATATAATACCTCTCGTTGAAATTTCCGGTGCCGTCCGCCGTTGGAGCTACGCACCACGGCTCGCAAAGCGTCGCGTAAAACGGGAACTTTATAGGAGAACGAGTATAGATAGATGATAGATACAGAAGCCAACGACACGAAAAGGATGAAAAACAGCAAATAATGAAGCGTTCGCTAAAATTGCCAATCGCGTTGGGCGTGGTGATGATCGTTCTCGTGGTGGTTCTCATCGTGGGGTGGGTTTTGATCACGGCGTTTGCCGCTCGGGAAGCGTCGCACTCTGGTATTTATTGGACGATGCTCACGTTGGGGTCGCTTTGTTTGTCCCTTTTGCTCACGGGAGTGATCGTTTATCTCGTCCTTTCGATCAAGATCATCAATTTAAGCCACAGGCAGAGCAACTTTATCGACAGTGTGACTCACGAGTTGAAATCGCCGCTCGCGTCGTTGAAATTATGCATTCAGATGCTCGAGAAATACGATGTGGCGCCTGAGGAGAAGCAGAGATTTTATCATGGGATGATGGAGGAGGTGGAGCGTCTCAGCATGTTGATAAATCAAGTTCTTCGTGCGGGACAGCTCGAGGCGGGGATGAATATCGCGGATGCGCCAGAAGATATTTCTCTCCGCGAGGTGTTGGAGGGGGCGATTCATTCTGCCGCGCTGAGGCATCGACTCTCCGAGGAGTGTGTGCATTTGGACTGCGGCGACGAAAGAGTGTTTTTAAGTCGAATTCCGCTGGAGATGATTTTTAGAAATTTAGTGGATAACGCGATTAAATATTCCGCAGAGGATATTCGCGTTGAGGTAAAAGTGAGAAGAATGGCGAGAAGAAAAATCGCTATTCGTATATCCGACAATGGTCCCGGAATCCCCAGAAACATGCAGAGGAAAGTCTTCCAACGCTTCGTTCGACTCGGCAACGAGCTTGAGCGGCGGCGGAAGGGTACCGGTCTGGGGTTATATATCGTTCGAATGTGTATCCAGCAGCTGCAGGGCGACATCCGCATTCGTGATAACAAAAAGGGACCAGGAACATCTTTTTACGTCCTGCTTCCATTGAAACAGAAATGAATTCCACAATGACTGAAGAGAAACCCCACATTTTAGTGGTGGAGGACGAGGTTAATCTCGCGGAGGGGCTGCGCTACACGCTCGAGCAGGAGAGTTATTCCGTCACGCTCGCGCACGAAGGTACCGTTGCTTTGGAGTTGTTGCTCCAATCTCCAAACGAATACGACATAATCGTGTTGGACATCATGCTGCCCGGGATGAGCGGCTACACCATTTGCTCTCGAATTCGCGAGTTGGGAGTCGTCACGCCGATTATGTTTCTTTCGGCACGCACTCTGCCGGAGGATCGCGCCAAAGGGTTCGACGTCGGCGCAAATCAATACATGGCGAAGCCGTTCGAGTTGGACGAATTCCTCGCGAGAATCAAAAACATGCTGAAGCTCCAACGTCTCCAAAGGGACTCGCTCTTGCGTCGAAACGCGGAGAAACTCGCCGAGGCAAATCAAGCTGGCGCCAATCAAGTTGGCGTAAATCAAACGAGCGCGGCGCAGACGGATTCCGCTGCGGCTGGCTCGGGTGAGATGCCGTTGGGGACTCAATTTCAAGTGGGCGAGTACACGATTTATTTTGACTCAATGGAGGCAAAATCGAGTGAAAAAACGGTTCATTTAACGCAATTGGAGATTTCGCTCCTCAAATATTTCATCCTCAACGAGAATCGACTCATTTCGAAAGACGAGCTTCTCGAGAAAGTGTGGAAGATGCCTGGCGTCCAAAACACGCGCGCGCCCGACCAGTTTATTTTGCGGCTACGCAAGATTTTTGAGCCGGACCCCGCGAATCCCGTCTACTTTTTGACCTATCGAAATGCGGGATATCGTTTTGTGAGACCTCAGGACGAGTAGCAAAGTTTCAAGGTCAAAAAACGAAAGGAAGAGTGAGTACATGGGCAAAGCACAAAATTTAACCCGTCGGCAGTTTGTCGCCGGGGGTGCAGGAGCAATGGGCGCGGTGGGAGCGATGCTCTCCGTCCCGCTCGTGAGTTCAACGGAGGCACGGGGCGAGGATGCCGCAGCAAAAAACGAGGAAAAACATTGCGTGAAATTCAGCGTTTTTGCCGACATTCATCATTTCCCCGGAACGTTTTATAGTCGAACACCTGAGAATCTCGTGGTGATTCAAGAGCGTGCGGAGCGCGAAAAGTGCGATTTCATCATCCACTGCGGAGATTTTTGCCACCACCCTCACAAAGAGACCAATTTCGTCAATTTGTACAATGATTTCCACATCCCGAGCTTCCACACCACCGGGAATCACGATTTCGATGGGTGTTCGCCAGAGGAAACCTTCAAAGCGTATCGATTGGAGAAAGGATACTACTTTTTCGAGCGCAATGGGTTTCGCTTTGTCGTTCTCGACGCCAATTTCTTCCGAAATGAGGACGGAACTTTCACGCACTACGCCCACGGCAATTATTTTCAATACAAAGGCAACGCTGTCTCCATTCTTCCACCGGAGGAAATCGCGTGGCTGGCGGACGTTTTGGAAAATTCTCCGTACCCGTGCGTACTTTTTAGTCACCAAAGTGCCGAGCGCGAGGTGGGAAGCATCGCAAATTGGGATGAAATTCGAAATATAATTGACTCCACAAACGCGCGCCATCCGGGAAGAATCCGAATGTGCATCAATGGGCACCACCATCGTGACTTTCTGCGCATTTTGAACAATGTCGTCTATTTTGATCTGAATTCTGCGTCGTACGAGTGGGTCGAAAAACGGCATGATTTTTATCCCCCATATTTGTGCAAAAAGTACTCACTCTTGAACCACACCCTGGTGTATGAGGATCCGATTCATGCGGTCGTCACGATGGATTCCGAGGGGTTGATCAAAATCGACGGCACGGAAAGTCGGATGTTCTTAGGCATCACGACGCAAAAAGCGGGGCTGCGTTTTGCGGATTCGTGCGGACGACCCGTCGTGCCGAGGGTGCAGTCTGCCGAAATGAGATTTGTGTATCCTACTGCTGTGTCAAAAAAATAGACAGTATTAGCGAACGGAGTGAGCATTTCAAAAGCAACAGTGTTTTTGTCAAGGGGTACCGGTTG
>JAUNBK010000057.1 GCA_030527105.1 Planctomycetia bacterium
CCACGGCTCGCAAAGCGTCGCATAAAACGGGAATTTTAATGGAGAACGAGTAATATAATACTTCTCGTTGAAATTTCCGGTACCGTCCGCCGTTGGAGCTGCGCACCACGGCTCGCAAAGCGTCGCATAAAACGGGAATTTTAATGGAGAACGAGTAATAACATCACTTCCGCTCATGAAAACTTCCTTTCGACCTTTCGTTAGGCATACAATCCGCACATCATTCTACCATACCAACCATTGTATCACCAAAATTTAAAAAGTCCACAAAAAAAAGCCTTAAAAGGAAATGAAATGGAGCGCAAGAGTTAAGGTTTCTGGTCAGTTGCTTGTTTTATGATACTTCTCGTTAAGATTTTCGGCTCCGTCCGCCGTCGGAGCTTCGCACCACGGCTCGCAAAACGTCGCACAAAACGGGAATTTTAAACGGCGATGAGTATAGAGAGGGCGAGTGAACAACGTTTTGATGTGCTCGCTTTTGGAAAAGAGAAGTATGATCCCACTCTTTTTGAGAGTACCCCGAAACATTTCGAGCGCCCAAAGAGAAAGGGAGACGTACGCCTCCCCTTCGGAATTATCGCCTAACGTTCAAATTTTGCCGTTCTAACCAATGATTTTATTGATCGGCAACTCAACGATGCCACTCGCCCCAGCCTCAAGCAGACGCGGGATGAGCGCACGAACTTCGCTCTCGGCAACGACAGTATTGATCGCGACCCAATTATCGTCCGCAAGCGTGCTGATCGTCGGCTTCTGGAGCGCTGGCAAAATGTCGAGCGTGCGCAACAGCGACTCACGCTTGAGGTTCATGAGAAGATACACGTTTCGCTCCGCATTAATCGCACCCTGAAGCATGGTGGCAATGTCCTGCACCTTCTTGCGCTTCCAGTCGTCTTGCCACGAGTCGTGATTACAAATGAAACGCGTCGTGCTCTGCAAAATTTCATCGACGATGCGGAGATTGTTGGCACGAAGCGAGCTGCCGGTCTCCGTGACTTCAACGATTGCGTCCGCGAGTTTCGGCGGTTTGACTTCCGTGGCTCCCCAGCTGAATTCGACCTTCGCAGAAACGCCATGCTCGGCAAGGTACCTTGAGGTGAGACCGACGACCTCGGTCGCGATGCGCTTTCCCTCGAGGTCCTTCACGCTCTGCACGGGGGAATCCTCAGGAACGCACAACACCCACCGCACGGGTCGGCGACTCACTTTGGAGAAGATCAATTCCGTCACTTCATGGACGTCCGCGCCGGTTTCGAGAATCCAATCGTACCCGGTCAAACCCGCATCGAGAACACCGTCCGCCACGTATCGCGCCATTTCCTGCGCACGAATGGTCATGCACTCGATTTCGACATCATCGATGGATGGATAATAGCTTCTGGATTGAATCTCAATTTTCCATCCTGCGCGACGAAACAACTCCACCGAGGCATCCTGCAAGCTGCCAGCGGGGATTCCCAATTTCAAAATAGACATAAAATTCTCCCTTTCACAAAGACGCGTGTCTTATACTGATCGTCCTTTAAAATTCCCATTTTGCGCGACGATTTGCGAGCCGTGGTGCGCAAGCTCCAACGGCGGACGGAACCGGAAATTTCAACGCGAAGCATTATAACTCTCTTTTTTTCCGTAAACAACTTCGGGGTCGAAGACGCGTTCCCCCACGATTTGGAAGGAATTGTCCTGTTCAACCTTTCTAAAAAAGCAACTTTCGAACCCCTCGTGACAAGCGGCACGACCGATTTGCTCGACCTTGAGCAGAACGGCGTCTCTGTCGCAATCGATGAAAATCTCCTTCACGAGCTGGACGTTGCCACTTTCCTCGCCTTTTCGCCACAGCTTTTGTCTGCTCCGACTATAATACACCGCACGCCCCGTCGCGAGCGTTTCGTCGTAACTCTCCTCGTTCATGTATGCGAGCATGAGCACCGTACCCGTCGCGGCATCCTGCGCGATTGTCGTCACCAAGCCACCACACTTCTTAAAATCGGGTCGAAGACACTTTTTTTCCTCTTCCATATCCAGTTTCCTCTCACTACTACGATTCCAACATTTTTCGACATTATAGCATATTTTTCCTTTTTTGTTATGGGGTGGGGGCGGATTTTAAGAAAATTTCTTCAGATTTTGAGCAACGACCTCACCACGACGAAGAGAGGAGACCCTTCTGCCGCTTCGTTTACCCAAAATTGCCAATGATTCTCACGGGAAAAGACCGATAGGCAACAGAAGAACGCAACGCTAGATGTTCTCCATCCTCTCGACCAGCTGCTCCAAACGACGATACAACCGCATGGAACACTTCACAGGATTGTTTTGCACGAACATATAATTGAGCCAGCGCAGCGCGCTCGTCATGGTGTAGCTGCGCCGCGAAACGTTGAGAGCGTCAAGCTCCTCTGCCGAAAGACGACGCACACTTTGGTACGCGCTGAGACCAAGCACCCACGAAATCGAATAGTTTTCTGTCAGGTTCTCTAAAAGTCGAGCCACATCCACCGCAGGCGTGTCAATCCCAATCGCACCAAAATCCAAAAATCCTTTAAAGTACTTTTTGGAGAAAAACAAATTTTTCAGCCTGAAATCATAAATACACGGAACGAGCGGAAGCGAGTAGTTTGAACACCGCACGATTTGCGAAAGCACACTCTTGCGCCGTCGCCGGATCGCAGCGAGGATATGCAGAGCAGTCGTCGCCAAGCGTACCTCCAAAGTAGAGGGTGTCAAGGTGTGCGCCTCATAAGAAATCGTGACAGAATTGCCAATCGGGCGCGCGGCATTCGTCTCCAACCCCGCAGAGTCCGAAAGATCTGAGACAAAAAACACCCTCTGACGCGGCACAAGTGGTGGAAGCCCCTGCACTCGAATACGGCGCTCAAGCATGTCGAGCCGACTCTCATCCCACTCGAGTATTGTTTTCTCGTGCGAAAGCAGAAGGGGACTGATCCCTTCAGCTTGAGGGAGTGGAAATTTGGCTGCCGCATTGTGAAACTCGGCAAGAGAAACCATTGCGGAGATGATTTTCGACTCGGCATGGCGCCCGTTGAGCATAGGTTTTCCCTCCATCCACGGCTCAAGCTGCCAAAAATTACCATTCTCCGCGACGTAACTCATCCCCTCCAACGTCTCGACAGGCAGAGGAAAACGATCGAAACCTTCTTGCTCCGCGTGCCATAAAACAGCGTGCATGAATTGAAGCTGATCAAGAGTGAGTGCGTTTTTCGCCCAACGCCGGAGGCAAAAAGCACCGCGCCGACCGTTGACCTTCCACAACATCGTACCCTCCTCGTTGCCGACGCCGCACAATGGCTCGACAGAGTCGCTGACATAATCGTCGTGATAGTGGCACAATACGTCCAAATGGGCACGAAACGGAGGCATTCTTCTCCCTCGTAAAATTATACTCGTCGTACGTTGTACTGGTGCTCAAACAAATTTGAGGTTTCACAAAAAAAGCGAGGATACGTGGTGCGAAGCTCCTCAGCGTTCCCAAATCGGAAGTCCTTACACGGCATCCCATAAACAGCGGGAAGTTCGCTCTCTCACTCACCCTCCTTATCGGCATTCGTTCCTTTTTGGCTTTTGCGTATCATCTCTGTTGCGCACATTCTGCCTAAAAGAAAAAAATCTCCGAAACTCGCCATTTTCAAACAATCGAGAACCAAGTTGCAATTCTCAAAATTCTTCAATAGGTTGGATGATCGCGAATCAAAACGATTATTTCTAAAAAGTTGACACGAGCCGTGGTGCGTAGCTCCAACGGCGGACGGTACCGGAAATTTCAACGAGAAGTATTATAATTTCCACTAAAAAGCGCGTTTTTTCCTTTCACGACCCTTGCCTCAACGACAAAAGTGGCGTATAATGGGGGCTGTTGTGCGCAATTAGCGCAAAATTTCATGATACTTCTTGTTGAAATTTTCGGTTCCGTCCGCCGTTGGAGCTACGCACCACAACTCGCAAAGCGTCGCATAAAACGGGAATTTTAAAGAGGAACGAGTATTGAACGCAGAGTATTATAGTCTTCACACAATTGGAGGAAAAAACATGTTACGACGAACATTCCTAAAAACAACCGCACTCGCCGCCCTCTCATTTGGCTCGCCGAGGCTCTTCGCGCAGGGGGAAAGCTCCAAACGCGTCGCGCTTGGCGTCCAACTCTATTCCGTGCGTGAAGCAGCACGGAAAAATCTCCCCGCCACACTCAAAGCAATCGCGAAAATGGGTTACGAAGGTGTCGAATTTGCCGGATATTATGGCAACGAGCCGACGGAAATTCGAAAAATGCTCGACGACTGCGGGCTGGTCTGTTGCGGGACGCACACTCCTATCGGGGCGTTCAGGGGGGACAATTTCGAGAAAACCGTCCATATCCACAAAACATTAGGCACGCCTTGGATGATCGTCCCCGGCGGAATCGACAAAGAATTGCACTCCGTCGAAGGAAACAAAGCGATTGCCGAGGAGTTCAACAAACTCTCCGAACGAGCGACGGCTCTCGGCATGGCGATTGGGTACCACGCCCACGGCGGCGACGCGAAACTCGTGGAGGGCATCCCCGCATGGGAGCGTTTCTTCGACGCAACCGTTTCGGACGTCCTCATGCAGATGGACATTGGGAATTATCTCGCAGGCGGAGGCGATCCGTACAAAATGATCGAAAAATTCCCCGGGCGCTCTAAAACCATCCACGTCAAAGACACGGCGGGAGCGATCATCGGCTCTGGCAACATCGATTGGGATCGCTTCTTCAAACTCTCTGAGACCATCGGCGGCGCGCAGTGGTATGTCGTCGAAGACGGTGGGAATCCCGACTCGCTTGATCGCATCGAATTGTGTCTCAAAGCGCTCAAAGACATGGGCAAATAGGAGGAGATCATGGAAAAGAACAATTCCCCCACCACCATGGATCGTCGTGGTTTTATCGCAAGCGCGGGCGCTCTTGGCGCGGTCGGCACGATGAGCGCTTTGGCGTCCGTCCCGCGTGTTTTTGCGGCTGAGGGAAGCGCCCCGGCGTCGAACGAGAAAATTCGCTTGGTGCATATCGGGTGCGGAACCCAAGGTCTGAGCGAACTTGCAGGTCTCCTCCACTCCCCAGACATTGAAATCGTCGGCGTCGCGGATCCAAATCGCGAAAGCTACGATTATATCCATTGGAGCGAAAACGGGCTTTTCAACCAGCTCCGAAATCTCGTCGGCGACCCCAATTGGAAGTCCGACAAAAAGGGCATCCCCGGCGGACGCGAAATCATGAAGGAAGTCGTCGAGCGTTTCTATCGCCGAACTCGACCGGGCTACAACGCCACCGTCGCGGCGGAGGAGGATTATCGCGTCCTGCTCGACAAAATCCCCGACGTCGACGCCGTCAAGATCATGTCCCCCGACCACCACCATGCCTACCAAGCGATCGATTGTTTGCGGCGTGGGAAGCACGTCATTATGCACAAGCCGCTTGGGAACAAAATGATCGAAGCCATGCAGCTCGTCGATCTTGCGAAATCGTCCCCGCTCTCGACCTACATGATGGCGTACGGCTCTTTTGGTGCCGGAAACATGAATCGAATCAAGGCATGGATCGATGCGGGCGCAATCGGAACGCTGCGTGAGATACACAACTGGAGCAATCGCCCCGTTTGGCCGCAGTACCCGACCATTCCCACCGAGAAACCACCGATTCCGGAGGGACTTAATTGGGATTTGTGGCTCGGACCTGCGCAGATGCGCGACTACCACCCCTCCTACACCCACTGCACGTTCCGAGGGTGGTACGAATTTGGCGCGGGTGCCATTGCGGACATGGGTTATTATAGTCTCTGGCCCGTCTTTGACGCCTTGAAACTCGACTCCGCAATCTCCGCAAGCACGCGCTTCTCGCGAGTCGTCGGGCTGCACAACAACGTCCCGCGCACGATTCACAACGATTATTCCTATCCCATGGCGGCTGCCTATCGTTTCGAAGTC
This sequence comes from Planctomycetia bacterium, assembly GCA_030527105.1. Lineage (GTDB taxonomy): Bacteria > Planctomycetota > Planctomycetia > Pirellulales > Thermoguttaceae > RGIG3701. The sequence continues at coordinate 5,962 of JAUNBK010000057.1, forward strand.
CCCTACAAGGACGGTGCCGGCTCGATTATCCTCCAGTGGCACGACGGAGGAATGAAGCCTCCCACGCCCGAGGGATACGAGAGTGAGGATCTTCCGATCGAAGGAATGATGTTCTTGGGAGACGAAGGGGCGATCGTCTCGGGCTTTTTGCGTCAGGAACCGAAGATTGTGGGGTCGCGCGCGGCGCAATTTGCCGACGTTCAATCTCCCCCGCCGCCTAACACGGGCAACTGGTTGCAACTTTGGATCGACGGCTGTCGCGGAAAGGGGAAGAGTCCCGGCGCTTTTGAGAATTGCAAAGAAGTGAACGAAACGTTCAACCTTGGCTCCGTCTCACTCATGTGTCAGGGGAAGAAACTCCTTTACGACCCCCAAACCCGTACGATCACGAATGACGCCCATGCGAATACCCTCCTGCGTCGCGACGTTCGAAAAGGTTGGGAGATCGAATAGGAACGAAGCAGATCGTTGGAAGATTTGTGTTGGCAATCTCTCCCACGGAGAGGTTGCCTCATAAAGTCAAGAATCTGCCATTTTGTCATTGGCATGGATTTTGCTTTAGAAATAGGAAATTCGATAGAAATTTTCCGGATTTGTCAGAGTCCGTAAAATTTCACAAAAAGGTTTATCAATATTTTCGGTATTTTATATAGCCAACAACAGGAGGAATCCGCAGTGGCGAAACAAATGGTTTTTGAAGATGAGGCGCGACAGCCGATTTTGCAGGGTGTTCAAAAGTTGGCCCGCGCTGTGCGCAGTACGTTAGGTCCGCGAGGACGAAATGCCGTACTCGATAAGGGCTGGGGTGCGCCGAGAGTTACGAAGGACGGCGTCACGGTTGCGAAGGAAATCACCCTCGACGACCCCGAAGAGAACATGGGCGCGCTCTTGGTTAAAGAAGCCGCCAGCAAGACAAACGACGTCGCTGGTGACGGCACGACGACCGCAACTGTCCTTGCCGAGGCGATTTATACCGAGGGGTTGCGTTTCGTCACCTCTGGAGGCGTCAATCCGGTCTCCCTCCAAAGAGGAATTTTGAAGGCTGCCGACGCCGTTGTGAAAGCGGTTGAGGAAATGGCAATCCCCGTCGACGAAAAAAGTCAAAAGGAAATTGCTCAAGTCGCGGCAATCGCCGGAAATAACGACCCCGAAGTGGGGAAAGTCCTCGCAAAAGCGTTTGTCAAAGTCGGCAAAAACGGCGTTATCACCGTGGAAGAAGGACGCTCTGCCGAAACGACCGTCGAATTCACCGAAGGTATGCAGTTCGACCGTGGATATCTTTCTCCCCACTTCGTCACGAACGAGGACAATCAGACCGTCGAGCTTGAGGACTGCCTGGTTCTCTGCTACGAGGAGAAAATCAGCAAGGTTCAGTCTCTCGTTCCGTTGCTTGAGGCGATTTCTCAGACGAATCGTCCTCTTTTGATCATTGCCGAAGATGTCGAGGGTGAGGCGCTCGCAACGCTGGTCGTCAATAAATTGCGCGGTATTTTGAACGTCGCCGCCGTCAAAGCCCCGGCTTATGGCGAACGCCGAAAGGCTATGTTGGGCGATATCGCGATTCTCACCGGCGGAAACGCGATCTTCAAGGACCTCGGTGTTCAGCTTGAGGCGGTGCAGCTTTCCGACCTCGGACGCGCACGAAAGGTGATTATTTCCAATGACACCACCACGATTATCGACGGCGCGGGAACCAAAGAAGCGATTCTCGGACGCGCGGATCAGATTCGTGCCGAGATCGAAACCGTGACGAGCGATTATGATCGTGAAAAACTGCAGGAGCGTTTGGCGAAGTTGGCGGGCGGCGTCGCGAAAATCCTCTGTGGCGCAAGTACGGAAGCAGAAATGAAGGAGAGAAAATACCTCCTCGACGACGCAAAAGCCGCAACGGCTGCCGCGCTCGAGAAGGGAATCGTCCCTGGTGGCGGCGTGGCGCTCATCCGCTGCGCTTCGGCGGTCGATTCGCTCAACCTTGAGGGCGACGAGGCGTTGGGTGCCCTCGTGCTCAAGCGCGCGTTGCAGGTTCCGCTGCGCGAAATCGCCAAAAATGCTGGCGTGGACGGCGCGGTCGTCGTCAATCGCGTGTTGAGAATGGAGAAAAGCACCGAAGGATACGATGCGGATAAGGGAAAGTATTGCGACCTCGTTGAAGCGGGCGTCATTGATCCCGCTAAGGTCGTCTGCGCCGCGCTCACGAACGCCGCGAGCGTTGCGGGCTTGCTCCTCACCACGTCGTGCGTTATTACGAACATCCCCGTCGAGACGCCCGAAGCGCCCGCTGGTGCTCCTGGCATGGGCGGAATGGGCGGTATGGGTGGCATGGGTGGCATGATGTAGTCCACAGCCGAGTCGGCTCCGTGCGGATCGACCCTCAAAACGGACTCGCTCGTTGCGCTGGTGCGTCGCGAGCGCTTCAAATAAACTTTAACAACTTCAAATAATCGAATATCGAAACCAATATAAAGAGGAAAGGATATACATATGAACGCAAATCTTCGACCCTTGGATGATCGTATCGTCGTCAAACCCGTGGAAGCCGAATCGAAGACTTCGGGCGGAATTTTTCTCCCCGACACCGCGAAAGAGAAGCCTCAGCGCGGCGTGGTTGTTGCGGTAGGACCAGGGAAGCTCCTCGAAAACGGTACGCGTAGCACGCTCTCCGTCGCCGTGGAAGATGAGGTCATTTATGGCAAATATTCCGGCAGCGACATTGAAATCGCGGGCGAGGAATATAAAATCCTTCGCGAGAGCGACGTGTTAGCCAAAATTGTGAAATAGTTCATATTAACCCGCACAAGAATAAGGAATTCAACCGTGTCCAAACAATTACTTTTTAATGATGCAGCCCGGCAGCGGATGCTGCGCGGTGTTGAGCAGTTGGCGGATGCCGTCGCGGTCACGATGGGTCCGCGCGGTCGCAACGTCATCATCAACAAAACCTACGGTGGACCAACCGTCACGAAAGATGGCGTCACGGTGAGTGGCGAGGTCGAGTTGGAAGACCGTTTCGAAAATATGGGTGCGAAGCTCGTGAACGAAGTTGCGCAAAAAACCTCGTCCGTAGCGGGCGACGGAACCACCACTGCAACCGTCCTCGCGCGTGAGATTTTCCGAGAAGGTCTCCGAAATATCACGGCGGGAAGCAACCCGGCGGGGATTCGTCGTGGTATCGATATCGCGGTGGATGCGTGCGTCAACGCGCTCACGGAGATGGCGAAGCCGGTCGAATCGAAGGAAGAGATCGCCCACGTCGGTGCCATTAGCGCCAACAACGACCACGAAATCGGCAACCTCCTTGCCGACGCGATGGAAGCGGCAGGAAACGATGGCGTTATCACGGTCGAGGAAGGCAAAACTGCCGAGACGACTTACACCGTCGTGGAGGGTATGCAGTTCGACAAGGGGTACCTTTCGCCTTATTTCATGAATCGTCCCGACTCTGCCGACTGTTTCATGGAGAACGCGCTCATTCTTCTCCACGAGAAAAAGATCACCAACTTGCGCGAGCTGATTCCGCTCCTCGAGAAAGTGGTTCCGTCGGGTCGTCCGCTTTTGATTATCGCGGAGGACATTGAGGGGGAGGCTCTCACCACGCTCGTCGTGAACGTTCTGCGCGGTGTGCTTAAGCTCTGCGCCGTGAAAGCGCCCGGCTTCGGCGATCGTCGCAAGGCGATGCTCCAAGACATTGCGATTCTCACTGGCGGACAGGTTGTGAGCGAAGATTTGGGCGTCAAGCTGGAGAATGTCAATCTCGACATGCTCGGTTCGGCGAAACAAATCACCGTGACGAAAGACGACATCACGATCGTCGAAGGCGCTGGTTCGAGCGAGAATATCAAGAAGAGAATCGACCAGCTGCGAGACATGATCGAGAAGACGGACAGCAATTACGATCGCGAGAAGTACCAAGAGCGTCTTGCCAAGCTGTCGGGCGGAATCGCTGTGATTCAGGTCGGCGCGAGCACTGAGGCGGAGATGAAGCAGAAGAAGGCGCGTATTGAGGATGCGCTTCATGCGACGCGTGCCGCTGCGGAAGAGGGAATTCTCCCCGGCGGTGGTGTGGCTCTCCTTCGCACTCGCGAGGCGGTCGAGAAGGCGCGTCAGTCCGCGCGCGGCGACGAGAAAATCGGCGTTGATATTATTCTCCGCTGCTTGAACAAGCCGCTTGTCCAGATCGTGAACAACGGTGGCGAAGACGGAACCGTCGTTGCCGACATTGTGAGCGAAAAACCAACGAACGTTGGCTACAATGCCGCCACGGGCGAGTATGTGGACATGTTCGAGGCGGGAATTATTGATCCTCTCAAGGTGGTTCGAAGCGCGCTTGCGAATGCGGCGAGCATCGCGGGCATGATGCTTATGACCGAGACGATGGTGACGGACCTCGACAAAGAGGACAAGAAGAAGGCTGCCGTCGAGGGTAGTGTTCGCTAAAAACAGGGTTCTCTACGAGATGGGGAGCTGGTTGGGCACGCGTCCGACCAGTCCCCGTATTTCCTCTGGATTCCCATTTTCTACACTTTAACACAAAATCGCCATGTCATCAGCCAAACGAGACTACTACGAAGTTTTAGGCGTTGCGCGCACTGCGAGCAAGTCGGAAATCGCGGCTGCGTATCGCAAACTCGCGCTCAAGTATCACCCCGATCGCAATCCTGGCGACGACGCTGCTGTGGAGAAATTCAAGGAAGCGGCTGAGGCTTACGAGGTTCTGCACAACGACGAAAAGCGTGCAAACTACGACCGCTTCGGGCATCAGGGCGTGAATGGTCCCGGGATGGGTGGTGCGCAATTCCGCGATCTCAACGACATTTTCGAGGCTTTTGGGGACATCTTCGGTGGTCGAGGTGGGTTCTTTGGCGATTTTGGCGACATCTTCGGCGGTGGGCGTACTTCTCGACGTCCGCAGGTGCACCGCGGTGCCGACATTCGGTGTGTCGTCGATATGGAGCTTCACGAGGTTGTCACGGGCGCCAAAAAGAATATCCAAATCCGCCGAAAAGAAATTTGTACCGCTTGCACCGGGACAGGCGCGCAGCCGGGGTCGGTGCCAGAGCCGTGTTCGTACTGCGGAGGAACCGGGCAGGTCGTGCGAGGCGCCGGGTTCGTGCGGATTCAATCCACGTGTCCTGCGTGTCGTGGTGAGGGAAAGATCATTCGCCAGCCGTGTACCGTGTGTCGCGGGAGTGGGTTGTTCGACACGGTCGCGCCGCATGAGATCGACATTCCGCCGGGAATTGATGAGCGGACGCAGATCCGCGTCTCGGGCGAGGGTTCCCACAGCCACGACGGCGGCGCGCCGGGGGATTGCTACATCACGGTGCGATTCAAGGAACACCCGGTCTTTCAAGTCGATGGGAAGGATTTGGTGTGCAAAATCCCGATCACTTACACGCAAGCGGTGTTAGGTGCGATGATAGAAATTCCGCTCCTTGATGGCAAGGAGGACTTCAATCTCCCTGCCGGGACGCAGTATGGGGACGTCTTTCGCCTCAAGGGGAAGGGACTTCCCGAGCTGCACAGACCCGAGCGGCGTGGGGATATTCGCGTCATCATCCATATTGAAGTGCCTCGTACAATTACGGAGGGACACGAAAAAATCCTTCGCCAGCTGGCGGAGCACGAAAAAGTGCATGTTGCCCAGCAGAAGAAAGGGTTTTTCAAACGAATCAAGGATTATATCCAATCGGTCTGCTCGTCGGACTCCGAGAAAAACGATAGCAAGGGCGATGCCGAGGGGAAAAACTAATACTCTACGAGAAGTGTTATAGAGGTCGAATTATGATATTCAAAAACAAAAAAAACGATAGAGAAGCCGCTCCGCCCGAGGAGAGTCAGGAAGAGTTGTTTGACGAAACCTCTCAATCGTGCGAGTCGGTTTTGGAAGGCGACCCTGCTACCGAGAAAATTTCGGAGTTGGAAGCCGCTTTGAAAGAGGAAAAGGATCGTGCGATCAGGTGCTACGCCGAGTTGGAGAACGTGCGGCGCCGCAGCGCGAAGGAACTGGCGGACGAGCGCAAGTATTCTGGCATGGATGTGATTCGGAGTTTGCTCCCCGTCCTCGATAATCTTCAGCGTGCGATTGAGGCGGCGGAGAAACAAAACGCCGACGATCCGCTCTTGGAGGGGGTGCGAATGGTGCTCCAGCAATTCGTCTGCGCGTTGGAACACAACGATTGCAAAAAAATCGAGGCGCTTCATCAGCCGTTTGATCCGAATTTTCATCAGGCAATTTCTCAGACCCCCTCCTGTGATTTTCCTGAAAATACAGTTATAATGGTGACTCAAGATGGCTATACGCTCGCCGATCGCGTCGTGCGCCCAAGCCAAGTTATTGTGAGTCGGTGCCCGGAGTCCGAATAGAAATTGCGGACGGGGCGAATCACCCGGTTTTTAGCAGTTTTTCAAAGGAGTTGTCGTATGATTACCCTTACGCCGTTGGCGTCGTCGAAGGTTTTGGAAGTGATGGAAGCGCAAAACATCGAGGACGATCGTTTCCTCCGCATCGGTATTATGGGCGGCGGGTGCAGCGGTTTGCGCTATGGTTTGGCGTTTGACAACGAGTTCGACCCGCTCACGGACACCAAATTCTCCGCAGACGGCGTGGATGTTGTCACGCGAAAAAAGTTCGCGGAGTTCCTTGATGGGACGGTTGTCGACTTCAAAGAGGGTCCCATGGGGAGTGGTTTCGCGATCGAAAATCCCAATTTCCCCGCTGGCGCTGGTTGCGCTGGTTGCGGCGGACATTGAGTTTTCGCTCCGAAAAAAATACCGAAAAAAATAGCAATCAGGGTAGGGTGCTTTCGGAATTCGAAGACACCCTACGCTCTCTGTTGGTCGTGCGCTCTAGCGAAAAAGTACCGTCTTCTGCTCGATCAGGTGCGTTTCGCACGCTTCGCTTTTTAGTTCGGCTCGAATGACATAATTTCCCGATTGGGACGCTTTTGCGGAGACTTGCAAGCATCGTTTCTCTCCGGGGAGGAGCGTTTGGACGGGGAAAACTACCGCGCCAGACTGCATCACGGCGTCCGAGCAGTTTGTCGTGTTCGGCTCAACACCCTCCGCGAAAAACATGACAATTTGCGCGTCGCGCACGGGGACGCTTCCGTTGTTGAGTATTTCGAGCAGGAGGTCGACCAACTCCCCAGGCGACGATGCGATCGGGGGCGCGATCATATCCATTTGGATTCTCGCAATTGCGCGCACGTCGAGTTCCTTCGTCATATCACACGTTCCACCCGTATAATTCACAAGGAATGGGATTGGGAGGCAGCCTTCCCCCTCTGGGCAGAGCTTGATTTTCACCTCGCGAGTTTCTCCAACGGCGAGGCTCCCCAACTCCCACGAAATTGTGCCGAGGGGCGAAAAGTCGCGAGACGCGCCGACGCTTGACGACACGAATCGCGCTTGGGTGGGAAGCGTCGTTTTGAGCGTCAAATCTTCCGCAGGGGCGTTCCCAGAGTTCTCGAGAAGGAGGGTGAGTTCCGTCTCCACGCCCGCAAATTGAGGGGGAAGCTCGGAACATGAAATGCCAATTTGGGGCGCAAGGACTTGGAGGCGTTTTTGAAGTTCCGCCGTCTTTTTCTCGTGTAGGAGCGCTTCGGCAGAGACAAAAAGGTCGCCGCTATGTTCCGGTGTGAAAACGAGCGACAATTCCTTTTTCTCATTCGGGAGGAGCGAGTCGACGGGGAAGGTTTTCTCCTGCCGTGCGTCCCCATTTCCCCACGCAACGCGAACTTCCGCGTCGTGAACGACACACTCGCCGGAGTTCGTGAGATGAAGGGAATACTCCGATTCCCGACCTTTGAGAAGCGTTTCCTCTCCAACCAAACCAAGTTCGAGTTGAGGCTCCTGCGCCACAATGGGCGTTTGTGTCGTAGAGGATCGATTCGTCCACGAAATCCGCAAGTCTGCTGAGGCGCTTTGCTTCGGCACGATATGAAGGACGATCGACGCATTCTCGCTCGGGGCAAGGTCGCCAAGCGCCCAGAGATATTCGACGGCGTCATTCTCCGTGCGAGTTTCTACTTCGCCACGCGTGGGGACATTTCGCACCGCATCCATCCACGACGGAACGAGAATCCGCACACACGTTTCGCTCGAAGTTTCCTCTCCGGCGTTGCGCATCGTGATTTGGTATTCCGCAGGAATTCCGACGATAATATTCTGCGGACCCGCCATGCTCACTTTGAGTTTCGGGGGGGCGTCACGCAGGTCGGTCGAAACGCGCGAGCCGTAGGGTACGTTTAAGGGCGCTTCCTCGAATGCTGACGTTGTTTGAGGAGTGCCTTCGGCTTGGGGAGACGAATCGCGCGTCCAAAAAGTTTCTCCCAGACGCTGTGGCGAAAAATTATAGTAGGGCTGCAAGTTCCACTCTTGCGGAGACACCAACTGTGGCGCGGCAGCAGGGAGCGCCTCCCCGCGAGAGGCGGCGTGCCCGAATTCTTTTGGAGTAACACTCGGCGGCGCGGGAAGTTCAAATTCCGCTTCCGAAGGGGTTTGGTCGGAGGACTGCCCACCTGGGACGATTCCCTCAGGGGTGACCTCGTCCGAAATGATATACACTGGTGCTTGAGACGACGGATCGCCCGCAGACCCTTGGGAGGAGGGCGTCTCTTGGGAATCTAATATGAGGGAAAGCTCTTCCACCGATGGCAATTCTGGAGGATTCTCCGGCGACGCAATCGCCCACGGTGTAGCGGGTGGGACGGAGTGCGTGGAGGCTCCCTCCTGCGGCGCGATGGTTCGGACTGCGGCGACTGGGGTGTTTGGTGTGTTCGGGGCGGTCGAGGATATCGGGGGATTCTCTTGCGATAGAGCCGTCGTGGGCGCGGGAGTCGGGATGTCCTCTAAAACGGAGTCGTCTGTCGAATCCAAAGGAACCGTCGCACCAGCCGAGTTCGCACGGAGAGCGGCTTCCGACGGGAGTTCGATTTCTTGGCTCTCGTCCGCTTCGTCCTTTTTGCCTAAACGCTCAAAAAAGCCGAGGATTGGTCCTGGTTTTTTCTCCTTGGGCGCGACAGTTGTTTTCGTCGTGGAAGCATCTTTTTTCCCGGAATACTGACCTTTTTTGATCGGCTTCAAAGTCAGCGTCTTTTCTTCTTGAGCCGTCTTTTTGTCGCCGAATCCGCCGAAAATCTTCCTAAACCCGCTTTTTTCCTCGGTGTATCCTCCAATCGCAATCGAAAGGCTGATCCAAACCGTCGTGAAAAAAACTATTTGTTTCATCCATTTATTCTTCATTTTCGGACTCTCCCATCTCCAATCCCCATTTCAACATGAGTCTCTTTTTTGGTGCAGTCGCATAAAGCGAGCTGAGTGTGAGCATACTCACCGTGCTTAAAATTCGGTTTTCACAAAGTCGAGCGAGCCATGGAGTGCTGCTCCGACGGCAGACAAAACCGAAAATTCAAACGCGAAGTATTCTAATGCCCCGTGCGCACAAAGGGTGTGCCCGGCATCCTTGGTATTTTCGGAATTTTTTACCATAGAGTGAAGCGAAATTGGTAGATTTTTTCGATTATTCTCATTATTTCTCTTTTTCTCTTTGTGTGGGTTGTGCCGTACAGGAGGAGTTTTGCAGGGCTGCCTTGTCCCGAAGGGGGGGCAGGCAGGGAGTTCTCGAGAGAAGAAGGTGCCGTGTGCCCTCAAATTTTGGTGGTTATAATACTTCGCGTTGAAATTTCCCGTTCCGTCCGCCGTTGGAGCTACGCACCACGGCTCGCAAAGCGTCGCATAAAACGGGAATTTTAAACGACGATGCGTATATATAATACTTCGCGTTGAAATTTCCCGTTCCGTCCGCCGTTGGAGCTACGCACCACGGCTCGCAAAACGTCGCGCCAAACGGGAATTTTAAACGACGATGCGTATATTTTTTTTAGAAAAACTTCCTATTCTTGCCCCCTCCCCCTTGTGTAGAATCGGGGAATTTGTTCTAATGACGATAGCATATTTGTGTAAGATGCCGTATGTACCTTTATTTTTTTGAAAGGAAAGAATTTATGCCTACCAATCGACGAAACTTTCTCAAAACAGCCGCTCTCTCTGCCGCAGTCGTGACGACGGGGGTGGTCGGGGCGCCGCGAGTCCATGCCGCAGGGGGCGATGAGATTCGTGTTGCCCTCATTGGGTGTGGGGGGCGCGGGCGCGGTGCGTGCTTCCAAGCGCTCAATACCGAGGGGCCCGTGAAACTCGTGGCGGTCGCGGACGCGTTTGAAGATCAAGCGAAAGGGTTCGCGCAACTCGTGAAAGCGGAAAAAGGGGATCGTTGCGCTCTGTCGGACGACTCGATCTTTTGGGGAATGGACTCCTACAAAAAGGCGATCGACTGCTTAAATCCTGGAGACGTTGCGCTTCTGGTCGCGCCTCCAGCCTTCCGCGCCCTCCATTTCGAATATGCCGTCGAGCGCGGCGTGCATATCTTCCTCGAGAAGCCTTTTGGCGTCGACACTCCCACTATCAAACGCTCGCTTGCTGCGTGGAAGAAGGCGAAAGAGAAGGGACTTAAAATCATCACGGGACTCAACAATCGAAAGTACATTCGTACGGAAGAAACCGTGAAACGAATTCAGGATGGTGCGATTGGCGACATTCTTTCGTGTTGGGTTTATCGACTTCAGCAACACACCTGCGGCTACAATTATCACGCAGAGTGGACGCCGCTTCAGAATCAGCTGCGTAACTACAATAGTTTCACGTGGATATCAGGCAGTCCGACCGTCGATTGGATGGTGCACAATATTGATATCTGCTGCTGGGCGAAGGGTGAACACCCCATTTGGTGCCAAGGGATGGGTGGTCGACAGGTGCGCGACCTGAAGGACGAAGTGTTCGACCATATCACGACGGAATATCAATTTGCCGATGGCGTGAAGATGCTCATGCAAGTGCGCCACCTTCCGAACACCTGGACGTCGTTCCGCTCCGTGATTCAAGGCTCCAAAGGTATGGCGATCGTTGGGGAGGGAATTGGCGAGCCGCGCATCTTCAAAGGATATCGTGACCTGAGCGACGACGTTGTGTGGAAGTCGGATTCTCCTCGAAACGATTCGTATCAAGAGGAGCATCATCGTTTGTTCCGCATGATTCGCGAAGATATCCCTTGCGAGGATGTGGAGTTCTGTATCCAGTCCAACTTTATCGGCGTGATGGGTCGCATGGCAATGGAGTCCGGGCAGGAGCTTGCGTACGACACGGCGTGGAATTCGACGTACGAGCTTTGCCCCAATTTGGACAATTTGAAGTTCGACGACCCGGGCTACATCATGCCAAACGAGGACGGCACCTACACGGGCGCGAAGCAGGGTTTCACGAAGAGATTCTAATTTGAGCGCTTGTTTTCCCCCGGCGCGAGAGGGTCGGGGGTGCGATAATGGACAGAAGCCGCTGCTGAGGGACGGGGTGAGAAGCCTCTTTCGTCGGTGGTCTGCGTTCGTTTGGGCGCTTGCAACTTGAAGGCATTGCGAGAATATACGAATATTTTCGTGGTGCCTCCCCCTAGTTAAAAATTCTTAAACGTGTATAATACGGGACGGTATACATGTATCCTCAGGGGGTTGTTTATGAGCGTAATTCCAAACGTCACGCCGTCTTCTGCGTCATTTCGCGAATATTATAAAGGAGTAGAGGGCGACCTTGAAAAAGTTGAAAATTTATTGAAAGATTTTCTCGCCTCGTCGAATCCTTTTATCCAACGAGTCTCCTCCCATAGTTCGCGCCTCGGCGGCAAGCGTATGCGTCCCGCTTTGCTCCTCCTTTTCGCGAAACTTTGCGGTGGAATCTCGCCTATCCACCATACTTTGGCGGCGGCGGTGGAGACGATTCATACTGCCTCGCTCGTCCATGACGATATTCTCGACGAAGCGCGAATGCGGCGTGGGCAGCCTACCATCAATGTCGCGTGGAGTAACGAAACGAGCGTCCTCCTCGGAGATTTTATGGTCGCGAGGGCGATGCGAAAAGTCATTGAGCTGAACCAGTACGCCGTGAGTCACATGTTTGCCGAGGCGAGTTGCCGACTTTGCGAGGGCGAGATGAGGCAGGTGGGACTTCGGGGGCGCTTCGATGTTTCCGAGGAAGATTATATTCAGATCGTCCGTGGGAAAACTGCGTCGCTCTTTTCGTGCGCGTGCAACCTTGGCGCGTTTTGCGTGGAAGGGACGACGGTTCGGCATCATCAAAACGCGTTTCTCTTCGGAGAGCATATGGGCGTGGCGTTTCAAATGGCGGACGATTTGTTAGATATCGTCGGCACGGAGGAGCAAATGGGGAAAACTCTAGGCTCCGACCTTGCCAAACAAAAATTGACGCTCCCCATGATTCGTTTGTTGAGTGTGTTGACGGATTCATCGCGTGACGCGCTTGTCGAGGAAATCAAAAACGACCCCGGCGACCGTGTTTTGTGCAAGATTCGTCGACTCCTTGAAGAACACGCCATCATCATTTCCGTGCGACAAACTGCCCGGGAGCACATCGAAAAGGCTCTGGATTATTTGGATTTTTTCCCCGAAAACGAGTCGAAAGTGGCTCTCGCCCAGATCGCAGCGCGCGCAATTCGGCGTTGCCAATAGCGTTGCTGGCTAGATTTCCCCTCGCGGTGTCGACGAGAATTGCTGGTGCGAGCGCTATAAATTATCGGATGTTTTTCGTCGCTTACCTAGATGCAAAGGGGAAGTTTATGCATTCTCGTTCTGTTTTTTTGCTTCTCGCAGGAGCGTTTTTATGTCTTCTGACTCAGATGAGTTCTCTCGCGACGTCCGCGGAGTTGTTCGTCGAGGCGGAAAGTTTTGACGAAATCGGCGGCTGGGTCGTCGATACGCAATGTATTGATGCAACGAAACCCGGGCAAGCAGGCTCCGTTTTGTTGCTCGCGCACGGAATGGGGCGCCCTGTTGCCGACGCAAAAACAACGATCATCTTCCCACAGCCCGGCAAGTGGAGGGTTTTTGTTCGCACGAGAAATTGGGCGTCGTTTTGGATTCCAAACCATCTCCACGAGGACGAAATTCAAAAAGACTGGTCGCCAGGAAAATTCCAAATCGCCGTGGGCGAGACGACTCTTCCCACCATTCATGGCGTCAAGGGGAGCGGTTGGGCGTGGCACTATGGCGGAGAATTCGTCCTCAAAGCGAACGATCTCTCCGTTCAAGTTGCTCTCAAAGATATCACGGGTTTCGAGGGACGTGTGGACGCGCTCTACTTCACGACTGAGAGTGGGTGTCGTCTGCCGAATGATCCAGAGCCGCTGCGTGCCGAGCGCCGAAGGTTGTTGAAACTACCCAATGCGCCAGAGGCAGCGAGCGCCGGAGAGTACGATTTGGTCGTCGTTGGTGGTGGTTTGGCGGGTTGCTCTACCGCCATCGCGGCGGCGCGAATGGGGTTGAAGACCGCCCTCATTCAGAATCGCCCCGTCCTCGGTGGGAATGGATCGGCAGAAATCGCGGTTCCGTTCCAAGGAAAAACCAATCTCCCACCCTATCCAAACATTGGCAATCTTACCAACCGACTCGGGACGTTCCGCAATTTTGATCGTGATAAAATGACGCAGGAAGATGCCGATCGAGAAGCGCTCGTCCGCAGCACGCCCAACTTGGAACTTTTCCTCAACACGCACGTGCAGGAAGTCGAGACGCAAGGAGGGCGCATCGTTGCGGTCGTGGGGCAAAATGTGCGTACTTCGCGCAGAATTCGATTTGCCGGGCGCCTTTTTGCCGATTGCACGGGCGACGGAACGGTCGGATTTCTCGCGGGCGCGGATTATCGAATGGGACGCGAGGCGCGAGAGGAGTTCGGCGAGTCCATCGCCCCAGAAACTCCCGACGCCATGCTGCTCGGGTCGTCGCTTCAGTGGAGCAGCCACATGGCGAAGGAACCCTCCACGTTTCCCTATCCGCTTCGGTGGGCGGTTCAATTTGGTCCGGAAAATTTCCACCCGCTGTGGGAGAGCGTGTGGTATTGGGAGTGCGGACTCCGGCACGATCAGGTCTTTGACATAGAGCGCATTCGCGACCATGCGTTTCGCGCCATCTATGGGAACTGGTCGGCAATCAAAAACAACTCGGCGTGGAGCAAACTCACCACGACGCCCCGCTACGAGCTAAAATGGGTTGCGTTCAACATTGGCAAGCGCGAGTCGCGCCGACTGATGGGTGATTTTATCATCACGCAGAAGGATTTGGTCGAAAATATTCCTCAGCCGGACGGGTGCGTGGCGACGAGTTGGCACATTGATCTGCATCATCCGACGGATCCGATCAGCAACCCGAGCCTCAAAAACTACCCAACCAACCCATTTGGGGAGCCGGAGGAGCCGTTTTATGCGTTTCTTCGAGAAGGAACCGACATAAAATCTTATGCGATTCCGTATCGATGTTTGTATAGTCGGAATATCGAGAATTTATTCATGGCGGGGCGAAATATTTCCGCGTCGCACGTTGGATTCGGGGCGATTCGCGTGATGCGCACAGGCTCCATGATGGGCGAAGTCGTTGGTTTGGCGGCGTCCGTCTGCAAGAAAAACAACTGCCGTCCGCGCGACGTTTATGAGAAGCATTGGAATCAGCTCGAAGCGCTCCTCAAGTCGGGTGTGCCGCAATGAAACACGACCGGGAACGACTACGGCGCCCGCCGATTACTACATGTCGGGAGGCAGGCGCTTGTGCTTCTGGTCTCCCTTGCCATCACACCGATCCCACCACGAGCCAAAAGCAGCCTGTATTTCTGGATGCTTGGAAGAATCGTTTGGCGCCTCCCCCCTGCATTCCCCTTCTTTGAATGGGAATTGAATAGTTTCGTACAGATTCCCGAGAAATCAAAAATATGGGGTGTGTTTTGTGGGTGTTTTGCGAAATGCCGGTTTTTTCGAGGTTGCATGATTATGGATTTTATCAAAGTATTTTAGTCCGATATTCGTAGGAAATGCCATGTTGCGTAAAAATAGAGGTCTGGCGTGTTTCGCACTTTTGCACTTTTTGATTCTTCTTGGTGAAAAAATGCGTTTTGGGGGTGTTTTTTGCAATCGGATGTTTTTTCCAAAAGTGAGTTTTGGCGCAGAATTTCCGCGATAGGGTTGATATTCGTTAATTTAATTGTTTTTAGGACGGTTTTGACGTTTGTCTCGCACTTGTTTTTATGCACTCAAACCGAATTGAGCGAAACGCGGACTAAAACATCAGGCTTCTCGGACAACAATCTTTGGGATGCGTGTTTTATAGGCTCGATGGCGAAAAGTGAGGTTTTTTCTCCGGTAAAGTGCGGAAAAATGGCTCGAAATGGACGTTTGTTTGAATTTTTGATTTTGAGGAAGCGCTCCCACGCTCTTGAGAGGAAAGACTTTTGGAAAATCGTTTCCTCTCGAGCTATCCTTCAAAAACATTTGATAGACTCACGACATCCGCGACCGTCGTTGGGCTGGCGAGATGTATGGTTTCTCTGATTGTCTTCGTCGTGTGGAGGGGGCTTTGTCGTGGTTTCGCGAAAAACTAAGGTTTGGGGAGGTTGCCACATATCTCTCAAACTTTATCCCTGAGATACTCCGCCACGCCGTCGAGCGCGACCTCGGTCTGCGTTTGTTCCGAAAGATTTTTGACCTGGCACACGCCCCGATCCAGCTCTTCCGCACCCGCAATAATCGCGAATCGGAATCCCTTTCGGTCCGCATACTTCAACTGAGCGCCCAATTTTTTCGGCTCGGGATAAATCTCCACGCCAACGCCAATCCCGCGCAAAGATTGAGCGATTTTTAGATAATCACTCAGTCGGCTTGCGTCAAAATAGGGGATAAAAACGGGCGCCGCCGTTCGAATGGCAGGGATCATGCCCAACGTTTCCATGCCAGCGAGAAGCCGATCCAACCCAAGCGACGCGCCGATGCCGGGGAGCGCCTGATTCGTGAACATCGACGTCAAATTGTCGTATCGCCCTCCTGAACAAACGCTTCCCAAAGTGGGCAGGTCGTTGAGGAACGTCTCCCAAATCGTCCCGGTGTAATAATCCAAGCCGCGCGCGATCGAAACGTCGAGCTTCAAATGCGCTTCATCAATGCCAACAGAGCGTGTTGCGCCGAGGACTTGGCGCAAATCATTGACGCCCGACTCACCCTTTTCGCTCCCCGCGACGAGCGGCTCGACCTGCGCGAGAATGTCCTCGTTGCTCCCCTCCAATGTCGCCAAGCGAAGCACCTCGCGCGCTTGAGATTCGGTCGCGCCAGACGTCTCGCACATCTCGGCAAGTGTCTTGTCGTACCCAATTTTGGCGATCTTGTCGAGCGAACGAAGAATCGGAACGGTCGATTGCCCCAAATCCAATCTCTCGAGCAGCCCGGAGAGAACCTTCCGATTGTTGAGGTGGATCGTGAAGCGCTCGAATCCAATCGCGCGCAGCAGATCGTGAATGACGAGCGTCGTTTCAATGTCGGTGGCGATATTGAGCGAGCCGATGGTGTCGAAATCGCACTGCATGAACTCTCGATAGCGCCCCGCCTGCGTATTCTCGCCGCGCCAGACGGAAGCGATGTGGAATCTTTTGAAGGGCGTGCCCAACTCCGCGACGTGTTGAGAGACGAATCGGGCAAGCGGCACCGTGAGATCGAAACGCAATCCGACGTCTCTGCCGCCGTGGTCTTTGAATTTGTAGAGTTGTTTGTCCGTTTCGTCGGAGCCTTTCCCCGTGAGGATTTCGAGATACTCGAGGGCAGGCGTGTCGATCGGCACGAATCCATACGACTCATACACGCGCGCAGCCGTCTCGACAATTTTGCGGCGCGGAATCATCGTCTCAGGGAGATAATCACGAAATCCTTTGAGTGTGCGTGGGACAATCTTCTTCATTTTCCTATTGACTCCTAAAAAAGTTTAGCCAAAAATACGATCCAACCGCTCCAAATTACGCCGGACGTTCTCACGAAGAGCGGGATTTTCGTCGTTGTTCTGCGTCTTGTTCGAGGCGGAATTGATTTTCGCTCCGCCACCGCCAGCATAATGGTCGGTTTGCGACGTCCTTTCGAGGTCTTCCTTCAAAGAGCGTTTCGGCGTGATGCGCAATTTTTGCAACTCGCCATGATACGCACGCACGGCTTCTTCTGGCGCGAGGTGCCCATCAGCGACAGATCGAAGGATTTTGACAAAAGAAAGTTGGTGCTCCGCAGCGTTGATTTTTCGCCCATAGAGCGCGACTCGCGCGCCGTACTTTTTCGCCTCCCACAGTTGGAAAAACGCGTCGAAAGCGGTCCCGGCAGAGCCACCGAGGATACCGACGACGAGAGAGGAGTCGTACGAAACCAAGCTCTCCATTGCCGAGGGACCAAAGTACGGAATCTTGAGAAAAACGGGGCGCTCTCCCCCCGCAACACCCGCAAGCGCACGAACGATATGGTCGTTCACGAACTTCGACACATCCGCAATCGGGGCGCCGGGCGCATTAGGGCTAAAGACCTCCAAAAAGTGGCGAAACCCCTTCGAATCCGCCTCGCGACGAAATTCCTTGTACGCGATGAGCGACTCATAATCCCGCTCGAGATTGTTGTTGAACGTGATCGAATACAAGCCCAAATCCGCGCCACGCTTCCGCTCTGCGGGAGAGCATTCTGCCTTGCCGCACATGGCGTAGTCGAGCGACGCTGTTCGAAAGGGGCGCGACGGCTCGGAGGAATAAACGCCCCCAGCTCCCGCGAGCCAAATGTCCGTTGCGTCGTTGGCGCGAATGGCCGGGGTGATCGGGCTATTGTCGAACAGACGCTCGCGCAGCGTGAGGATATCATTCGTGCCGGCGCTCATCAGGACGATATCGACGAGCCCCTGCGCGATGATTTCTCGAATTTGTCGTCGATATTCGTCGAGGGACTTGAATTTCGCCTCTCCAGAGTGGTGCTCAGGACTCAACCCTGGCGCAGCGAGACCAAACGCCATGTCGGCATCCTTCGCGTCCGCAAGAATAAAATCTGAGTTCGATCGATCGGCAAGGATTCTCTTTAACTTAACATCCAGCGTTTTTTCCAACATGCTTCGGCACTCCACCCCTATTTTTTACTCGACTTTCGCCGCGCCTTGCGCGAAAACACTACCTCATCCGACATTATACACCTTCGACCCCATTTTACAAGGGGTGCCATCAAATTTTGGTGTCTCCCCCCCAGAGCTGAGAACGGAGCAGAGCATAGTTCTGGACGAAGCACCGAGCGATTCTCCCTTCCGTCGGGAAGTACTACGAGCTTAAGCCAGACTCCACAAAAGTCCATTTACAAAAAAAATGGGAAAAAAAGAGCCATCCCCCCCTTGAGTTTTTTTT
>JAUNBK010000170.1 GCA_030527105.1 Planctomycetia bacterium
CGATTTTCGAGGAAGCTCGCGATCGTCGGTTGGCGAAATGTGCGGGAAATGAAAAACCTCTGGTCCTCGACTGGGAGCCTGGGCAATTTGAAAACAGTCGATCCAAAGAACCCCCGCGCCCGTCCTCTGCGCTAAAGAGACGCACAAGTTGGGGCTTCGGGAGAATTCTCGTCAGGTCAGAAACCGTTCAATTAGGTGAGATCGTACACGTGATTCTCTTACCCTGCTTGGAGGGCGGTGCGTCTAGCTTGCCAATGTCTGAGAGTTGCTCAATCACGTACTTCATGATCTTCTCTCCCTCCTGGATATGCGCAAGTTCACGTCCTTTGAAAACGACGGAAATAAGAACCTTGTCTTTCTTTGCCAGAAAACCTCGGGCATTGTTGACTTTAACCATGATGTCGTTATCGCCTGTGCCAGGACGAAGACGGATTTCCTTCACTTTAATGACATGGGGATTGGACTTGTTCTGCTTCTTCGTCATTTGGAACTTGTATTTTCCATAGTCCATAATGCGACAAACAGGGAGCTTGTCGTCCGGCGCAACCTCTACGAGGTCTAATTCTTTTTCGTGCGCCAGCTCGAGAGCTTTTTTCGTAGCCATGATTCCCAATTGTTCGCCAGATTCGCTGATAACTCGAACCTCTCGAGCGCGAATTTGCTCATTGATTCTCTGTTGATTTTTCCCGTCGGCAGAGGCGTTCCTCCTTAAATTCATTGCGTAAAATTTCTCCTTTAATAGTTTATTGGACTTTCACTTCGAACGGCAAGACCGTTGAAATTCCCTCTTTTGTATAGTATTCCCCAGAATTCGATTTTCGTCAAGGAGGCGGTAGCGTATTTTCTCAAAAAAATCCCCAATTTTTGAAAAAAAGGAGGCACTCTTCGCGCCTCCCTCTCAAGGATTCCTACTTGTACCTGTCGGCATCGTCAAAAAATCGATTGAGCGACGCCTCGGACGAGAACATGTACAACTTCCCTTCAAACACCACACAATTGTCGGTCGTCCCACGCGCCTCTTTGCCAGAGTCGAGAAGCGTCACCGGGTCGTGCCCATCGTGCACGGGAACGTATTTGTCCGGGTCATCCAAAAACGCCTGCACCTGTTCGGCACTCGCAAGATAATACGTTATTCCGTGATGAACCACGGACCATTGCTTACTCCCTTCGACCCACTGCTCCGTCGTGAGAAGTGTCACGGGGCAGAAGCCGTCCAAACCAATCTCGCTGGGCGCGTCAAAATCCCCCACCAAGCTGGTAGCCTTCGTGTCAGCAGCCTTCGCGTCGGCTACTTCCGAAAAGGTCGTTTGAGCCACTTCCGGGTCGAGCGTCGTGCCACTCGGAGAAACGTTCGGAGTCCCTGGAGCGGATTGATACGCCGCCACCATTGCGCCATTCGAGGAATCGCTCGGCAAATCAACAAGCGCAAACGGATCGGCAGACCCACTCGGCGCGCTCGAGGTGGGCGTCGTGCCCGAAGTCGCCAAACCAGAATTCGCCGCAACTGCGGTGGGGGCAGCAGGCGTCGCAGGCGCTGCTGGAGGTGTGTAGGGTCGAATAGCCATTCGATTAAACGTGTCGGCGTTCGCTTCCGTCACGGACGTGATGATCGAACGCTCGTTTGAGCGCTCTTGGCGCGAGAGGTCGGGCAAATCGGCGTCGATACTCGGCGGCTCTGCTTCCCCATCCAATCCAGGCAGAGCACTCCCTGCACTCCCTGGCGCAGAACTTCCACCCGGTAGCGATGAACCCGGCAGCGATGAACCCGGCGATGATGGAATGGTCGGCATGCTGTCGTCCAAAGGCGAGGACAAATCGGGAAGCGGAGCCGTTGGTTCAACGGGCGAGAGCAAGCCGGGCGTGCTCATCTGCGTTTGTATTTGAGGCGTCGTGATGATAGGGGCTGGCGCGACCGACGGCGCAGGAGACGGAACGTTCCCGGGCATCAAACCACCATTGTCGTCAAGCACGGGGACTGGCGTGAGGTAGCTGGAGTCAGGAGTCAATTCCGGAAGTTGGAATCCGTCGGAGGAACCGTTGTTCCCGTTGTTTCCCACGGGCGCAGGTGCGACGAAAGAGCTTCCACCAGCAGCTGCGCTCGTTGCAGGACGCGAGCTTTGCGACACGATGGGAGTCGCGCCAATCGCTTGGGGGAAGTTCTGATCGTACCGTTGCTGCGTCGGCCATTTTCTCCAACCCCCTTCAAAGTATCCGAAGTCCCGCGCATTGGGTGTGCAGGTGCGTCCTCCGACCGCCGGGGGCAAAAGGCACGGATCATCGCGAACCACACCTTTTTCCGCACGAGACACGACCACGGGCGTCTGACGCGTTGGCGGCGCGGCATGTACCTCGCCTATCATCATCCCCGTTCCGAGGAGTAGTGCCACTGCGTTCGGCAAAATTTCTCTCATTGTTCGTTTCATAATTTCAAACCCCTCTTTTCACTTCGGGAATGAAGGTTTCTCTTCTATTTTAAGTTGTGCGATACAGGATATTTAATGACTTATACACCGTTCTTCAGATTCCGGCTTTCGCGATGTTTCGCGAGCCGTGGTCCGTAGCTCCAACGGCGGACGGAACCGGGAATCTTAACGCGAAGTTATAATACGTTGGGTCGTTGCCATGCCACACGAGGTGCGTGGCGCTGCGCGTCGACACCCATTGGACGCTCTTTATGCGCCCTTGGGTGCCAACCAGAGTTTGCGGGCGTTAGTAACCATAGCCGCCGTAGTCCTGATCCACGTTACGAACGTTTCGTATGGTGGACGCTCCGAAGGAAAGGACGCCAGCCGCTCGTTCGAAGGGAGACATCACGCGATTTATCCAGTTGGAAGTCGCCATGAAGTTGTCCTGAACGATAAACACTCGGTCGTTCGGCATGATTTGGTAGTTCGTCGCAGTGGAGCCTCCCCCAGAAATCGCTTGCCAATCCACCATGAATCTCTGCTCGCAGGCGTAATCGCCCGGTGCAGGACGTGCGATCCATATCTCCTGGCTCGAAAGTTGCGACATCCCTCCAATCTGCGCGATGGCGTCGAGAACCGTTTCGTTCCCCGTGATCGGGATTTTACGAACGCTGTCCCCATTCCCCGCGCCCTGCGTGATGATATAATAACTCTTGCTATTGTACGCCGCCACGTCAAGCGAGACCACCGGGTCGCTCAAATAGTGCGAAAGATGTTTCTCAATCGTCAATTTGGCTTCCATGAGCGTCATGCCCGCAACGTGGACGGAACCATAGTAACGAAGGTTCACCTCGCCACTCGGTCCCACTTGGTATTGCCCATTGATCGGCTGCATTGCCGACATCTGGGCGAGAGAGACAGAAACCTCTGGCGCACGAAGCGTACGAAGCAGGTGCGTGCGAATCGCATCTCGCGCTTGTTCAATCGTGAGCCCCTGAATGCGCAACGCGCCGTAGCTCGGACCAAGATCAACCGTTCCCTCAGCCGAAACGACGTAATAATTATCAATCGGCTGATCGTACAACGCCCCCAAAACGCGCACGTACACCACGTCGAGCGTCTGGAGAACATACGGAGGCTTGGGCACCATCTTCAAAAGCTCAATCATAATCACGTCCGGCGGCTCTATCCGATACGCTGGAAGAGAAACCATACTCTTCTCGCGCGGTGGCTCTACTTCTGGAGAAACACGATTTCCTAATGGATCATCGTAATAATCGAACGGACGGCAACCCGTGAGTAGTACACTCACAAGCAGCGTGCCGATCAATACGCTCAAAAGCGATTTATTTTTTACATCATGTGACATAACAAGGACCCGCTCTTCGTCATGAAAAACTTATTTTGATTTGACCAAGCCGACAAAATCGTCAAATGGGCACAAAGTCCCGCAATCAATATTGGTCGGGTTATTGTTATAATCGGCAAAATCCACCCATTTGTTTACCTTCATTCTGAAAAAGTGGAATTTTTTGCAGAAGAACTTTCCTTTTTCGCTTTTTACGCAGTCTTGTAAGCCGTGGTGGGCAGCTCTGACGACGGGCGGGATCGAAAATCATAACGAGCAACAATACAAAATACGATGAGTATCGGTGGGCTTCCAAGCAAAAATTTTTTTGGAAGAGAGATTCCGATTTTCCCCTTCCTCGAAAATCGA
>JAUNBK010000171.1 GCA_030527105.1 Planctomycetia bacterium
GATAAACCTCGATAATCGTTTGCCTTATTTTCTCGGGAGCCTCGCGCCCGTTTTTTGGAGCCACTCGTCGAGCAGCGCGCTGAGTCGGCGAGTCGTTTCTGGTGCCTCCTCGGCAAGATTCACTCTCTCCTGAGGATCGTTCGACAAGTTGTACAACTCATTTCGATATCCAGCGGTCGTGTAGAATCGAATGAGCTTCCACTCCCCATCCCTCACGACGGAATAAGGCTCCCACTCGAGGCGATAATGGGGAAAGTGCCAAAAAAGCGGAGTGTCGTCAAGCTCTTCTCCCAACAATGCGGGAGCGACATCGCGTCCGTCCAACCCCTCCGCCTCCAATTGCGACGGCGGAATCGGCGCGCCGACGAGACGAAGGAGCGTGGGAGTCCAATCGCACGTCGAGCAGGGTATGTCGCAAACTTGCGGCACCTCCACCCCCTCTTTTCGCAACGACTCGGGAAGATAAACGATAAGCGGGACGCGCAGCCCACCCTCGTACGGCGTCCCTTTTCCATCACGGAGGGGGAAATTATCCGTGACGCCGCAAAATCCGCCGTTGTCGGACGTGAAAACGACGATCGTATTCTCCAAAATCCCCGTCTCGCGCAACGTGTCGAGAATCACTCCCATCGCGTCGTCGACACTTTCGACCAGCCCGGCATAATTCGGATTACGCTGCTCGTTGACGACTTGGTTTGGATCGCGATCGTCGCGCCCCTGATTGAAGTTTTTCTTGAGATTCGGGTTGGTCTTTCGCATCTCCTCAAGTCGCGCCTTGTATTTTTCACGCACGGGAGACCGACTCATAATCGGCGTGTGGACGGCATAGTGCGAAACTTGCAAAAAGAACGGACGCTTCTCCTGCACCGCCTTGCGGATGAGACCCGCCGCCTCGCGCGCTTCGCGATTGGTGAGAAACTCGCCCCGTTTCTCCGGCTTGAGCGTCGTGATTCTATAGAGCGGTCGGAGATTCGGACTCCCCGCTTCGCTCTCCGTTGAGTCGGGATAATAAGGGTCGAAATACGACGGCGGCTGCCCCAAATCGCACCCACCAACGTTATAATCGTACCCTTGATCCTCTGGGAAAAACCCCTCCGGACCAAGATGCCACTTCCCAACGTACGCAGTCATGTATCCCAAAGAGCGAAGCCGTTCCGCAAGCGTGACTTCTTCGCGCTCCAGCCAAATCGGGTTTGCGGGGCACGCAAGTTGATTTGCCGAGGGAGCCGAGTAAGGCCACGCGCCATTCTCGAGCGCTTGAGGTGCTCCACCTTGGAATCGCGAGCGAATCCAATCCGTGAGACCAAGCCGCGCGGGAGATTTCCCCGTCTGAAGTGCGGCTCGCGTGGGAGAACACACAGCACACGCGGCGTACCCATTCGTGAAAATCGTCCCTTTTTGAGCGAGGCTGTCGATATTCGGCGTCTCGTGGAGGAGACTCCCCGAATATCCCAAGTCGCACGCCCCTAAATCATCCACAAGGACAAATACAACATTCGGGCGCATGGCATCAGCCGAATACGTCGCATCCGCCGGGCGTGAGGCGGTGTCCTCGCAAATCGCGTTGGAGGCGAAAATCCAAAGCAGACAAAATAGTACGCTATAATTCTTTTTCATGATACGACCTTTATATACTCGTTCTCCTTTAAAATACCGTTTTTCGCAATGTTTTGTGAGCCGTGGTGCGTAGCTCCGACGGCGGACGGAACCGGAAATTTCAACGCGAAGTATTATATACTCGTCGTCCTTTAAAATTCCCGTTTTGCGTGACGCTTTGTGAGCCGTGGTGCGTAGCTCCGACGGCGGACGGAACCGGAAATTTCAACGCGAAGTATTATATACTCGTCGTCCTTTAAAATTCCCGTTTTGCGTGACGCTTTGTGAGCCGTGGTGCGTAGCTCCGACGGCGGACGGAACCGGAAATTTCAACGCGAAGTATTATAAAATGGGAAAAATCATTTCGTGGGCCAACTCGGGTCGTCTGTCCGCAGTTCGCGCAGAAGTCTCTCCGCCTCGGCGACGATTTCGGGCTGATCTTTCGCGAGGTCGTGCTGCTCGCCAGGGTCTTGCTCGAGATTATAAATTTCGATCGGCGCCTCAGCACCATTCCGCACCGCTTTCCACTCCCTGAATCGCACTGCCTGAATGAAACCAATCTCGTGCAGCTCCCAATACATCGGCTTGCGCTCGACCGCGCGATTTTCCCAGAGTATCGGGGTGATCGACACGCCGTCGGTCTGGATTTGTTCTGGCACGCTGACGCCCGCAATTTCAGCGCAAGTCGGGAGGAAATCGGGGAAATACCACGGGATGTCGCACGTCTGCCCGGGAGCGATTTTCCCCGGCTGCCACGCGAGAGCCGCGTTGCGCAAGCCACCCTCATACACGGTACGTTTGTACCCGCGATAATGCAGGTTCTGATTGAAAAAACGTGCCTTCCCGGAGTCCGGCGCAAGCGCGCCTCCATTGTCGCCCGAGAAAACTATGAGCGTGTTTTTCTCCAAGCCTTTCTCGCGGAGCCACGCCACGATGCGCCCGACGTGGGTGTCCAACCGCGTGACCATGGCGGCGTAGTTCTTTTGCAGATTCGTCCACCCTTTTTTGTCGGCATAGATTCCCAAGTCATCAATTTCGTACTTCTGGTGCGGGAGCGTTGTGGCGTAAAACAAGAAGAACGGTCGATCCGCATTCTCTTCGAGCCAACCCATCATTTCGTCCACAATGAGATCCGCAGAGTACGTTTTCCCGTCGAGTTCTCGCCGCGCCTCGTTATCGTAGAGGAAATTCGTGAAATAATTGTGCGCGTGCCTCTGGCAGTTGTACCCAAAAAATCGATCGAAGCCTTTCTTCAACGGACTCCCGGACGAGTCCATCGTTCCCATGCCCCACTTTCCGAAGCAGCCAGTCGCGTAGCCAGCGGACTGAAGGATCTGTGCCACCGTCTGCGTCTCTTCTGGAAGAGGACGCTGCCCCACCGGCTGTAGCTCACGATTCGCGCGTATGGGACAATGCCCCGTCGAAAGACCTGTCATTAAAGTGGCACGCGACGGAGCGCACACGCTCGCGCCACTATACGCACACGTGAAACGCATTCCCTCTCGCGCCAAATTATCGAGGTGCGGCGTCTGTATTTTCGTTTGTCCATAGCACCCCAACTCGCCGATGCCCAAGTCGTCTGCGAGAATGAAGATAATATTCGTCGGTCGCGTCTCTTTCGCCACCGAATCGGCACCCGACGCCGTTGCGCAAAACGACAAACCAAGCGCAAACACCAAACCAATCGCGCAGCACCACGCGCCTCTGATACGTTTCATAAAATCTCCTTTATGTTATACTTTACTCATCATGTGTTATCACTTGGAAGGAGCCGATCTCCAACCTTTCTCCGAGTATACCACATTTAAAGGAAGTTGGCAACCCCCACGAAGAATATCTTTGCAATTTGTGTATTCAAATATAGGGCACCCCGCTCGTACTTTTTTGGGGAGAACTCTCGGTTTTCTGCTTTCTCCAAAATCACAAATTCAAACACCCCCTCATTTCGACCCATTTTTTCGCATTTTACCAGAAAATTATTTTCACTTTTTGCAGTCGGACGCATAAAACACGCATCCTAATGATCGTTGTCCGAGAATCTGGATGTTTTAGTCCGCGTTTCGGAAAATAGTGTTTGAGCGCAGAAAAACAAGTGTGAAACACACTTCAGCATGAGTGCAAAAATAATTAAATTAACGCTTATCAATTTCGCTGCGGAATTTCTGCATTGAAACTCACTTTTCGAAAAAACATCGATTGCAAAAAACACCAAAAAAACGCGTTTTTTCACCAAAAAGAATCAAAAAGTGCAAAAGTGCGAAAATCCTCTGCCCCCTATTTTTACGCAATATCGTATTTTTACGAATAGCGGACTAAAACACTTTGAAAAAATCTATAATCATATATCCTCGTAAAAATGGGCATGTCGCAAAACACCCTCGAAACGCACCAGAAACTTTTGATTTCTCAATATACCGCACGAAAACCAAATTCCCCTTTCCTGAAGGGGTACGCCCGAAGGGCGGGGGGTAGTTGATGTGGTGAACGCGTCCCG
>JAUNBK010000058.1 GCA_030527105.1 Planctomycetia bacterium
TGGTACGGCTGCTGTTGGAACGGTTGTTGATACGGCTGCTGCGGCGATTGCGGCGTCTGTTGGAAACCACCCCCATTCATGGGATTCATCGTTGGGTTTGTTGGATTCGTCGGAACATTCGCCCCCCCGATTGGTTGGGTGCCAAAAGGCGTATTTTGCGCAGGGTAAGCCCCACCACGCATGTTTTGAAAGCCACCACCAGGGATTCCACCACCGGGCACGCCACCATTGGGCGCGAAACGATTCGGCGCGCCAAAGGCAGGATTTTGATTATAAGATGGATTTTGTCCGTAGGTGGGTTGCTGTCCAAATTGGGTATTTTGCCCGAATGGAGGTCGCTGCGCGGGATTCATATTCTGCCCGGGATTCATCGGCGCGCCACCAAAACCACCCTGCCCTCCAAATGGAGGACGCTGCGGCTGCCCACCAAATCCACCGGCTGACTGATTGGGCTGCCCAAACCCACCTTGTTGAGGGAATCCTCCCGGTGCGTTTTGCTGAGGAAATCCGGGACGCTGCGGTCCAAACCCGCCTGGCTGCTGAGGATGCTGCTGAGGATATTGCCCCGGCTGACCACCAAACCCTTGTGCGGGTCCGCCGTATCCCGGTTGATTGTTGAATTGATTATTGTCGCCTATTGCTCGAAACAACCCAATCCCTTGGCTTCCGCATTGTTGGCATCGAAACGGCTCCATTGGTTGTTGGACACAATATCCACACTTGCTACATTGAAATGTTTTCATATTAAACTATACTCCTCGCACTCTCGCACTGGCAGTTTGAAGTGAATTTTATTGATGAGATGAATTATTGAACGTCCACCGTTGCTTTCGCGTAGACGGAACCGTTGCCACGAAGGACAACCCAGCCGTGTATGCCAACGATTTGCACCCCTCGCGAGGTCGCGTTGTGTCTCGTGCTGTCGAAACGCTGACCAACCTGCGCAAGCTCAATGGCGTTTTGAAGCCCGGCTTGCTCGCAACGCCACTGCGCCCAACGCGCGAGAGTAGACGTGAAATGCTCCATATTCCCCTGCACGCCCTGCGCCCAACGATAATATGCCTCGCCCAAGTCCTTGAGGAGGAGCGCCATTTTCTCGGGCGCGGACGATTGAAACGTGAGGAGAATACCCGTCAAAAACATACTGCTTGCGTCCCCCGCCAGCAAACCTTGGAGAAGGTAGTCGCGCTCCCACGCAATGGAATCGTCGCTGAGGAGAGCGTCATCAAAAATCGCCCCCACCAACGCCCCATAAGAGAGACCCGCGCCACCAACACCCGCCGATGGAGCAGGCGCGCTCGTTTGCTCCTCCCTCCGAGGTTCCTCAGGCACGACGTCCTCGGATTTTTGCGGATCAGACTCGGACGCAACTGGCGCAACAGGCGCAGCAGCCCCCGCCTCGGACGCACTCCCCGCCGTTGGCGCTTGTTTCAAAAGAGACTCCAACCGATCAAGGCGCCGCCAAAGCTCCTCGTTAAGGTTTTTGTCCATGATTTGCCCAATCGCGTCGAGGCGTTCAATCAAAGGAGAAATGTCCGTCTTTCCCCCTCCCGAAGTCGCCCCAAGAGAAGGACGCGCCTCCGACTCGCGACGCAAAAGATAGTCCGCAAGCTGTTTTTGCGTCTCCGCCATCACGCCGTACAACTCCACCAGCGATACGCTCGGCGCGGAAGGCGATTTGTCGTCTGGCTTTCTGGATAAAAATGACATGGTTCCCTCTGTGTTTTCTCCGTTCGATATGCGTTTTAGTGATTTGCGAAATGTTTTTGCGAAATGTTTTGAGAAAGAATCTTCACGAAACGGAACGCGCCGAGAGCACTCCGCGCGTTCCTATCGTGGAAATCAAACGGCACCACCCAACTCGATGTTGTCGAGACCGCCGGTGTCGAGATAATAACGCTCGTCCGCCAAGGTGCGCCACGTGAAGAAAACGTTTTCGCCCAAGACCGCATCCTGCCCCGCGACGATTCCGCTCACGGACTCGACCTCAAGCCCCTCTTCAATGCTCTCGTTCTCGGAATTCACACCCGCCTTGCGACGTTTGATCTTGATAGAGACCTGGGTCCTTCCGATGCGGTCGCCAACGTCCATTTTTATGACATAAATCGGCGTCGCCTGAGCGGTTTCAACTTCGCTCATTTTTCTGCCGATAATCACACGCTGAGAACTGGTGGAGAACTCCGTGATTTCTTCTCTCGCCCCCTCGCTCGCGGGCTGGAAGAGAATACGCTCACGACGGATGCCGCTTGTGGAATCGCTCATCACGCCCCAATAATACGTGTTCTCGTCCGTTTTTCCCTGCATCTCAAACTTGAACTGCGGCAACATGCCGTGCTGCGCCATGAAACCAATCGCAGCACCGACGACAACCGGACTTTTCGGGTCGATAATCACGCCCGGCGACAAACCCTTCTCGTCTTGATAAGGATACCAATTGCCCGCGTAGTGGTGGAACATCGGCACAATGCGCGAGGGCGAAATCGGAAGATACATTCGCACCAATTTCTGGATATAACTCAATTTCGATGGCTGACCCGCCAAAAGCACCGCGTCGACCTGATAATCAATACAACGCTTGCAGAAGTCGAAAATCAACTCGTCGAAAACCTCATGAACCACCGCCTCGAACTCTTGCTGGTGGTAATAAAGCTCCATATCCTGCTGGAGATTGTAGTAGCCCGGTCCGCGAAGTTTGTCGAAGACGCGCTGCAGTCCCTCAAGAATGGCTGGATCGATGAAATCTGGATCCATATGATTGATCGGCTCATCAGATACGCCATCCGTCGCGAGAGAAAGATAGCGCTGCGCAAGCGGAATAAAGAGACGATTCATCCACGTGACGCGCTGCCCTCGGAACTCACGATTCCTCGGCACCTCGGGACCAAACATGAGAATAACGTCCTCTTCCTCCATGGCAATGGAGTCCGCAAAAGCCGGGATGATGATCCGCTCAAGGAGCCGCTTGACGAGTTGGTCGCCCGCAAGCGCGATGCCGTCTTGGTGGAGGACTTTGCCACGAATGCTGTCGTCGATTTTCGATTCGAAATTGTACTTCGCAATCATGAGGTCCGACGTACCACCACCAATGTCGATACACGCGATTCGCACCTCGTGGTTCTTGCTCCCGAATTCCTCTTCCTTCTGAGCGGAACCACGGACGCTACCCATCCTTCGGCGCGACGCGGGAGATCCCAACATCGGCTGCGCTTCGACCACCGGCTCCTCCTTCGGTGCCTCTGCTCGATTCTGGTGCAGCGACTCAAACCAAATGCGTGGGTCCTGACCCAAAAGACGCAGCTCACTCCAAATATACGTGAGATGCACGGCGCTCGCCTCGTCGATCGAAAGGTTCAAAAGCGGCTTGACGTGCTGATGACGACCGAGAGTCATGCTAAAAATCTCGATCGCTTTTTGCACCTGCATCCGAAGTCGATCCTTCTCCTCAGGAATCATACCACTGGGATACGTGAGCGTGAGCGTGCGAATTTCTCTCGCTCGACCTGCGTCGCCAGATTGAAGTCGATAGGCGATTGAATTCACATAAGCGTACGCTTGCGCGAGCAACTCATAAATCGCGCCCGTCATTAAAGTTCGCGGAGCATGGCGCGGCTTAAGCGGCGTCTCCGGTGCGAAATCCTGCGCCTTGATCATGTTCGGCTCTTTCAAGAGGAAATCGTTGTCGTCCTCATGAATGTACTTGAGCATCGCACCATGAAGCGTCGCGGCATAAGCGTTTGTCTGCGCACGGTCGTACGGGTCGCACATGTGCCAATTCGCCCCTTCGAGCCAACTCGCATCGTCCGCCCACAAATAACGTTTCGGAGAGCTAACGCCCGTTCGAACGTCGTCGTCCGTCGCAATCACTTGCAAAATGTCGTCCGCCTCTTTTCCCATTCGGACCATCGAAATGTCCTCGAACATCGGCGGTCGAACCGTGACTTCCACCTTGTTCGTCCGGGTTTTGGAGTTGCCCCCCCAACTGAACCACCCTTTCTTCTCGCCCCCCTCGTCGACCTGATGATACTCGATCTTCTTCATCGGCTGAGAAGGAAGGTACGGCGTGTTGCACCAGTGGGTTTTCGAGGAGAACCAGCGCATTCCGGGGTTGCGAAGGTATTCGCCCTCTTCGTTCCACGCGTCGAGATGATAACGATTGGTGAGTTCAAACGGCAACATCTGAGGCGTTTGGGAGATTTCGCCAACCACTTCGAGCAAAAGCGCGCCCGTGCGGCTGTTCCCAAAGTCCAAAACCATGTGGACGTGCTTCGCGTCGCCAGCCGTTGCAGCTGCGGGACGAATGCAAATCTCGATCAACGGCACACCGCGCAAGGGCTGCCCATTCAAGTCCTGAATATTTTCGAGCGCAAGAGTGAAATCGCCCGTGAGAGCGTTTGCGTCGCAAAAATAGCCAACCTCCGGGTCGCCACACGTCGTATCGACCGCGAGGAACAACTTTGTCGTCGTCCCTTGGATGATTTGCCACTGAATATAAGGGAAATCAAAACCCGTGGGCGCTGCTGGCGCAGAGCCGCGTTTCTTGCCCGAGGTGTCCGCCTCTTCCGCCAAACCACAGTGGCAACGCTGCCAACCGTTCCCGATCTGATTCACATTGTACCGCGCGCCGCCTTTGAGTGGGACGCAAATAACCTGTACGCCTGTGTTTGCAAAAAGTATATGCATGATTATTATCTCTTTTTATGATTAGTAGTACGATTCTATTTTTAACGCATTGCGCCCAAAAAGGGTCAGTTGGTTTCCTTTTTCATCTGGGCGATGATACTCTCGAACGGTTCCAAAATCTCGATCAACTCGGCATTTCCCGGCGGGATCTGGATGTGGTCGCCCGCTCCGAGGGCAAGCGCCTCGGGGAGACGTTCACACCAACGTTTGACGAAGGACGCCGTGAGACCATAATTTCCATAGTATTCGAGAGGTTTCTCATGCTGCTCTTTCTTGTCGTCATCATCTGCCTCTTTTTGCGGAGGCGCAATGGCGGCTTGCGTCGGACCAGGATTCATGATGAAATCGTCCATAATCATCTTCACATACTTGCGCCGCGCGTAACGACGAGCCGCCTCGTCTCGAGTCTTCAAATTGACGACCGGATTCAACTCGTCAATCAAAGAATCAATACAATGCTGACTCTGAAGATAATCGCGCAAATAACGAACAAAGGTATTCAAGTCGTTGCCATCGAGCCACGGCGCACCCTCGTCGTTTTGTTTCGTATACTGCTCCCACCGTTTGGGAACCTGCTTGGTCGCCCACTCGTGGAGGAAAGAACGAAGACTTTTGGGGAGCGGGTCGCCATGCCGTTTGCCAAGGTCGGCACAGTCGGCAAGCTGCCAATTTTCTCCCTCTGGAATGCTCAACGCCTCTTGAAGCGCATACACACGCGCATAAGCCGCCTCGGGGTCGTCCGTGAGCCAATTGACGACACGCTCCGCCGCACGCACGCGCTTCTCGCGATCCACGTTCGCGTCCGGGTCGACCACCCAATCCTGCGCCAGCAAGAGAATCCGATCCAAAACCTGATTGATCTCCTTCTCAAGCTGATTCTGCTTGTCCGTCGCCGTCGTGACGGCACGAATGCCCGCGCTGATGAGAGAAAGACCACCGTCGCCATCCGTCATTGCCGCGTTCCAACGCTGCTCGGGATTGGACGTAAAATCCTGCACACGATCGGACTCAAGGAAGGCACGCTTCGCGCGTACCCACTTTTCGGGATCGTCCGCCTGCCTTTGCTCCTCGTTCGTGTCCCACGTTCCGGGGTATCGAATAGGATACGTGTTCGTGAACGCCTTGCCGCGTCCGCCGAAATCCGTCATAACGGGACCCAACGTGTCGACCAACTGGCCAAGTCGCTGTTGGTACAACCCCTTGTCGGCATACTCCTGGCGGTTGCGGAATTCCTCGTCGATACCCGTCATACCGATGAAGAGAGCGGGGAGATCGTCGTGCACCTTGGAGGGCCAATATTTGTCACCATACCTTGCGCGCCCCCATTTGTCGATGTGATATTTCATTTGCGAGGTCACTTCAAGGTTTCCACCGCGCGATAAGAGGATAAGCGTCTGAATCTGAAGCTCGTCCGTGAAGCGTTCGAAAAGGTACGCGACCTTTCCTCGCTTGACGATTTCCATCTGCTCTTCCAACTTGTCCGCCTCGGTTCGTTTCCCTTGCTCTGCGCCCTGACGCCCAGCACGCATACCCGGGATATCGAGGAAGTCCATCTGCTCAATAACCTTGCGCCAGTCGTCGTTGAGGCGGTGGGGCAAAATGGGCAGCACCAACTCGAGCATAGCCGCCTGAATTGTCTCAAGATCCTCGTCACCATCGCCACTTCCCGGAGTGTACTCCAAGACGAACCAGTCTTTTCTCTGCCGCAGATGGAAGTCCGCCCAATCGACTCTCGTGAAGCATTTCGAGGTTTTTCTCTCGTGAACTTTCGCACGCTGAGAGTCGAGAAGGAACCGCACCCCCGCCCAGTGCACCAAAATGGCGGGTTCAGGAGATTTGGAGAGTTTTTCGAGGAACTTATTGATTCGAATGAACAATCCATTCAAGGTCGGCCAGCCGCCCCAGAAGATTTGCCCGCAAGCGTGGACATAGCCTTCGTCCGACATTTGGTAGCGACTTAAGAGAGCGTTGAGAATCGCCTCTTTCGTGGGAAAACCACGGCGATCGACCGTTCTCATGTAGGAATAGGCGTCCAGAATGTCCATTCTCCAACGACGATCCACGCTGGCTCCGGGGAATTGGCGCGAGGCGTCTTCGAGCATTTTGTCCAAATGCGACTCGTCCCAAGGAAAATCCTGTCCGCGACACTCCACTTGAAAACCACGCGCAAGAACACGAATCCACTCCACACGCGTGAGCGCCTTAACCATGACGGGATACTCGGGCGAAACACTCTCCGAAATACGATCCTTCGTCGTAAAACGAGTGACCAAGGCAGTCGCTTCGTTCGAACCACTCTGAGGATTCAAGTCGTTATTAAACGAAAGCTCCTTATAATAAGCAGGTTCGCCATGCGCCTCATCACGACCCAAAGGGCTAAAAGAGTCGCTCTGCGCACGCAGGACTTGTCCCATAAAAAGACTCTTGCCCACCTGAGACGGACCATAAACCGCCGCCGCAACAGGCACCTTGGACGAGGTGTATAGACTACTCGCAAGTCGCCGAAGCTGGAGAATCTCAAACTCATCCCCCTCCGGTATCGGAAGCAGGTCGACCTTCCGCCTGTTGCCGTTGAATTCTGTAAGCCAATCACAAATGTTTGTCGCCAAATCCTGTACCCGCGCTGCTTGGCGGATGATCTGACGATCGCGTTCATCTGGAAATCCCATAAGTCTCTCTTTGGTTAGTGATGTTAAAATATGGAAAAGTTATCGTAATTTTGTACTTATCGACTATCTCTTCCATTCTCGACCCACACGCAAAAAATGCCTCCGCAACACACGAAAACCAAAACTCGCGCAATCCAAGAATAAAAGAGCGAAAACCCACAGGTGGGATTCGACCTCGGACGAAACCCGCCTGCTTCTTCTATGCTGATTTTTATCTGCCGACCCTCAATCTCTATCGGCTTTTTAATCCACTTTCTTAATCATCCCGCCAATGACGAAGTTGTATGGATATTGCTGAATATCCGTCCCTCCAGCCGAGCGAGATTCGATAATAAGGGTGTAGCGATCGTTGCGACCACGATATTTGACTGGCGGACTGTTGAGCATAATATTAAGCCCATCAGCGCCCGGCGCGCCCGTCTGCCACGCTTCTGGCGCAGGTGTTCCTGCCTCGTAAATTCGATACTCAAGCGCCCCCGCGTCCGCGCTCGCGGCAACCGAAAGCGTGACGGAGAAGTCGGAGGGATTCTCGATCATGCCCGTCGCGTCCACTTGCATGAAACGATCGCCAGCGACCGAGACCGTGGCGGAGACCTCCTGAGAAGCGTAGATGCCGCGCACCTGCGTCGTCCCCATTGATACTGCGCGGAAGCGTCCGGGGTTCAACGGATCGGGAGCCAAAATGCTCGGATCTGCCGACTCAACGACCGCGCCAATCGGAACCGCCGCGCCAGTGTCGTCGCGCGCCGTCACGATGAATTGAGGCGTCGTTTCGCCTATACGCATCGAATGCTGCGCCGGATTGATCGTCAAATTCAACGGCTTCGTCACCGTGACGGGAACGACCGTCGTCAAATTATCATACACACCTTGCGGGTCGATCGAACTCACAATCACTTGCGTCGTGCCGGGCATGTCGGCGCGAATCGTCGTCGTCCCTTCGACCGAAACCACCGCGCTGCCAGGCTGCGTCGAGACACGATACGCGACCTCAAACGGAGCGACCCCCGCCTCAGGAATCACGCGCACGGAATCAAACGTCATTGCACTTCCAACCGTCATTTCGAGCGCGGCAGGCATCGCCATGAGCGTCGCACCCGAGGCTGCCACATCGCCCACTTGGACGAACATCGGAAGCGCCGAAAGTCCATTGAGTTTCGCACCAAGCCGCGAGGCACCTTCTTTCCCCGTGGGGCGAATGGTGAAGCGCCCGTCTGCGCCGCGTTCCACCGCGACCAACGATGTTCCCTCAACGACCAAATCAGGATCTGCCGAGACATCGCGACCACGGCTGCCGTTGGCAAGCTCTTCGTAGACCTGGAGCGGAACGGGACCACTCGCCTGCGCCAAACGGACGGAGGAGGGTTCGAAACGCAAACCCGTCACTTCGTTTCCGACGGAATACGCGTCCGTGGTCACGTAAGGCACGACCGCGCCCTCGCCAAATATCTCGGAGCTGACGACGCCTGAGTAGCCGCCGTCCCACACCGTGTCGGCAGGACGATACGTGACGGCTGCGTTCGGATCGACGTACGCACTCTCAACGCTCGTGGGAATGGAACCTGGTTCCGCCACGCGAAGCGTCGCTTCCGCCGTCATATTCGCAAATCGAGCAATCACCTTCGTCTGCCCTGGCGCTTTGCCAAAGACCATATTTCCCCGAACGGACGCGATATTCGGATCCGCAACCGAAAGTTGGAGACCACCTTCAGGCTGAATGACGTACAAACGACCACCACGCAGCGCCGTGATTTGGTACGCGCGCCCATCGCCCACCGCCACCGTCGTGTCGAGAGGATCAATCGCAAGCGAGGTGTATGGATTGTCGTCCACCGTGACGGAAACGGATCGTTTCACCTTGCCGTCCCAATCGATATTGATCGTGGCGTTGCCTGCCGCGAGAGCCTCGACGGTCTGAATGCCGTTCATTTTTGCCGCCGCGCCATCGACCGTGGTCTTCAAGCGTGGCTGCGCGAAGAGAGGATATTGCCCCGTCGCACTTCTTCCTTGAATGAAGAGGTTGGAGGAATCCCCCGCCGACATTCGAATGGCACCCGGCTCGACGCTCAATTCCGTGATCGGTTTGTCGTCGACGTTGATCACGGCGTTGCCCGCTTTCGCTTTTGCGGCGATTTCGGGGATGCGGACGCTAATTGCCGCCGTCCCTGGTTTCAAGGCGCAAATTTGGAGACCACGGACTTCGCACACGCTCGGGTCGCTGCTCGAGAAGATAGCGGACGCCGTGCGCTCAAGCCGAACCGCGCCGTCTTTCGAGACCGCATAAACGCGGAGTTCCGTTGCGTGCCCCGCAGAAAGGTTGACGACCGCAGGCTCGACAACTATTTCGCCCTCGTTTTTCAAGAGATCAATCGTCCCCTGATCAACACCACCCACGACAACGCGCATGGTGGCTTTCTTGTCCGCCATGGTGAAAATGACGTCCGTCGCACCAGGCGTTTTGCCAACAAGAGCGTGGCGCGCCTTGTCGTACTCGCACACCCCCGGCACAAGCGGGACAACATTGCACTGCATACTGAAGTCCACGTTGCCACGAATGATCGCGAAATCCTTGCCAACGAGTTTGCTCTCGCCGACCATCATCTTGATAACGTTGTCGGTGGGACCGAGTTTTTCGTCAATCGTCGCCACAACGTCTACAGTCGCTGGGGCACTCGTCACACCTTGGAACTCCGCCGTGATTTCTGCGCGCCCGATGGTTTTCGAAGTCGTCGTCGCACCCTGCGGCTCTGCCGTCTCTGGAGCGCTCGACTTCCACACGATATTGTCCATCCCCGTCAAAACGCCTACGGACTTCCCTTCTTTGTAGCCGTGGAGCTTGAATTGCACCGTCTCGTTCGGAAGCATTCGAATCTCCTTGTCCGGCTCAAGACGCAACTCGTCGATATCGACACCCTCCGTGACGTTTATCTTAAAAGCCGGCGGCTCACTGTCCACGCCCATATATTCCGCAACATATGTGACGGAACCGGGCTTCACGCCGATCAACTCGCCATTCGACGGGGTCGCGACCGTCTTGTCGCCCGCAATCGGATGAAGCGTCGCGTCTTTCGTGACGATACTCACCCAACCATCGGGATACTCCGCCTCAACGCGATAATCGACGAATTTTGCACCAACGGGCATAGAAACCTCCTCCCCGTTTTTGCTCACGATACGCACAGCAGAGGGTTCGCCCTCCCGCGGCGCAGGACGCTCGCCCGGCACGAAAGGATCGACCGACTGGGTGTAGAAACGCACGATTCTCTCGCCCACTTTAGCCTGAAGCCACTGGACAAGTCCCGGCTGTCGCGCCTCCAAAACAGGAGCGTTCCAAACGAAACTCTCGCCGACGAAATCGGGCGTCCAAATCGCGTCCGGCACTGGCTCCGCCACCTCGCCTTTGCGCATCCAAATGGCGTACGCCTGCTTCTGACCAATGGGAAGCAAATTCCCCACCGGCTGACGCACGACATACAACTCAACATCGGGATCCGCAGGATTGAGTGTCTGAGGCGCGACCTCGACTTGGCACTCTGCCGTTTTCCCTCGATACTTCGCAAGGAGCGTGAAGGAACCTTTCTCGTCGCTCGGGACACGAACCCTCGGGCGAAGCGCCCCATCGGCGTCCGTCCAATAGATATGAGAGGGAACTTCCCAACGCACCGCCTCCGGCTGCACCTCGACAAAATCCGAGGCACCATCGAGTTGCTCTTCCACTGCAAGCGAGGCGGACTGTCCAGGAGCGAGCCGAAGCGACGCGGGGTTCACTCGCAGTGCCTCTGGAGCGTTCGACTTGAAGACGGACACTTTCGCCAGCGCGGGATTTTTCAAGTAGGGAAGATACGATGCCGTGACGTCAAATTGCTCCGCCTCCTGCACACCAGAAATAATCGGGCTGCGCCACTCGATCGCCTCCGGTCGCGCAAAAGAATAATAGACGCCGGGAGAATTCATCGGAACATTCCACACGTTTTCCTCCCCCTCAGCCGCATCGGGATTGCGCCCCTCGAGCATGAGTTGGAAGGGTGCGACTTCGTCAACCGCGACCTGTACATCTTCCGGCTCCCAATAAATGCGCGCGTTGCGAGGATGCACGACACGAAGCTCCACGGACGCAGGCGCCTCCGCCGCTATGTGCGTGGCAGAGAGCGCGGCGGCGCCGGGATTGATCGCTTTATAGACGCCGGAATTCTCACCAACAGGCGCGATTGTCTCCCCGTTGCTCGACGCGAAAACGCCAATATTCGGCGCAAGTTCCACATCCCCCAACGGCGTCCGACCCGTGAGAACCGCCAAACCCGTTTCGCCCGCGATGCGCAAAGGACGATCCACCTCGATGGAGAGCGTCACGTCCGCGCGCTCCGTTGTCGTCAAAACGGCTTGATTCGATTGCGTTCCGAAATATTTGCCCCAGATATTAATGGGCCCCACACCCTCCGCAAGAGCGATCGCTTTTCCACCCCGAAATTCGAAGCCTTCCAACTCTTCCACCGTGGGAGCGGTGTTCCACTCCATGCGTGAGTAGGGGACGAGCGCGCTCACGCCGTCGCCATAAACTGCGTATCCGTCGAACGTCATACAAAGCCCGAGCGGAAGTTTCACCTCGCCAGAGGGCGTGATTTTGAGGCGCATCGGCGCAGGAATAACGTTCGTCGACGCCACACGCTGCTGCCCTTGGTACGAGAAGGTCGTCTTCTGAGGATTCGAAGGCTCGGTCGGATTCACGCCACGCAGCGCGTTTCTCTTCGCGTCTGCCGTCGCATAATACGAATCGGGCGTCGAATCGATTTTCACCACATCATTCAAAATAGGATAGTATTTCGAAGCACCTGCACGAGCGAAAAACTCGAATTGAACGTCGTGATCAATCGGAGCGTCCGCGCGAGGTGGATACATGACAAGACCATCCGCCTTGATCGACGCGACCGTGACGGGTATGACGAACGTCTGACTTCCATCCGAGATCGTGACGTCCGCGCTGCCCGGGGCGCAGCCGACGAGAGAGCGATTTTTTACCTGAACGATTTTCGTGTCTGAAGATTGGATACTCAACGACGCAGCATCACCACCCACAATGGAGAGCGAGAAGACCTGATCAACCGCAATCGACGCCTCCTTCGGCGCGACGCGAAGACGCATGGTGCTTGGCGCAGCGGCAACGTTGAAAGTCGTCTCTGCCGTGACGAGCGTTTTGCCCTCAGGTGTTCCATCCGTAAGAGTGGTTTGGAGACGTCCTTTGCCGTTCTGGAGCGGCGTAATATATTCGCCATGATACTCCGCAACGGCAGGAGGGTCCAAAGCCCAATTGAGTCGCGAGGAACCCGTGAATTCGTATTTCGCGCCTTTCTCCGTTTCGCCCAAAACGCGAATGGGAGCTTTTTTGCCGGGTGGGAGTGGGTCGCCTAAGGGGATCGAGACACTCAAACGCGCAATCTTCTCGGCAGAAATTTGGACGTTGGCGCTCGCCTCCATCCACTTGTCTTTGTCTGTCGCACGATATCGCGCGGCAACTTTCGTCTTGCCTGGCTGAAGACCCTCAATAAAACCGTTATAAAAATAAACTGTTCCGTCGTTTTTGGACGTCCAATACGCAGCGTGCGAAAGGTCGACAACCGATTCGTCCTCCATCTCGCCCAAAAGACGGACTCTCTGCGTAGAACCGAGCGTGAGAACATTCTCAGCAGGCTCAATCCAGATGCGCTTCGGGTTCGTCGGCGGAGCGACTTTCGCGAGAATGGTCTTCCACCGCCAGCCCGTGAAAAACGTGATTTTCGTCTCGCCGGGCGAGTAGGCGTAGCCTCGCGACGCGCCGTCGGGGAAATGAACAATGGAGGGATCGTCGACGAGCGCAAAGGTTTCGTGCGTCACGTCTTTAGAGAGGATAAATCCGAAGCCGTCGAGACCAGGAGTGATGATTTTAAAGTCGGCGACCGCCCCCGTCGCGGCGTTCCACGGTCCCGGAACGACTCTGAGAGTGAATTGATTCCAAAGCACCCAACCGATGAGAAGAAGGAGAAGGAGGAGCGAAATACAGCGGTTGCGCTTTCGTCTTGCGGCTTCTTTTGCCTTGCGATGTGCGGTGGGAACTGCGAGACAAATCGGGCAACGCGCCTTTGCACCGGGGAGACGCACGTAGAGTTGCCCACACGCTTCGTCGTCGCATATGAGCGAGGGACCGAACTCCGAATGAATCGGCGCGTAGCCAGGAATCCAAACGAGGCGCCAAAGACCCGCGCCATCTTGATACTTGAAAAAGTAGTACGTCCGATCGGGACGGCGTTTATTCTCAACCAAATCCTGAAATTCTTCGGAAAGTCGCTCGTATAAAATCTTCTCCGTCGTGGAAGTAGGGCGAATTCCCTCAAAACGAAGTTGAAGGCGTTCGATCTCGGAAACCATTTTTTCGTTCAGGTCTTCGTTCGTGACGGGAGTACACGCGACCTCCTCAAGGCGCCCTCCTTGGTCGTTTCGAACGTAGAAGCGGAGGATTTCTCCATTTTCGTCCCATTCAGGCTCGGGGACCATCCCTCTGAACCAGCGGAAGAGGATTCTATCGTTTGCGTTTGTGGGGTCAAAAAGAGGGCAACCCGGCTCAAGCGCTACGGGACGGAAAAATTGTCCCTTCTCCGAAAGATCAATACGAACGAACGGTTTAGCCATAATAGGTAATATAGGTTAAAAGGTGAATAGGAGCCGATTTTGGAAAAACGCGTTGGTTTTGTTCCAGGAACGGATGTGAAAAACTGCTTACTCTACAATTTAACTTGAACTGCCGAAAAAATCAAGAAGTCCCCCACCCCCAAAAACCAAAAATTTTTAAATTTTTTTGGAAATTCTCAAAATTAGGAGGCTTTTTTGCTTCTTTCGCGCGTAAGTGACAACTGTGGAGAGAGTTTTTGGGGGTCTCTTTGGGAGATTTTGGAAAAATTCCCCTGTTTTTAATATAAATCTCTCTTCCAAAAAATCGGATTATTCGATATAGTTAGAACGAGGTGCATGGTTGCGCCGTGTATTTGACACGTTAGGCGTTGAGACGAGGGAAAGTGTTGATGAGCCACGATACGAAAGAGAGCAAGTTGTCGATGTTTGCAAAAAAACGTTCGGAAAAAAAACATCTGCGTTTGGAAAGGTCGCTGCGTCACGAGCAGCTCGAGGCGCGGACTATGCTCAGTGCTGTGCCAGTGGGTGACTTACCAGTGGAGGAAGATGTCTCTGCCGTCTCCGGTTTTGTCTCTGTAGAAACTTCAGGCTCAAATAATGTGCTCTTGGCGACGGTTCCTACGGGCTATTCGCAAACGGACTATAACAAGATCATTGAGATATTTGACAAAGACGTCGGCAATGGTCAAAAAGTCTCCGATCTCATTAAAGACCAAATCTCCACATTCGACGAGAACAACCCTCTCACATGGAGTATCAACTCTGGTGATCGATCATGGGGAGTTGTGTGGGAACTCGAGAACGGTGTGAGATATGTGGACAGGATCAACCTGAACGGTCTTGCGATCGGCGGGACGGTCGATTTGAGTGGAATGACGAATCTTTCCCACGTCAATCTCTCCAGATGCAGCATCGACTCGCTCGTTTTGGGCAATAATCCCGATTTGGACGATTTGATCGTCACGCAAAACAACCTCACGACCCTCGACTTGAGTGGGTGCCCTGAGTTGGACACTCTGGAGTGCAGTTTCAACAGACTCACGACCTTAGACGTCTCCGCCAACACGGATCTTGAGGAATTAGGCTGTGCCGAAAATGCGCTCACTTCGTTGATTTTGACGAGTGGAAGTCGGAAGAACGAAGATATTGTCTACATCGATTGCAATGGGAATTTATTGGAGTCCCTCACCCTCACGGGCTGCACCAATTTGGAGGAATTGCATTGCGACGCGAATCGTCTTACGACGCTCGACGTCACTCAAAACAAGAACCTCCTCACGCTTTTTTGCGCGCAAAACACGCTCTCGGGTCTTAATTTGATCCAAAACTCGAAGCTCGTCACGCTTGATTGCTCGCAAAACAATATTGCGAGTCTTAACGTGCAATACAACCCGGCTCTCGTTTCGCTCTTCTGCGCGGAGAATAACTTCTCGAGCCTGAATGTGGCACAGAATCTCAAACTCGCGACTCTTGACTGTTGGAACGCCAATCTTTCCGTGGTGGGGATGTACCACAACCAGCTTTCGTCGATGGAGATTTCGCTTGAGGGCGCGCCGACTGGGGGTGTTTGGAGCAACTCAAGCGACACAAGTTTGTACCAAACGCTCTCCTTTGCCCTCGGAAAGACCATCTCATGGACGGAGGGCGGCACGACAGCACAAAGCATTCAATTCGTGGACGTCTCGAAGGGGCTTGAAGCATCTGTTGTTGGGACAAAAATCTATCTGGCGTGGAATGCGCTTCCCGATGCGAGTTCCTATTATCTCGAATATAGCGACGACAACGGGGCGAGTTGGAAACGCACGGAGTACCCTGGCACGCAGTGTGTTTTGGGCGCGAGCGCAGGAAAAACGTACCTGGTGCGCGTCATTGCGAATGCCACGAACGCTGCGTACACCAACACGCTGACGGTGCAAATTCTCACGAAGCCCGAGCTTTCGGTCGTGAAGGATTCCGTGACGGACAAAACCTTCACGATGAACGTGAAAAACTGGAGCACCATCAAGAATTCCGGCGCAAACAGTTTCGCCATCTCTGTTCAAAAAATCGGGTCACAGACCGTGAATTATACGTCGGGAGCGCTTCAATTCGATACGCAACAGACAATCGAAGTCTCGAATGGAAATGTTCTCTACGTCACGTTCAACAGCGCAACGGGAGAGCTGACGCTGAGCGGTCTCTCCAAAACGACATCCTACGTCGTCGCGGCTGCGTTTCTCAACACCTCTGGAATATCCGATTGGTCGTCCAATATTTCCGTCACGACGACGAAAGAAACTTATGACGCACCGGGAAGCGTCTCCGCACAAGTCCAAAGCGCGACAGAGATCAAAGTCACGTGGAGTCCTTCCGAGAATGCCACCTCGAGCACGCTTTATACCGTTCAATACAGCACGGACGGCAACAAGTGGACTACGGCGTCCAACAAGGTTGCCTACTCAACGGACGGATACACCATTACGAAGCTCAAGGCGAATACTTCTTACTACGTTCGCGTCTTGGCAACGGCAGACAGTTCGACGAACGCTTCCCAACCAACCCAAGCGCTCGTGGCATACAAAACTTGGGCGCAGTTGAACACGCCGAAACTCTCCGCAACCGGTGTGTGGGACGACACGGCGCAAATCACGGTGACGAATTATCAATCCGACTCGTCGAATGCAAAGGGGTTGAAAAACGCGAACAATGTCTCCGCGACGCTCAAATACGGTTCGAAAGAAATCCGTTTCGACACCGTAACAAGCTACGGAACGCAAACCGAAGATGGCGTAACACTCGCGTTCGAGAACGGCGTCTTTACGATCACGGGTCTGAGCGGTTCGACAAGCTACACGCTCACGACATCGTTCTACACCGAGAATGCAAGCGCGTCGTCAAGCGCAACGGTCAGTTTCAAGACGAAAAACACCTCGTTCAACCAAATTGATACTGTCGAAACGGTGCTCGTTGGTTCGACGGAGATTCAACTCAAATGGGATCACGTTGCCGCGAAAAACACGGCAAGTGTCCATCCAACAGAGTACGTGATACAATATCGCGTGAGCGGGTCGTCAAAATGGTCGAGCTACACGGTGAAAAATTTCACGGTCGATTCCGAAGGAAAAATCACGGCGACGCTGCCGAAATTGAAGCCCTCGACGCGATACGATATCCAGGTATACGCGAAAGAGACGAAATCGAACTCCGCCTCCGTGCCGACCAAGTTGCAGGCTGAAGCCCAAACCCTCGTGCAGCTCACAACACCGAAACTGTCCAAAGTGGGCGTTTATGACGACACCTTTATGATTAACGTCACGAACTACGCAAGCGGGAGCACGCTCCCCAACGCGACGCAGATGGTCGTGACGCTCAATGGCACCAATTATACGCTGAATCTCGCCAATCGCTCGGGAAGCACAGGGAGCGATGAGACAATAAAAGTGAGCTTCGACAATGGTCTCATCACGATTGGGGGTGAGGACATTCAACCCACGACGACCTACAAGGTGAGCGTGTCGTTCATGACGCCCAAAGTGAGTGCGTCGAGCGTGGTGAGCATGGATATCAAGACGGCAAAAACCGCATACAACACGGTGTCCAATATAGAAATTGAGGAAAGCTCCACGCAGATGGAGGTTTCGTGGGATGCCGCGACGCCCAAGCAGGGAACTGGGAATGCGGCAAAATACAAGGTCGAGTATCGAGTTAAAGGGAGTGAAAAATGGAGCAGTGTCACCGTGAGTGGCACGAAGGCAACGATCACGAAACTCAGCGCGCGCACGGA
Source organism: Planctomycetia bacterium (assembly GCA_030527105.1). Taxonomy (GTDB): domain Bacteria; phylum Planctomycetota; class Planctomycetia; order Pirellulales; family Thermoguttaceae; genus RGIG3701. The sequence goes on from JAUNBK010000058.1 coordinate 17,773, forward strand.
CTACGAGGTGCGAGTCTCGGCAGTTGGCGACAAAAATTACACAGCTTCGATCCCGTCTGAACCTGTAACTGCAAGGACATTGTACCTGTTGAGCACGCCGAAGTTCGGCAAACCAACAACGTCGGGGACGAGCGCGACGCTTCCGCTACAGGCGCTGAACCTTTCGTATTTGAACGATGCAAAGATAACGTATCAATGGACGGGAACGGTCGGTAGCTCACGAAACAACGGTCTTCCCACAAACGAATATGTCTGGGACCTAGATTCGGGAAAAACGACGCAGACGCTGACGGCGAACAATGGCGAGACCTGCACTGCAACGCTTTCGTTGGACGCGAACAACAACCTGATCGTCACGCTGAGCGGCACCGCGAAGTTGAAGCTGGTGATAACGTCCATCATCGGGACACAAAGCGGGAACGCTTCCGCGTGGAGCGGAAAAATCACCTCGAGCGAGATGCGATTCAGCGCATAAACGTAGGCACATGGCAGAATCTGAATCCGCGCGTGATGCTGCGTGGGTTCAGAATTTCAAAAATTTTCGAAAAAAGCGATGAATCCCCCTTGACAAGATGATTTAGACGTGATATAATAGTGATGAGAATTGGGGGTGCGACGGAAAGCAAACAGTGGTAGTCTGCTTGTCGTGCCGCCTAAACGGAGTTCTTCTGAAAGGCTGAGCCTCGCTCTGGGTGCTTCAGTCGTTCGTTAAAACAAAAGTTGACTCCCTTCCCATAATCTTGAGGAAGCGAGTCGTAGTAAGGTGGGAAACATCTCCAGGTAATTTCTTGTAAACTTTCCTGAGCGTTTTTCATCTCTGGTTTGGTCGGGAGGTCTGTCATTGCGTCGTTTGTTGACGCATGTATTTCCCGGTTGTCTGTTTTTGATGGTTTTGTACGAACCTGCGGGTGTCAAGAAATGATTAAGAGAAAATTCGGCGCACGACCGAGAGTTTCGCGTTTTGTTCCGGAGGATGAAAATCCTTCCACTGAGAACAACGGAGGGTATCCTACCCCATACGACGTTGAGGAGAACGAGCCTGGCGGATACAATGGGGGTTATAACGGTGGAGGTTATAACAACAATAACAATAACCAGGGTAACAACAGCTACAACAATAACAACTACGGCAACAATAATTATGGTGGTGGTTATCGTGGACACTATGGCGGATACAATTCCAACAACTATGGATATCATAGAAATCCGCGCCCCAGAGTCTCCAAAATCAAAACCAGCAACGATCCAATTCAAGCAATGGATCCTTTCAAGACGGAAACTGGCGAAATTCTAGACGAAATCGAAATTTCCGGCGTTCTCGAGCTTCACCCCAACGGTTATGGGTTCCTGCGCGACCCTGGTGTCACGTATGTGCGCCAACTGATTGATCCTTTCGTCCCTGGCAACATGATCGAAAACTATGGTCTGCGCGAGGGTGTCTATTGCACGGGAATTATGCAGCCCGGCAGGAAAAATCAAGGTCCTCGCCTGCGTGAAATGCTCTCCGTCGAGGGAATGGCACCGGAGGAGTATATCAAAGTGCGACCCTTCGACGAACTCACGGCAATCACGCCCGAAAGTTGGTATAAACTCGAAACGGGGCAGGAGCCGATCAGCACGAGAGTGATGGATCTTCTCACACCCTTGGGACGCGGGCAAAGAGCGCTTATCGTCGCCCCGCCGAGAACAGGGAAAACGATTCTGATGCAGCAAATCAGCCAAGCAATCTCGACGAATTATCCAGATGTGAGACTTTTTGTCCTTCTGATCGACGAGCGCCCCGAGGAAGTCACGGATATGCGCCGCGCGGTGCGTGGCGAAGTGGTGGCGAGCAGTCTTGATCGCGATATTGAGAGCCACGTTCGACTGTCGCAGCTTCTTATCGAGCGCTGCAAGCGTTTGGCAGAGATGGGGCAGGACGTCTTTCTTCTCTTGGATTCGATCACTCGATTGGCGCGCGCCTTTAATAAATGGGTCGGAAACACAGGTCGCACGATGAGTGGCGGTGTCGACATCAAGGCGATGGATATTCCCAAAAAGCTCTTCGCGACTGCGCGACAATTCGAGGAGGGCGGCTCTCTCACCATCGTGGGAACCGCGCTTATCGACACGGGAAGTCGAATGGATGAGCTGATTTTCCAAGAATTCAAAGGCACGGGAAATATGGAGCTGGTTCTTGACCGACGTCTGGCGGACCGCCGTATTTGGCCCGCAATCGATATCTCGCAGTCCGGCACGCGCCGCGAGGAAAAACTCTTGGAACCGGATGTCCTTCATGCTGTGACTCTTTTGAGAAGAACGCTCGCGAATATGAACCCAATCGAGGCGATGGAGCAACTCACGCAAAAATTGGGGAAGCGCAAAACAAATGCGGACTTCATTAATCTCATCATGCCACAAAGAGACTAGCGTTAGCAAAGATGTTTGATCCGCAGGATCCGCGTTATTCGCGAATTCGTCAGTTTGTTGGAACGGACGCTTTGATCCGCTTGCATGAATCCCGCGTCTTGGTCGTTGGCTTGGGCGCGGTGGGGAGTTATGCCGTCGAGGGTCTTGCGCGAGCAGGAGTCGGACGGCTGCGACTCATCGATTTCGATATCATTCAGCCAAGCAACATCAATCGCCAACTCTACGCCCTCCAAAGTACGGTGGGAATCCCCAAAACAACCGCTGCGCTTGCGCGTGTTCGGGACATCAACCCCGATTGCGACGTGGAGGCGGAGCGGATTTTTGTTCACACCGACACGCTGGACGAGGTTTTTGGCGACTTCTCTCCCGATTTTGTGGTCGACGCCATTGATGCGCTCACGCCGAAGGTCGAATTGATGTGCGAAATCCGTCGCCGTGGTCTTCGAGGAGTTTCGAGCATGGGGGCGGCATTGCGCAGCGATCCGACGAAAATTGCGATCGGGCGGCTTCGAGACGTGCATGGGTGCCCGCTTGCGCGCATGGTGAAGAAGCGTTTTCGAAGTCGTGGCGAGCCGATGGAGGCGGTGTGCGTTTATTCGTCGGAGGACGTTTCGCGCGTCCGGATAGCGCTTTTAGGCGAACCGGAGCCGAGAGTCAGCGAGGGTTTTGAGCGCGGTCGTCTGCGGAACGTCTTGGGAAGTCTCCCAACTCTCACGGGCATTTTTGGACTCACGATTGCGAATCACGTTATTCAAAAGCTGATTGAAGAGTGAAGTTTCGGCTTTCTTGCGAGTTTTTCTGGGCGATAAAACCAAAATGAGGTGAAAAAATGACAATCTCGACGAGAAAATCCTTCATTTCCGAGCGCGTAGCGATTCTGCGCGATGGCGAGGCGCCGAGGGAAAAGAGAATTTTCGCGGCGCTGGAGCTTGTTTGCTTCCCCGTGAGTGTCGTGTCGATTGCGCTATTTTTGCCGGGAACGATCTTTCTTTCGTTGCTCAGCGTATCGATTCCTGAGTGGTGGATGTTTAAGGTTCTGCCAGTGTTTCTTGCCGCAGCAGTTGGGTATCTCACGAATTTTATCGCTATAGAGATGCTCTTCAAGCCGTTCAAAAGGGAGCCGTTTCACCCTCTCACGCTTCTCACGTTCGGGATTTGGAAGCAAGGTTTGGTCCCTAAAAACAAGAATCTCATCGGTATCGAAATGGGGCGCGAGATCGAAAATCGTCTCTTGAATCCCGAGGAAATTGCGGACGAATTGTGCGAAATGGCGGCAGAACTCCTCCAAGATGAACGGACGCTTACCGAGTTGAGAAAAACGCTTCAAACTTTCGCGACCGAGAAACACGAGTTGGTGTCGCAATTCTTGATCCCAAAAATCGAGCGCGCGATCGATGATGTGCTGGGCGAAGAAATCACCTCGGACAACGTGCGTCAATTTTGCGAAGAAACACTCTTGCCCTACTTGTCGTCCGAGGAGGCGCGCGAGTTGCTCTCGTCGAATATCGTCCAAGGAATTCAGCGTCAATCGCCTCAGCTACTCAATATGCTCAAAAGCGCGGCGAGAAATTACGCGTACGACTTTTTGAGTTCCCGACTCCCGTTCTTCATGCAAAATCTCGTGGAGCCACTCGCGTCGGGGTTTGTTGCGTTCATTGATTGGGAGTCGGTGCAAGCGGAGTTGTCGCGCCAATTGAGCAGCGAGAAGACTCGAACGATGATTAGCGACGAGCTATTGCGACTTGTCGAACGGCTCCAAAATTGGATTCGTTCCCCCGAGTCGGCAGAGCGCCTCGAGTCTTTTCGTGTCGAATTTCGCACCAAAATATCGCTTTTTGTGGAGAAATGCCTCCGCGAGAATGTGCCGATTTGGATCGAAGAGGTGTTGAATTCCGAGGACATGTGGCGTTGGTTCGATTCCGAAGTCTTGCCCGAGGCGAAAAAAATGGTCGAGTCCTTTTTGCACGGGGTAGGAAAGGATCAGATCCAAGAGAAATTGAACCTGAGCGAGCGCGTCGCGCAGGCGGTGGAGAAACAAGATGTGGAGGAGTTTTATCATATGATAAACAAAATCGCCGCCCAACATTTCTCCGCGATTCAGGTTCTAGGATTCTTGCTGGGCGGACTCGTAGGTCTCCTCCAATTGGCGCTGCGACTCACGCCGTAGCGGGAGTTTTTCCCCAATTCACGGGAAAATTTCCCCAATTCAAACGGCTACTTCAGCTTGAATTTCTTCACGCGCAAGGTGTCCAAGCCCGAGTTTTTCCTCATGCCAGCGCAGTAGCTTGCGATATATTCCCCGTCCCCGAGCGGAAGGAGGGCGGGATAGCAAAATCGGCGTTCCACTCCGGCTTCCGCCTCGTCCAACGTCCACTTTTCGATGAACTCCAGGTCTTGCGTCAGCGTGGCGATCGTGAGAGGATTCCGCTCCTTCGGACTTTCGTTCCAAATCGCAATGATTTTGTTCGTCCCGGGCATCATCGAAATCCGCGCGGGCGAGAGCGGCGAGACGAACTTGGATTTTTCGGCAGTCGTCCACGTACGCCCACCATCCTTCGATCGCGAGAGATATTGGCACCCCGCGTTCGTTCGAATAATCATGAGGAGGCTTCCGTCCTCCATCTCCATGACGCCGGGTTCTTGAAAGATGGAACCATCGGGATTCTTCGCCACGCCACTTCTTTGGAAGGTTTTGCACCCGTCGGTCGAAATATAGCACACCATCTCGGCAGACCAATTCGTCCCACCACGATTATTGTACGTGTGGTGGGCGCAAGGAATAACGACGGAACCATCGGAAAGCTCCACGACTCGAGAATTATTCACGACATAATACCCTACCTCGTCCTCGAGAATGCACGGCTGGGGTTTCGTCCACGTTTTTGCCTCGTCGCTCGAAAAACAGACGAAAGGTCGATTGTCCAGGAGGGAAAATTTTCGCAGGTAGAACATCGCGATTCTTCCGTCCTTGAGGCGAAGCAACGAGACGGACATGAGATTCAACCCACCATCCTTTTCGAGGATTTTGAAGGACTCGCCCCACGTTTCACCATTATCGTGCGAGATGCGCCCCGCGATGAATGCCGGCGCGTGGTCGGAATTGGATTTCCCATAATATTGGGAGTAGGCAAGCAAAATGTCGCCATTCTTTAGACGAACGAAGTCCCCCTCGCTATTCCGCGGATTGTCGGGAACAGGCGGCAGGTCCAACACCGTTCGACCACCTTCGACCGGCGGCGCCGTTTCTCCGAACGTCGGAACACAGAAAGCAACAAACAGAACGACAGAAAGTCCGATCTGCAAAATTTTCATAGAAAGCTCCTTTTGATAAAGAAGTTTTGGATGGCAGAGTGGCAAAACATTCGAACCACTCTAAAAAACGAACCTCCATTATAACTCAAGCATTGCGCGGTGTCAAGTGGCGTTCAACGGACATTGTAAAAAAAGGGCGCCTTCAAATTTATGGTGCGAAGTATCATAAAAACCGAATTTTAAGGTTCGATAAGCGTAGTGTTGTGTCAATTTTATGAACACTATCGTTTAGACTATCAACCTGCCACACTCTCAAGAGGAAACATTTTTGAAAAATTGGTTTCCTCTCAAACACTCCTTCAAAAAACTTGTATAATTCGGGCATTCAGGCATTCAAGGTGATTGATAAATATCTGGATATTGGTAGAATGTTGGGTG